>JAGHER010000050.1 GCA_017889125.1 Lachnospiraceae bacterium
CGTTTTGTTTTGCATGCCGTCGCTTAGTTTCCTAAGTATTTGCCCAATAAGAATGGATAACTTGCCGCTGCATTTTCCTGAATCCTCCTCAGGCAAAATGCTTAATCCGCCAGGTTATCCATCATCTTCTCAATCACCCCAAAGAAAATATCCAGATCCTCCTCCGATATCCCTCTGGTCAGCGTCTCCTCTAAGTCCGTAAGGTCCTCCACCACCTGCTGCCGGTACTGCAGTGCCTTCTCCGTAAGAACGATCCGTTTCAGCCGGTTGTCATAAGGCACGGTCTCCCGCAGAATCAGTCCGTTTTTCTCCATCTGCTTCAGCAGCTCTGTGGCTGTGGAGGGGCGGATGCTGTACTCCTCCTCAATATCCTTCTGAAACACATCCTGCGTCTGAGCCAAAAGAAAATGAAGGGTCCTTCCCTGAGAACCGCTGAACTCCTTCCGCGAGGACAGCATGTCAAGCCTGCGGCGCAGCTTGTTGGAAAGCTTGCTCACGTAGCGTGCAGCACTTCGCGTCAGAGATGTCATGTCCTTTCCCTCCCTTCTCCCATATCTTAGTTTCCTAAGTAATTCTACAGCGAAAAATCAGCTCTGTCAAGCAAAAAAAGACAGCTTTCAAAATAACTGAAAGCTGCCGCATCTTCGTGCGCCTTCAGGGACTCGAACCCTGGACAAATAGATTAAGAGTCTACTGCTCTACCAACTGAGCTAAAGGCGCTTGTTCTCATCGGAACGGTATTTATTCTACCGCATCCCAGAGAAAAAATCAAGCCCTTTTTTAAATTTTTTCAAAAATTTTTATTTTTACAAAAATTCCCACAGTTTTGCCGGTAAATCCGCATGGAGACGCGCATCTCTCCTTGCTCCGGGAACCGCAGGGAAACCGCTTTTTCGTTCCGGAAACGCATCAGGGCGGCGTTCCCTCCACTTCAGGAACCGCCGCCCCATACAGAACTCCGTTTCTTAAGCACACTTCTTCTACAGTGCCGAATCCATCATCGCGTGAAGCGCGCCCTTAGACTGCAGGCCCACCATCCGCTTAAATTCTGCTCCATCCTTAAACAGGATCAGCGTAGGAATGGACATCACGCCGTAGCGCTCAGCCACATCGCCGTTCTCATCCACATTAATCTTTCCTACCTTGATGCGGCCATTGTAGCTGTCTGCCGCAGCCTCCACTGCAGGAGCCATCATCTTGCAGGGGCCGCACCAGTCCGCGTAAAAGTCCACCAGAACCGGCATTCCTGCCTGCAGTACCTCTGCCTCAAAATTTGCACTCGTAAATTTCTCTGCCATTGTATTTCCTCCTTTGATTTCCTTAAGCTTCCTTCTTTCCGCCGCTGTCTGCATTGTTCAGCCGACGGTTAACCTCTTCTAATGATTTTTTCCAGCGAAGGACCTCTTTATTCAGCTCCGGATTCCCGCTGAATTTCTTCTCCAGGGTGCGCTTTACCTTGCTGCTTATGGCCATCTGCCTTCCGCCTTTCACAGGCTCTTACCCTATCCTATGACGATAACCGGTCAGGATTTCCGGCCGCGCGCAGATCCGGCAGGGAAAATGCGTTAATCCGCCTTTTCCTTATCCCCCTTCACCGCAGTCAGCTTGCAGATGGGATTGCCCAGGGCAGAAAACTTCATCTCGTATTCCGTCATCACATTCTCCTGGGCCATGGGCGAGCGGTGCAGATCCCAGGTAACCTCAGAAAGCTTCCAGCCGGCGGCCGGAATGGATTCCAGAGAATAGGCAAAAAGCCCCTGATTGTCCGTCTTAAATTCCACCTGCCCCTCGTCAGCCAGAATCTGACGGTAAACGTTCATAAATTCCGGCGAGGTCAGACGGCGCTTTGCGTGCCGGTCCTTTGGCCATGGATCCGAAAAATTCAGATAAATCCGTGACACCTCTCCCGGTGCAAAGATATCTCCAAGCTGCTTTGCATCAATGCACAAGAACCAGATATTCGGAAGCTCCAGCTGCTCCCGCTTCTCAAGGCCTCTGAGAAGAACGCTGGAATAGCGCTCAATACCGATAAAATTCCGTTCCGGATGCCGCTGGGCCAGCTCCATGATAAAACGGCCCTTGCCCATGCCCACCTCGATCTCAATGGGATGATCATTTCCGAAGCGGGCGGCCCATTTTCCCTTCTCCAGCTCCGGCTCCTGTACCACATAGGGGCTTTGGGCGATAGCCTCCTCCGCACCGGGTATGTGACGCAGTCTCATATGTTGATTTCCTCCATTCTGTCCTGGATACTTATGTCCAAGGTAACAAATCCATTGTAACATCCCCGGCCCGACTTTGCAATGCCGCTTTGCGCAGCCGGAATGGATCAGCCGGAATGGATGCCGCTTTGCGCAGCCGTGATGGATCAGCCGTGATGCATAGCCGCCGCCCCGCTTCTGCCCGGCACCTGTGCCGTGTCTCATCTTTCCTCTGATTTTGCAAAAATATCAGCAAAATCTGATGCACAATTTGTCGAAATCCTGTATAATAGCAGATATGATGATGATTCTATTCCATCTACATAGATGCGATCAAAGGAGGACCTGATTATGGCAGATGCGAACAGCCCCTGGGAGCAGATTCAGCAGGGGGTAAATGAAACTGAACGTTTGATCGGACAAAAGCAGTACAACATGGCGATGATTAAGTCCAGGCAGACCCTGGAAGTCATGGTAAAGTGCCTGGCGGAGAAGGCCTTGATCCTGGACGGCAGCGACCTGCAGGAGATGATCGACCAGCTCTACGAGACCAAGTGGATCAGCAAAACCACCATGGAGCACTACCACCGTATCCGCATCCTTGGAAATAAAGCGGTTCACGAGGGCTATGCGAATGCATCCGATGCCAACCAGGCGTACCACATCCTGTCCCAGGAGGTTTACGCTTTTTCGAATGATTATAACCCGAGACGGCGGCGGACAGCTTCCACGTCCTCGAACCGGACTTCCGGCCGTTCGTCTGCCCGCAGCACATCTTCCCGCTCCCGGACCGGCTCCTCAACCGCCCGCAGACGGAAGAAGAAATCCCCGGCGGAGGATATCCTGCGCATCCTGATTCCGATCATATGCGTAGTCCTTTTAATCCTGATCATCCGGGCCCTGCTCCCCTCAGGAGATACCAAGGAGACGCAGCCCCAGACCACGGCGCCCTCAGAATCCGTAACCATGGAGTCCACGCCTGCCAATGCAGACGCTCTGGCGCCGGATGATGCCACCCAGGAGAGCCCCCAGCCCCAGGCTGCCGTATACCGCACCACAGCCACGCTGAATGTGCGCACGGAGCCCTCCACCAGTGCTTCTATCCTGGTACAGCTTCCCCCGGATACGGAGGTCAATGTCACCGGTACCTATGACAGCCAGTGGACAATCATCAATTATGACGGCCAGGACGCCTACGTGGCTACCGCTTATCTGACCCAGTAGCACCCCCCTCCGGCGGAATATCTGCCTGCGGAACATTTCCCGCAGCAGGTGTTTCGCCGGTTTTTTTACTTATTTGATATATTCTTCACATTTTTAATGCACCTCGCCTAATTTTCCCTGTCTTTATGGCGTTTAATTGTAATATTCGTCATGGCTTTTTCGCTTTCGTTTGTAGTATCATATGAAAGGAATACAAAACTGAAAAAAATGAGAAAAGGAGGACTATTGTGGATAAGCTGATTAAAAATATATCCGAAATTGAAGAAGCCGCGTCTTCCGTCATGGACAGCATGAATGACCGGAAAACCGCCTACGCCGCGGAAATAAAGGAAAAGACGGCCGCCTTCGACCAGCAGCTGGAAGAAGCCACCGCCAAACAGCTTGACGAGCTGCAGAAACGGATGAAAGCCGAAATGCAGGAAAAACTGGAAAGTCAGAAAGCGGCCGGTCAGAAGGTTCTGGACGAGCTGGAGGAAATCTACCAGCAAAACCACGCCCAGCTGGCTGCTTCCTGCTTCCAGCAGATGATAAAGGAGTGAGCTTATGGGAAATCTGCTAACCTACGGCGGGCTGACCACAAAAACCAAGGCCATGAAAAGCCGGCTGATTTCCGATGAGGGCTTCCGGGAAATGGCGGGTCTGGACTCGGTAACCAGCGCCGTGGACTTTTTAAAGAGCCTCCCCTCCTATTCCCCGATATTTGGCGGCACCGAATCCGGCGAGCTGCACCGTGGCCAGATCGAGCAGCTGCTTCTCCAGGCCATCTACCACGATTTCTCCAAGCTGTACCGGTTCTCCAATCTTTCCCAGAGAAAATTTCTGGACCTGTACTTTATGCATTATGAGATCGCTATACTGAAGCGGTGCCTGCGAAGCATTATGGGGCGTCAGCCTCTGGAGCTGGATTTGTCCCGGTTTGCGGACTTTTTTGCCCGCCACTCCCATGTGGATTTAATCCGGCTGTCCTCATCCCGGAGCCTGTCGGAATTTACCGCAAATCTGGTCGGCTCTCCTTACTATCCCATGCTGGTCCATCTGAACAATCAGGAGCATATGACGCTTTTTGACTATGAGATGAACCTGGATTTAATTTACTTTAAGACCATGTGGAAGGTAAAAAACAAGCACCTGAAAAAGGGAGAGCGTGAAGCCATCTCCCAGTGCTTCGGCGGCAGGCTGGATATGCTGAATATCCAGTGGATTTACCGAAGCCTGAAATTTTACCACATGGAGCCAGCGCAGATCCTGGCACTGCTGATCCCCATTCAGTACCGCCTGCGTCCGGAACAGCTTCGCCAGATGGCGGAGGCCGGCAATCTGGAAGAATTTTTCCAGATCCTGGGCACTACCTATTATGGAAACCTTCCCATCACCGACGTAAGCACAATGCCTAATCCGGAAAAGCTTTCCCAGGAAATTCTTAAGCGTGCTTACCGGATGACCGCCCAGAAGGATCCATACTCCATAGCTACGGTTAATTCCTACCTTTATTTTAAGGAAGAGGAAATTCACCGGATTATCAATATTATTGAAAGTATCCGTTACGGCTTAAACCAGGCCCAGATCCTGGCTTCCGTGATGAATATGACGTAAAGGGGGTAACCTGTTGTGATTGAAAAGATGAAATTCCTAAGTCTCACAGCCCCGAAGACGGAATTTGACCGGGTGGTGGACACCTACTTATCTAAGTATGAGATCCATCTGGAAAATGCCCTTTCCGAGCTTCGCAGCGTGAAAGACTTAAGGCCCTTTGTGGAGACGAATCCCTACCGGGAGGAGTGGAAGCTGGCAAACGAGCTGGTCCAGAGCCTTTCGGAAAATGGGGCGGCCGGGCAGGAGCTTGGCCTGGATGAGGCAGTGGACGCCGTTCGTTCCGTGCGAGAAGCCCTCTCGCAGATAAGCAGCCAGGAAGCTGCGCTTAAGGAGCAGTTAGACAAGCTGACGGACACCTACGAGCAGGTGGCTCCATTCACCCAGCTGAATTACGATATCTCCAGTATCCTGCATTTCCGGTGCATTAAGTTCCGTTTCGGGCGGATTTCCCTGGAATACTTTGAGAAGTTCCAGTCCTTCGTCTATGACGCGGTGGACACCATCCTCTTTAAGTGCCGGGAGGATGAGGAGTATGTATGGCTGGTTTATTTCACTCCGGCGCCCTGCGCAGATAAGGTGGATGCCATCTACGCTTCCATGCATTTCGAGCGGCTTTTCGTTCCCGATGGCTACGAGGGTACGCCGAAGGAGGCCGCAGATGACCTGCAGAAGCGGATTGCCAGCTGCAAGGCATCTCTGGAAAAGCTTAACCAGGAGCGGCAGGCCCTCTTAGAGAGCCGCAAGGCCGTGCTTTTGGGCGCGGCCGGACGCTTAAACCGGTACACCCGGAATTTTGATGTGCGCAAGCTTGCCGCCTGCACCTGCCACGATGACAATACCTTTTTCATCCTCTGCGGCTGGATGACGGAGCGGGATGCGGCTGCCTTCCAGCAGGACTCCGAATCCGATAAGGATCTGTTCCTGATTCTGGAGCCGGACCACAATGACATTTTAAGCAAGCCGCCCACAAAGATGCGCAATCCCGGCATTTTCCGGCCCTTTGAAATGTTTATCAAGATGTACGGCCTTCCGGATTACAATGAGATCGACCCCACCATCCTGGTGGCCCTCACCTACTCCGTATTTTTTGGCTTTATGTTCGGCGATGCGGGCCAGGGGCTCTGCCTGCTGATCGGCGGGTTTTTGCTGTACAAGGCAAAGAAGATGAGCCTGGCGGCCATCGTCAGCTGCTGCGGCTTCTTTTCTACCATATTCGGCTTCCTCTTTGGAAGTATATTCGGCTTTGAGGATATCATTGAGGCCATCTGGCTGCGGCCAGGCCAGGCCATGACCACCCTTCCCTTTATCGGCAAGCTGAATACCGTATTTGTGGTGGCAGTGGCCCTGGGTATGGGCGTGATCCTCTTGACCATGATATTAAATATCATCAACAGCATCCGGGTCCATGATGCGGAGAAGACCTGGTTTGACACAAACGGCGCCGCCGGTCTGGTCTTCTATGGGGCCCTGGCTTCCGTCATCGTGCTGTTTATGACCGGCCATCCCCTTCCGGCAGGAATCGTGCTGGCTGTGATGTTCGGCATTCCGTTGCTGCTAATGTTCTTTAAGGAGCCGCTGACGGCCATTGCGGAGAAAAAGGCAGCCGCCATCGAGGGCGGAAAGGGAATGTTTGTAGTGCAAGGCTTTTTCGAGCTCTTTGAAGTCCTGTTAAGCTATTTTTCCAATACCATTTCCTTCGTCCGTGTGGGCGCCTTCGCCGTAAGCCACGCCGCCATGATGGAGGTGGTGTTGATGTTAGCCGGTTACGAGTCCGGCTCTGCCTCCAGCGTCAACTGGCTGGTGGTCATCCTTGGAAACCTGTTCGTCTGCGGAATGGAAGGCCTGATCGTCGGCATCCAGGTGCTTCGTCTGGAATACTACGAGCTCTTCAGCCGCTTCTACCGGGGCACCGGCCGGGCCTTCAAGCCTTACGGCCGCAGCTCTGAAGCAAACTAAATTAATCACTCATATGAAAAGGAGAATCTAACCATGACTGTGACTGTTAAAGTATTATTAGCCCTTGCATTGCTTGTAAGCATCCTGATCCCCTTCGGCGCATTTGCCGCCGGTGAAAAGTCCAGAGGCCGCTATAAGACCGCCCTGGGTGTAAATGCCTTCCTCTTCTTCGGCACCATGTTAGTGTGCTGCGCCCTGTTCTTCTCCGGCAATGCATTCGCTGCAGAGGAGACGGCTGCAGCAGCCAATTCCTCTGCCGGCATGATCTGCATGGCAGCAGCCCTGTCCACCGGCCTTTCCTGCTTAGGCGGCGGCATCGCCGTATCCGCAGCAGCCTCCGCTGCTTTGGGAGCCATCAGCGAGGACGGCTCCATCCTTGGTAAATCCCTGATCTTCGTTGGCTTGGCCGAAGGTGTGTGCTTATACGGACTGATCATCTCCTTCATGATTATCGGCCGTCTGTAAGCCCATGAAGATGTTTTTAATCAGCGACAATATCGACACTCTGACCGGCATGCGCCTGGCCGGAGTGGAGGGAGCCGTGGTACACAAGCGGGAGGAGCTGAAAGACGCGCTGAATAAAGCTCTGGCCGACAAGGACATCGGAATCCTTCTCCTGACGGAGAAGTTCGGGCGGGAGTTTCCGGAAATCATCGACAATGTCAAGCTGAACCGGAAGCTTCCCCTGATTGTGGAGATTCCCGACCGTCACGGAACCGGCCGCAAGCCAAACTTTATTACCTCCTACGTAAACGAAGCCATCGGCCTGAAACTTTAAAGAAAGCAGGTGACCCATTTGACAACGGATGAGAAATTACAGCATTTCCTGGACATCTGTATGGAGGATGCCAGGGACCGGGGCGCCCGTGTCTTTGACGAGTATGCGTCCGCCCTGGACAAAAGCCTGGAGGAGCATAAGGCAGAAGCCCGCCACCGGGTGAGAATGCAGATTCAGGGAGAAAGCGAGAAAATCGAGCGGGAAATCAACAAGGAGCTGGCCCTGGAGCAGATCAACTTAAAGCGGGTGATCAGCCGCCGCCAGGATGAGCTGAAGGATAAGCTTTTCGCCGAGGTCCGCCACCTCCTGGATGACTATATGAAGACGCCGGAGTATTTTGCCCTTCTGGATTCCCAGGTTCGCCACGCCACAGAATTTGCCGGCACTGATCCCCTGGTTATCTATATGGACCCTGCCGATGAGGAAATGCGCGGCAAGCTGGCCAGCCATTACAATGCCAACATCAAGATCAGCGACTATTCCTTCGGCGGAGGCATCCGGGCGGTAATCCCCACCCGGCATATTTTAATCGACAATTCCTTTGACACCAAGATGGCGGAGGCCAAGCGAAGCTTCCGCTTCAAGACAGGAGGTGCGGCCAATGGCTGAGTTAAAAAAGACCGGAACCATCTACGGCATCAACGGCCCGGTAATTTACCTGGAGGGCGATCCCGGCTTCCAGATGAATGAAATGGTTTACGTAGGTGAGGAGAACCTGATCGGCGAGGTCATCGGCCTGACCTCAGACCGCACCACCATCCAGGTTTACGAGGAAACCAGCGGCTTAAGACCCGGCCAGCAGGTAGTAGGAAGCGGCGCTCCCGTGTCCGTAACCCTGGCCCCCGGCATCCTGGACAATATTTTTGACGGCATCGAGCGGCCCTTAAGCGAGATCGCAAAAAGCGGCGGCCCCTACATCAGCCGCGGCGTAAACGTATCCTCCCTGGATATGGAAAAGAAGTGGCCCACTCACATGACCGTGAAAAAGGGCGACCACCTTTACCCCGGCGCCATCATCGCCGAGGTGCCGGAGACCCGGGCCATCGTCCACAAGGTGATGATCCCGCCGGATCTGGAGGGCGAGGTGGTAAATGTGGCGGAGGACGGGGAGTATACCATCACCGAGCCCATCCTCACTTTACGCCTTCCCAGCGGAGAAGAAAAGACCCTGACCATGATCCAGAAGTGGCCTATCCGGGTTCCCCGGCCTACCGCCAAGCGGTTCCCGGCTACCCAGCCCCTGGTCACCGGCCAGCGTATCTTAGACACCCTCTTCCCCCTGGCAAAGGGCGGCACCGCTGCCGTGCCGGGCGGCTTCGGCACGGGAAAAACCATGACCCAGCATCAGATCGCCAAATGGTCTGACGCAGACATCATCATCTACATCGGCTGCGGAGAGCGGGGAAACGAGATGACCCAGGTTCTGGAGGAGTTTACTCACCTGGTAGACCCCAAGAGCGGAAATCCTCTGATGGACCGGACCACCCTGATCGCCAACACCTCAAACATGCCGGTGGCGGCCCGTGAGGCCAGCCTTTACTCCGGCCTTACCCTGGCGGAATATTACCGGGATATGGGCTACCATGTAGCCATCATGGCCGACTCCACCTCCCGGTGGGCCGAGGCTCTCCGGGAGCTGTCCGGCCGTCTGGAGGAGATGCCTGCAGAGGAAGGCTTCCCCGCCTACCTGGCATCCCGCCTTTCCGCCTTCTACGAGCGTGCCGGCATGATGCAGAATCTAAACGGCACAGAAGGCTCCGTATCCATCATCGGCGCTGTGTCCCCCCAGGGCGGCGACTTCTCCGAGCCGGTAACCCAGAATACCAAGCGTTTCGTCCGCTGCTTCTGGGGACTGGATAAGTCCTTAGCCTACGCCAGACACTTCCCGGCCATCAACTGGCTGACCAGCTACTCCGAGTACCTGACGGATCTGGCTCCCTGGTATATGGATCATGTGGATAAGCGCTTCGTGGACTACCGCAACCGGATTGTCTACCTGCTGACCCAGGAGAGCAGCCTGATGGAGATCGTCAAGCTCATCGGCGCAGACGTCCTTCCCGATGACCAGAAGCTGATCCTGGAAATCGCCAAGGTAATCCGCGTAGGCTTCCTTCAGCAGAATGCCTTCCACAAGGATGACACCTGCGTTCCCATGGAAAAGCAGTTTAAGATGATGGAGGTCATCCTGTACCTGTACAGGAAATCCCGTTCTCTGATCTCCATGGGCATGCCCATGTCCGTGCTTAAGGAGGACAAGATCTATGACAAGATCATTTCCATTAAATACGATGTTCCCAATGACCGTCTGGATCTCTTTGACGATTACCGGAAGCAGATCGACGATTTCTACGACGCAGTGGTAGAGCGGAATGCATAAGGAGGCTTGACTATGGCAATCGAATATTTAGGCTTAAGCGGCATTAACGGGCCTCTGGTGGTGTTAGAGGGCCTGCAGGGCGCCGCCTACGATGAGATCGTGGAAATGACGGTAAACGGCGCCCAGCATAAACTGGGCCGCATTATTGAAATCTACCGGGACAAGGCGGTAATCCAGGTGTTCGAGGGCACCGAGGGCATGGCCTTAAGAAACACCCATACCCGCCTTACCGGCCATCCCATGGAGATCGCCGTGTCCGAGGAGATGCTGGGACGCACCTTCAACGGCATCGGCCAGCCCATCGACGGGCTGGGGGAGATCTCCTCAGAAACACGGCTGGACGTAAACGGAAAGCCCTTAAACCCGGTAACCCGGGAATACCCCCGAAACTACATCCGCACGGGTATCTCCGCCATCGACGGACTGACCACCCTGATCCGCGGGCAGAAGCTTCCCATCTTCTCCGGCAACGGCCTTCCCCATGACCAGCTTGCTGCCCAGATCGTGCAGCAGGCTTCCCTGGGGGACAATTCTGACGAGCAGTTTGCCATCGTCTTTGCCGCCATGGGCGTAAAGTACGATGTGGCTGACTTCTTCCGCCGCACCTTTGAGGAGAGCGGCGTATCCGACCACGTAGCCATGTTTATCAACCTGGCAAACGATCCAGTGGTGGAGCGTCTGATCACCCCCAAGGTGGCCCTGACTGTGGCCGAATACCTGGCCTTTGAGAAGGGAATGCACATCCTGGTCATCCTTACCGATATGACCTCCTTTGCCGAGGCCATGCGTGAGGTCTCCTCCTCCAAGGGCGAGATCCCCTCACGAAAGGGCTTCCCCGGCTACCTTTACAGCGAGCTGGCTGCCCTTTATGAGCGCGCCGGAATCGTGGCAGGACGCCCCGGCTCCGTGACCCAGATTCCCATTCTCACCATGCCCAATGATGACATTACCCATCCTATCCCCGACCTGACCGGCTACATTACCGAGGGGCAGATCGTGCTGGACCGTGACCTTCAGGGCCAGTCCATTTACCCGCCCATCAATGTGCTGCCCTCCCTGTCCCGTCTGATGAAGGACGGCATCGGAAAGGGCTACACCAGAGAGGATCATCAGGATGTGGCAAACCAGCTGTTCTCCTGCTATGCCAAAGTAGGAGACGCCAGGGCTCTGGCTTCCGTTATCGGTGAGGATGAGCTTTCACCCACCGACAAGCTGTATCTGGCCTTCGGCAAGGAGTTTGAGCACCGGTTCATCGGCCAGGACATTCATGACAACCGGAATATCCTAAAGACCCTGGACATCGGCTGGAAGCTTCTTGGCATGTTCCCCCGGGAGGAGCTGGACCGGATCGATACGAAGATCCTGGATCAGTATTACAAGCCATCGGAAGTGGCGGAGGACGGCTCCCTGATCCTGGAGGATGAAGACGCTCTCGACAGCTAGGAGGTGATTCCATGAATCTGAACGCATTTCCCACAAAAGGAAATCTGATTCTGGCGAAAAACTCCCTGGCCCTGGCAAAGCTTGGCTACGGCCTGATGGACAAGAAGCGGAACATCCTCATCCGGGAGCTGATGAGCCTGATCGACGAGGCGAAGGGCATCCAGACGGAAATCGACGCCACCTTTACCTCCGCCTACCAGGCTCTCCAGCAGGCCAATATCGAGCTGGGCATCCATTACGTCCAGGAGATCGGCATGTCTGTGCCGGTGGAGGATTCCATCCGCATCAAGGTGCGCAGCATCATGGGGACGGAGATTCCCCTGGTGCAGCACGAGGCGCCGCCGCTGACACCCACCTACGCCTTCGGCGACACCACCCAGTCCTTAGACGAGGCCAGAATCAAATTTGAGAAGGTGAAGGAGCTGACCATCAAGCTCTCTATGGTGGAAAATTCGGCCTACCGGCTGGCCACCAACATCAAAAAGACCCAGAAACGGGCCAACGCACTGAAAAACATTACCATCCCCGCCTACGAGACGCTGACAAAGAATATTACCAACGCCTTGGAGGAGAAGGAGCGGGAGGAATTCACCCGTCTGAAGGTAATTAAGAGAACGAAGGGAGGCTGATATGGCCTCCTTTTTTTCTGTGTTCCGTCATTTCTATTTCCCACTATCCGGCCGTCCATCTGTCCTTGCATTCCCCGGCATTCTGTTATATTATGTTACCATGGGCCTGGTCAAAATCGGTATCTGTGGAAGTGCGAACTCGTTTTCCGCGAATGTGCGAACTCTGCGCCTGCAGAAAAGTCTGTTCCCGGTGAATCGTGAACCTGTCCCTTCCGCCAAATCACGGCCCCAAAAAGGAGCAAACGATCATGACGAAAACCATTTTCCATACCTTTCTTGGCATCCTCGCCGCCTTCTGTCTGATGATCACCCTGCTGATCACCTCAGTGGAGGCTGTCTGCTACTGGACGCCGGGATACTTTGAAAAAGAATATACAAAATACCAGGTCTTAGATGACCTTCCTGCCATGACCATGGAGGATCTTTTGGATGTGACTGACCAGATGATGGATTACCTGCGGGGCGACCGGGAGGATCTTCATGTGTGGACCACCATGGGCGGAGAACAGCGGGAATTTTTCACGGAACGGGAGATCGCCCATATGGAGGATGTGCAGGGTCTTTTCCTGGGCGCCATCACCCTGCGGCGGATCTGCCTGGCTGTGATTGTGCTCTCCCTGGCTTTTATCTGCGCCACAAGGGGAAAGCTTAAGCGGGTGCTGCCGGGAGCGGTTTTTGCCGGCACGCTCCTCTTTTTTGCAGCCGCAGCACTGATCGGACTGATCGTATCCACAGACTTTAACCGCTACTTTGTGATTTTCCACCACATTTTCTTTGACAATGACCTGTGGATCCTGGATCCGGCAGTGGACATGCTGATTAACATTGTGCCGGAGCCCTTTTTCATGGATACGGCTGCCCGGATCCTCTTCACCTACGGAACCAGCGCTCTGCTCGTGCTGGCTGTTTCCTTCTTTTTCATGATGAAAAAGCGGAAAAACCGGTAGCTGCAGGCTGCCATCCGGAAGTATTTCTATTTAACGCAAGGAGTTAGAAGCTTTTATGTTGATGAAGAAAACCATGTTTATCTGGCTGCTCTGTCTGACCCTTCTGGGCAGCCTCTTTCTCTCACGCCCTGCCATGGCTGAGGCTTCCTGGCCGGATTCGCCGGGCATCCAGGCAGACGGCGGTATCCTTATGGACGCAGATTCCGGCGCCATCCTTTATGAAAAAAACGCGGATGTATCCTACTACCCTGCCAGCATTACCAAGATTCTCACCGCCCTGGTGATTATCGAAAACTGCGATCTGGATGATATGGTTACCTTTTCCTACAATGCAGTTTACAATGTGGAATCCGGCAGCTCCAATATGGGCGCCCTGGACGGCGACCAGCTGACAGTACGGGACTGTCTTTACGGCATGATGCTGGCCTCTGCCAACGAGGCAGCCAATGCACTGGCTGAGCACTGTGCGGGCAGCATCGAAGCCTTCGCAGAAATGATGAATGCCAAGGCCGCAGAGCTTGGCTGCACCGGCAGCCATTTTGCCAATCCCAGCGGCCTGAACAATGAAAATCACTACACAACCGCCCATGACATGGCGCTGATCACCCAGGCAGCCATAGCCAATCCCACCTTTGTGGAGATCGACAGCGCCCTTTACTGGAAGCATGCGCCTATTAAACGTTATCCGGAGCCGGACGATCCCGGCAACACTGTCTACGCCCACCACGCCATGCTGAAGAAAAATGATTCCCGCTACTATCCCGGCGCCTTCGGCGGAAAGACCGGCTACACCTCACTGGCGGGAAATACCCTGGTAACCTGCGCAGAAAGAGACGGCCTGACCCTGATTACCGTGATTTTAAACGGCCATCAGACCCACTATCAGGACACGAAAACACTGCTGGACTACGGCTTCCAGAATTTTAAATCTGTCCGGGTGGCCGATTATGTCCAGTCCTACGCCTCCATCCAGGATGATCTGACCATCGGCGGGCTGACCCTCAGCCCTATATCCTCCCTGGCCATAGACGGCGACTGCTCCATCACCCTGCCGAAGACGGCGGACTTTACGGATACAGAGATTTCTCTTCAGTATGATCCCGGGGACAATGCTCCCTCCGATGCTGCCGCCCGGATTTCTTACGCCTGTGCAGGCCGCAGTGTGGGCTCCGCCTGGCTGAAGGTCCGTCAGACCGCAGCCGCCAGCTCCCTGGCCCGGGCAGCTGCCACTCTGGCCGCATCCGAGGCCGTGGGCATCCCGGAGCCGACCACAAAGGCGCCGGAGGATCTGGTAAACGGAAGCGATGGGACTGACGGAAATGACATGGGCGATGGCACTGGCAGAAGCGGCGCAGACGATGGCGATGGCAGAAACGGTGCAGGCGACGGCGCCGACAGAAACGGTGCGGACTCCGACACCCACGGAAATGATGCAGATGCCGACATGGACGGAAACAGCGCAGGCGATGGTGACTCCGGAAACAGTCCCGCCCTGGCTGCCGAGTCCTCCCCCCATATGTCAGAGGCAGCTCCTGAAAACAGTGGTGACGGAGCCGGTAATGACATAAACGACAGCACCGACGGCTTCTCCATTCCGCCTGTTTTCTGGCCGGCGGCCGCCGTCACCCTGGTGCTGGCGGTGCTGATTACCGTCGCGGTGCTGGTGAAGTCCCATCTGGAGCGGAAGGAAGCCAACGAGCGGTATCTGCGGGCGGAGCGCCGGAAAAAGCGCCTGGAGGACATCGGCTTTTCCCGGGAAGAATTCGACCAGCTGGTCGAGAAGCGGAGAAAGTCCTCCCACCTCCCAAAGAAACGCCGATAAACTCCCCATTTGCCAAAAGAAAAAAAATTACGGACAAGAAACGAATGAAGAACCTGATTATTACCCTGATTTTTATGGCCATCGCCACCATCCTGGCCGTTCCCTTTTTCTATCTGGGAAACAACACCACCAGCGTGGCCATCGTCTATATCCTGGCGGTGGTCTTTGTGGCCCGTTATACCGAGGGCTACCTGCCTGGCATTGTGGCCTCCTTTATCGGCGTGATCTGCGTAAATTATGTATTTACCTATCCGTTCATGAAGCTGAATTTCACCATCGCCGGTTACCCGGTGACCTTCCTGGGAATGATTATCATTTCCTCGGTAATCAGCACCATGACCTCCCACTTAAAGCTTCAGAGCCGGATCATCAATGAGCGGGAAAAGCTTTTGCTGGAAGCGGAGAAAGAAACCATGCGGGCCAATCTTCTGCGGGCCATCTCTCATGACCTGCGCACTCCCCTCACCGGCATCATCGGCACCAGCTCCACCTACTTAGAAAACGCGGACAGCCTCTCCAAAGAGGAGAAGCTGTCCCTGATTCAAAATATTTACGATGATTCCAACTGGCTTTTAAATATGGTGGAAAATCTGCTGACCATCACCCGCATACGCACCGATGATACGCCCATACATAAGACCTCCGAGCTGCTGGAAGAGGTGGTGTCCGAGGCTGTCCAGCGCTTCCGCAAACGGATTCCCCAGGCCCAGGTACGGGTATCCATTCCCGATGACTTTGTGATGATTGCCATGGATGCCACCCTGATCGAGCAGGTGCTGATCAATCTTCTGGAAAATGCATTCTACCACGGCTCCTCCAGCGATCCCATCGATCTGGTGGTTTTTCTCCGGGACCAGCGGGCATACTTCCAGGTCATCGACTACGGAAAAGGCATCTCCGAAGAACAGCTCCCCCACATCTTTGACGGCAGCCCCTCCTCCCCCAGCCAGAGCGGCGATTCCCGCAAGGGAATGGGAATCGGCCTGTCCATATGCAAGACCATCATTACTGCCCACAGCGGCGAGATACATGCAGAAAATCACGAAAACGGAGCCATGTTTACCTTTTGGCTTCCCCTGAATGAGGATGAAAACGATGAATCTTAAACCAACGATTATCATTATTGAAGACGAAAAAAGCATATGCAACTTCATGGAAACCACGCTGACTGCCCACGAGTATAAGGTGCTCACCGCATCCACCGGCCAGGAAGGCCTTTCCCTCATCACCTCCTGCTTTCCCGACCTGATCCTTCTGGATCTGGGCCTGCCGGATATGGACGGAATCGAGATCATCAAGCAGGTGCGGGAATGGTCCATGATGCCCATTATCGTCATTTCCGCCCGGACCCACGAGCAGGAAAAGGTGCTGGCCCTGGACTGCGGCTGCGATGATTACATCACCAAGCCCTTCGGCACCTCCGAGCTTCTGGCCCGCATCCGCACCGCCCTGCGCCATCACCAGCAGCTGGGCGGCTCCATGGGAAAAAGCGAGCCGGTCTACACCTTTGAGGATCTGACCATTGATTTCGCCCGCCGCCTGGTGCTCCTTAAGGACAAGGAGATCCACCTCACCCAGATCGAGTACAAGCTGGTCTCCCTGCTGGCCAAAAACGGCGGCCGCGTCCTCACCTATGACTACATCATCAACCACATCTGGGGCCCCTACGCGGACAATAACAATAACCAGATCCTGCGGGTAAATATGGCCCACATCCGCCGGAAGCTGGAGGCCAATCCAGCTGAGCCGCGGTATATCTTCACGGAGATCGGCGTGGGATATCGGATGCGGGAAAGCCAGAGGGGGGCGGAGAAATAGTAATATCCGTTTCCTGCAAAAACAACCGGGAAACTGATCTGCTTCAGATTCCCGGTTGTCTTTTTAATGATCTTCTACTGTAGGCAGCTTTTTCCCGACATGCCCAATATAGATGTGCCGCTCGCCCGCCACAGGCTCAAAGAAAATTCTTCCAGCATAGCTTCCGGTAAACCGGATGTGCCAGGAAAAGAGCTGACTGCTGCCATCTGGAAGAATAAATGTATGCTCTTCTTCAAATCGCTTCAGCGTTTCCACACTCTCTGGAGTTGCATGATTTAACACCTTGGCATTAAATGCCCCATCTAATTTCTCTGCCGCACGCTGCAGCTCCATAAGCTTTTTATAAACCTGCGAAATCTCTGTCTTCCCGATATCATGCTGAAGCTGCTTCAAAGCAGAGCCGCAAAAGAGCAGATTCGGAAATAATTCTTTTCTATGCTCCAGAATATCTACGCCGGATTTAAACTGGTTCCGATTTTGCTTATCTGTCTGCTTCTGGTGATTGGAGCTAAACTGCTCAATATTCTCTTTACAGGACACATTGGGAATCTCTGCCTCTTCTTCCTCAATTTCCCCCGTATCCTGAAGACTTCTGTAAATCCCCTTAATTGCCGGCTGTTTCCAATAATCATCCGTCAGAAAGCTGACAGCAACACCGTCCAGCACATATGCCAACTGGCAGCCTATGGACACTTTATCTTCTAACGGACTTTCTTCCAGCTGAAATTCCGCGCACAGCATTTCTTCATGCTCCCGACGAAATTCTTCCGAATTATATGCGCCAGAGCGGTTAAGCATACTGCGAAAACGCCGCTTAATTTCCATATCCACGGTGCGGTCATTTCGCCACTGCTCAATCCGGTAACCCGGCGCCAGAAGAAAGGACTCATAATCCCGATCCACCAGGATCATGTCATTATGAATAATCTCTTTCACCCGAAAATACGTATTAACGAAGGATTCCATCACGTCTCTTGCATCTGCTGCTGAAGAACTGGGAAACTTCGCCGACAATTCATTTACAACCATCTGCATATATCTGCTTCCCTTCTAAAACAGTGCATCAATTGCTTTATCCCATTCGTCAAAAAATCCCTCAGGCCAGAAGCTGAGGCGGCCATCCTTATACAGCACTGGCTTTTCAATAACCGGAATTGTGATCTGTTCTCCGTTCCGCTCTGCACTCTTCCTTGCAAAATAATTCAGGCGTACCTCATCCGGTTTAATCAGCTCACGCTTTGCCGCCAGACGGATCCCATTTAAAACGTGGTCACTGTGGGTTTCGACAATTACCTGTACACCTCCATGGCAGGCTCTGGCAATTAATTCTCCCATTCTGCTCTGGCCAGCTGGATGAAGATGGGCCTCCGGATTTTCCAGAATCACCAGATCCTCTGCCTGCGCTTTTACCAGAGCCAATACCACAGGAAGCACATAAGATATGCCAAATCCAACGTTTTGAACAGAGAAATACTCGGCAGCTGCAATGCCTGCCTGATGTACCGTAAGGCCGATCCTGTTGCTGTGTCCATAATCCTCCGTCCGGAAGGAAATTCCCGGTGTAATCTCTCCCATCCACCGCTCCACCTGCCGCAAAAGGGACTTATCCGCTTCCTCCGGATACAAAACGGCAGTATTTTTCACCGGATCTGTGCCATGCATATCCAGATAATGCACAGCATACTCACCATGATTACCCAGATATTCATGCTCCCATACTTCATAATACGATTTCTGATAGCTGCTCTGCGGGCCAAGACGGTCTGCCGCAATATAAGAAAAGCCCTTTCCAAACAGATTAAAATCAGTCTCGTTCTCTTTCACGTCTGCTGGATCTGCCACGGACAGGAAATCCGCCTCCCCTTTATAAATGTATTGGCTTTCATATTCCCGCTTTTCAGAGGCAATGCCGATAACAATCTGTTCCTCTGCCGCATCCCGGTACAGCAAATCCCTTCCGCTTCCGATGCTGGTATACATTCCATTCAGATATATGCCCCGCCCAAGAGCGCCCTGCTCATTTGCCTGGCGAAGAAGCAGAAGCGCCTGAATCAATGTGGACTTTCCCATGCTGTTTATTCCCGAAAACAAATTCAGACGAGAAAGCTCCAGTTCCTCTTCTTCAAAGCATTTAAAGTTTTTTACCTTTATCCTTGTCAGCATTCAATACCTCCTCAAGCATTTCATCGGTCATCATATAACGGATCATAAACGATTTTCTGTCACTTGCTCTTATTGCAGATAAAAATTCCGAATTCTGACAAAGGGCCTGGAATTTCTTAAATAAGCGTTCTTTTTGCTTCCGCATCATCTCCAGCTCCTGGTCAGTGCGCGTAAAAAATTCCCAGCACCAAATCTCATAAATAGCTTTATTGATAGGACGCCTTGCCAAATCCAGCCCCAGCTTTCGAAAGGCATAGCGGCCCCAAATATCGCTGGCAGCCTTCATGACCCGCGTAAACTGTACTTCTATCTCCCGCGCATCTGCACATGCATCAGAATTCAAATATTCCATCGCATCATTTAAATAATTATCCGGAACCCCACCATACTTATCACGGCCATAATAGCATACAGCAATATAGCGCAGCACAAACTCCTGATCTGCCATGCGGTCATCCCGAATACTGCCGCAGGTAGCCTTCTGAAAACAGTTCAGCCTCGCAAGCCGCCTGCAAAGCTCCGTAGCCCGTCCCTGATACAACGCATGGCGGATTTCCTGTGGAGATAACTGAAGGCCGCCGGTGTTGATCCGTTTAAAAATATTATATTTTACATTTCCTGGCGTACCGCTCTTCACAATAAACGCAATAATATTGCTCTCTTCTATCCTGCGAATAAATGTCCTGGGCAAATCAGAGAATCTGGCTCCTTCCAGATCCTTAAAAAATTCCATTCCGGTCAATCGCAGTGTCTCATCCACCGCAAATTCTTTTAATGTAGTAATCCGCTGAAGCCCATCAATAATCAGCCATTTATCCGCAACTCCGCCGTCAAAATAAAAAGCAGGAATAGGAATCCGCAAAATAAGGGATTCGATCAGCTGGCTCTTCTGCTGCGGCGTCCATAGGCCTCCCCTCCGCTGGAATGCCGTGTCCAGATCAATTTCACTGTATCGGATCCGTTTGATCAGACTGGACAATTCCATGGTTTTCATATCAATATCAATCTTACTGGGATCAAAAGGACGGATCTCCGCGATTCCAAAGCCATCGCCTACGGAATCCACTTCGACTCCATCATTCACAATCTCAATCCCTGCTTCCTCCAGATATCCGGTGATCTCACTGTGCACTTCCTCAGTCTGCATAGCAGAGGGAAGGCTGAGATAGTAATTCACAATCAACATGGAATTCAGCTTACCCGCCTGTTCCCTGCCTATGGCAATCAGCTTATCCAGATCCGCCTTTTCTTTATCCGTAAGCATGTCATAACCTCCCCAAAAATGCATATACTGATAATAAACATTTTCCATAAACTGGTTCTCTTAAATTATACAAAAAAGGAGTGTATTTGTAAAATGGATTCCGAATATTCGCTAAAAATCTCCCTGACAAAACATCTTCATGACAACCCAACCGCTCCTTATTACTGGTGCATCTCCAAATATGATTCCTTCTGGCACACAATCCAGCTTGACTGGGGAGAAACACCGGAACAGTGTTTTCTTTCCGCCATGGACTATTTTCAGAATAAGGTCGATACAAAATAAAATGCCCCGGCGGGCGCCCTTCAAGCATCAATACTTATGCTCTGGGGCCCGCCGGGGTATCCTTTTTCCCTCGTCTGGACTGCTTCTTTGCCTGTCTTTTCTGTTTATTTTTCTCCGTTCGCCGTGCCCGCACCTCATCCCGCTTTTCCGCAATCAGTGCGGCTCCCTCTTCATCGATAAATTTCGTGGTGCGCACAGCAAAAACCCCGCCGTCCTCCGCCTTCTTCATCCGGATCTTTCCCCGGACGAGACCGTGCTCCGGACAGACAGTCAGGCACACGTAAAGCCGGGGATTCATGGGGAACCAGCGGATCTTCTTGCGCAGCATCCTGCGGCACTTGGGGCAGATCACATCGGTCACCCGCTTGTCCGCCATGGCATCCTCCTTCGCCGCAAATTCCCGGGAGACAAACTTGGTATAGCCGGGAAATTCCAGCGTTACCTCCTCCTCCGGCATCTGGGGAATCCGGTAATAATCCATGGAAAGGAAGGCATTCACCCGGGAAAATTCCATGGACGCCATCACCCGTCCGGTGTAATAGGCGTCATCCAGCGCATGATGGAAGGGCCGCTCCGCCTCAATGGGAATCTGTCTGGCCTCCACCGCCTGATCCAGGGAAAGCTTATCCTTTCCCCCCTCCGTATAGAGAAGCCCGTAAAGCTTCTGCAGGTCATAGTAGAGAAAGGGCATAGGAAAAGGAAGCTCCATGCCGAAATAGACCATATTCCGCTGCAGCTCCGTCAAATCCATAGGGCCCCAGGTAACAAAACGGTAATCCTCCCCGCACCAGGAAAGGAATCGGCGGGCCGCCTCCGGAAAAGAAATCCCCTGCCGCCGCAATAACCCCATATCCAAATGGGTAACTTCCGATATCTTATAATGGAGCTGCGAATAAACCTCCGGCGAAATCAGCTGGCGAAACTCGTCCACCTGGCGAAGCTCCTCGTCTAACTTCACCGCCCCGATCTCAATAATCTCAAAAAGAAGGCCATCCTCAGCCCCCTCTCTGCCTTTGGGATTCTGGTTCCACTCCAAATCAAATACAATATAATTCATGATGTTCTCCGTATGCTAAAACCTGTTAAGACGTTATCATTTTAACATACGCGGATAAGATTCACAAGGTGGAGATTTTATCTATGAATTTTCCAAAACAGTTCCGTGGCGATGAACAGCAGCTGTTTTCCGAAAAGCAGACGGAGACTGATGGTAATGCCGTTTAAAAACATGGCAAAGATAGCTGGCATCCGGAAACCCGCAGGCAGCAGCGATTTCCTCCAGCGTCTGGGTTGTTTTCGTCAAAAGCACCATAGCCCGCTGAAGCCTTGCGGAAAGCAGATAAGCAGAATAGGTGACACCCATATTCTCCTTAAATATCCGTGAAAAATGCGAAGGCGAAAAGCCCGCATGGGCTGCTGTCTCATTGATATTTATATGGCGGCTTATATTGGCATCAATAAAGGATAAGGCCTCCAAGACCTCCTCGCTTACGTTGTGTATCATCATATCCGAAAGATTATCCGTCACATGCTCCCGTTTTACCGTCAGCAGCAGTTCATACAGCCTGCCCTCCAGAATTGTCTCCGAGTATTCATCATAATGGGTAAATTCCTCCAGCATATCCGCAAAAATCTGCTGGATTTTCTGCTGGGAATCCGACGGAAAATGATACACCGGATACGGCAGCAATTCATCTAGGCTGCGAAGCTTAAGCTTCTCCAAAAGATGGCCAACCAGCACTGGTGTAAATTTAATTAAATAGCGGGAATAAGGGGAATAGGTCAGATACGTGGCCCGGTGATGCATGTGCATAGTGGTAAATCCCACATCTCCAGCTCTCAATATGGAAATCATATTGGGCGTAATCAGCTTCCGGTCTCCCTCCAAGATGAAGCTGATTCCATAAAACTCCGTATACACCTCCGGCACAGCCATTTCATGTCTGGGGAGAAAGGCTTTCTTTTCCACATTTATCTTTAAATTCTTTGGAATTGGATAAGGCATGGATTGCTCCCTCTCTGCAGATTTTCTGTTCTGTTTTCTACTTCGTTTTCTACTCTGTTTTTGTCCTGCTTTTCTATCTTGTTTAGCGCAGTATAGCATAAAAACACAATATTTTCAACACTTTAAGGGCAACAGACATTAAAAATATTTTTTTTATGTGTTATCATTCTGTGAAGAACAACAGCCAAGAAACCAAAAAAGAAGGCAAAACAGTACAGCGAAAAAACAAAAATCAATACGTGGAGGATTGACATGGGAAAAACAAAAGCTTTTTTCTATCTTATACTTACCTTGCTGACCACATACATTTTATCAGAAGCACTGGTGTACGGCAGCAGCTATTGCTCTGATATGGTAAATTCCCTGACCGAGGGCACCTCTGTCTCTATGAAAGATCTGGGGATTCTCGCTACTGCTTCAGCCGCAGGATTTCTCAGCGCCTTTTTGAAGGGATACTGCTCCGGAAAATTCTCTCTGGAGATTATTTCTTCCATAAAAACAGCCATGACCGAAAGCCTGCTGAACATCAAAATCTCCATTCTCGAAAATCGGCATACCGGCGAAATTATGAATAAATACACCAGCGATATCAATACCCTGGAACAATACCTGACCGAAAGCTTCCCCAAAATCCTGACCTCCTGCATTACGATTCTGGTTGTGGGCAGATCTTTCTATCAGCTGAACAAGATACTTGTCCTGGAAGTGGGCGTCTGCTGCCTGCTGATTTTAACCATCTCCTTCTATACTGCCAAAAAACTCTCCTTCCTGGCCGTAGGGAGAAAGACGAGAACTGACGCCCTTCTGACCATCGCCGACGACTTTCTCAGGGGCATTATGACCGGGAGAAGCTATAACCTTTTTCCCATCATGAAAAGAAAGATTGACGCCGCGGCCGATGAGGTTCTGCAAAACGAATATCAGCGCACAAGAATTTCCTCCTACTCCTGGCTTTTGCAGACCATATCCGAGTGGATGCCCGCCTTTTGCTTGATCGGCGTCCTCTTTCTCCAGTCCGGCGAGCTGCTTAACACCGGTAGCATCACCTATCTGATCTTAATGATGAACCGGATGTTTAAGCCCTTCAGTGAACTGCCTGTTCTGCTCAATGAAACTGCAGAGGTACAGGTCTCGCTCCAGAGAATCAAAGAACTGCTCTGCGCAGAGCCGGAGGAACACAGGCATCCGGAACCCCAGGAAAGCCGAAGTCCATTCTCCCACGAAATGCTTTCAGAAGCGGCTGCCGAAAAAACTATCCCCGCTTCCGCAGTAGAACTGGGAAACCTAACCTTTCGCTACGGCAAACACACCATTTTAAAAAATTTAAACCTTCGCATAATCGCCGGTGAGGAAACTGCGATTGTAGGCGCATCCGGCGGCGGAAAGTCCACCATCTTTAAGATTCTCTGCGGCTTTCTTTCTCCTGATGAGGGAAATTACCGGCTGTTTGGAGAGGATGCTTCCTGCTGCTCCCTGAGCCAGTTGAGAAAATCCTTCGCCCTGGTGCCCCAGACGCCTTACCTTTTTCCCGGCACAATCTATGAAAATGTTTCCTGTGGCAATCCGCAGGCTTCCATAGAGACGGTGATTCACGCCTGCCGCCAGGCGAACATTCATCAGGATATCGAAAAAATGGCGCTGGGCTACCAGACTGTCCTCGGCGAAAACGGCGCGGGACTGTCCGGCGGGGAAAAGCAGCGGCTGTCCCTTGCCAGAGCCCTTTTAAAGGACGCGCCCATCCTGCTGTTAGATGAACCTACAGCCGCACTGGACGCCGATACCGAACAATCTATCCGTCAAACTCTAGATTCCTTAAAAGGACAAAAAACCATAATTATGATTGCCCATCGCCTTTCCACAGTGGCCCAAGCAAACCGCATCCTGGTTATTCATGAAGGGCAGGTGGTAGAATCGGGAACGGAATCCGAATTAATAAGCAAAAAAGGCTATTATTACCGCCTGAAAATGGCCGGTGAAGGAGGTACACAATGACACAGAGTTTAATCAATGCATTAAAATTCATGAAACGGAGAGCCTTGCTGTACATTTTTTCCATTGCAGCCATGGCTGTCGTCAAAGCGCTGCTGGATGTGGTTACCTCCCTCTTTGTCAACCACACCTATTCCCTGATCGAAAATCATGATCTGTCCGCCATCCTTCCAGAGGCTGGAAAAGACATTTTTATCGGGATGGTTCTCATCTTAATCTGGCGCTTTTTTACCATTTTTTATAATAATGAGGCCAAGCGAGCCACTGCCGCCCTTCAAAAAGCCGTTTACCAGAAAGCCTTGCTTCTTCCGCTTTCCAGCTACGAATCCGAAGATCAGGGAAGCTTCCTTTCCCGCTTAAGCTACAATATCAATAAAGCTGCCGATGTTTACGGCTCACGGTTCCGCAGAGTTGTGTCCCCTTTTCTCTCCGTCATTGTCTATCTGGCTGCAATGTTCTCCCTCAGCTGGAAAATATCCGCCCTGCTTCTGGCCGCCGATATTCTCCTGCTTTTCCTGAACCTGGCACTCAACAAGCCCATGGAAGCCATTAGCCAGAAGCTTTTAAACACAAAGGCCCGGGAAGCCAGCACCCTCTTAACGATTCTTCGTGGAGCAGAAACCATTCGCCTCTATGACCTGAAACAAAGTATGCATGATCGTTATGCATCCGTTCAGGCCCGCTGGAAAAAGGAACAGACCACAAGAAACCTGCTGACCGCTGTTCTTGAATCTTTCAATTCCGGCTTTGACCTGCTCTGCTCCGTATTGTTCCTCGGCATGGGAATCCTGATGGTGAATACCGGAAGTATCCAGCTGGGCGAACTGGTTGCCGTCTATGTCCTGTATACATCCTTTCACTTTCATTTTCTTCAGATTGGAAAATATATTCCTGAGCTGATAGAATGTCTGGTTTACATGGATGACCTGTTCGCCTTTCTTCAGCTGGAAGAGGAAGATACAGAAGGTGCAGAAAAAATCATGCTGCCCGAAGTCCAGACCTCAGACACCCAGACGCCAATTCAGTTAAAAAACATTTCCTTTGGATACACCAATGAACAACCGATTATCCAAAATCTGTCCCTGTCTTTTGAACGTGGGAAGATGACGGCAATCACCGGGCGAACTGGCTGCGGCAAAAGTACCCTCTTAAAGCTAATCCTGGGCTTTTATCCCATAACCAGCGGGGATATCCTCATCTTCGGAAAGCCCCTTCACACCATCGGCTTTGAAGAAGTCAGAAAGTGGATTGCTTACGTGCCCCAGGAGCCTTACCTGTACCAGGCATCCATCGCAGAAAATATTTCCTATGGAAAACCAGGCGCCTCTATGGAAGAAATCATCAATGCAGCCAGGTTGGCTAACGCCCATGGGTTCATTGTCAAGCAGCCTCAGGGCTATCACACAATAATCACGGAAGGAGGGAACAATCTATCTGGCGGAGAACGGCAGCGGATTGCCATCGCAAGAGCAATTCTTAAGGATTCTCCCATCATCCTCATGGATGAAGCAACCTCAGCCCTAGACAATGAATCAGAAAAATGCATTAATGATTTTCTGCAAAGCAGTATGCACAAGAAAACCATCATCATTGTCGCCCACCGGCCCGAAACCATTGCCCGGGCGGATGCGGTGGTGCGGATCGCATAGGAGAAAAAATATGAATTACTTATTTGGACAAATAAATACTAATCATTCTTGTACAGAGCGCCTAACTTCCGATAATTTTGAAAATAGTGATATATCTCTTGTAATCAAAAGGGAATGTGGCAATACTAGCTTTATAAAAGAAGATAATATCGTAATCGGAATGGCCGGTGAAATTTATGAAAAAACAAATACAAGCGAATTAAATTATCTATTAAAAATTTTCAAAAAAGATGGTATCGATGGAGTACATAGTATAAATGGCTTTTTTACTGCAGTTATAATAAATTTAACAGAACAGGAGATTTACATTTTTCAAGATAAAAATACTTCTTTAGAGCATTTATATTATTACTTACAAGATTCAAAACTATTTATAAGTACTTCCATTTCACATCTTTTAAACAATTGTAATCTGGATAGAAAGGTAAACACAGCAATCCTACCAACTTATCTACATTACTCTTTTACACCTGGAAACGAAACATTAATAAAAGGCTTATACAAAATACCTTCCGGATGCTTTTTAAAATATTGCCTAATTAATAATAGCATAACTTTAGAAAAATTCTCCGAATATAATACCGAATATAACTCTCAGGAAAATTTAATAGACTTAATAGACTCTTCTATTAGAAAAAGATTAGATTGTACTCAAAAACAAGGCTTCTCTTTAAGTGGGGGATTTGATTCTAATCTTTTGTTTTCAAGAGCATTACAATTTGTGAATGATGAAGCCATAAACACCTTTTCGTATGGTTACAATAGCAATACGTCGGAAATTAAGAATGTCGAACGTATTATAAAAATTTACAGACAAAAAGGTTATAAGATTAATCATTATGAATATATGGCAAGCACAAAAGATATATATAAATTGCCTCAGATTATTTCGTTTTTACAGGAACCTATATTAGAGCCAGGATTAATTTTCCACTATGGAATGGCTGAATTAATAAAGGAACAAAATATTAAAATACTATTAGGTGGTGATTGCAATGACCAAGTATATGATAAGAGATTATATTATGATATGATTGCAAAAATGCAAGAACCTCTAGGATTAATTGATTATCCAGTATATGGCAGATTAAGGTTAGGAGAATTTGATCGCATTCACACATATAAATATTTTTCAGATATTGAAATCTTGTGGTTATTAAATAAAGAAATTGCTTGTGACAACTTAAAAATACGATTAGAAGTATACTCTGACATTTTTACTAACTATTTTATGACAAAACGATTTTTCGTAAGAGAGCACAACACATCTGTCCGTCTTCCTTTCTTAGACAAGGATTATGTTAACTACATTAATACTAAAGCAAGAATTGAAGATTTACCATTCAAAAAAGGACATATAAATTTATGCAAACGATATATGGACGAAGATGTTTATAAAGAATTAGTAAATGCTACAGAAGCAACTTCTCCATATTCTTACTTATTTTTAGAGGATGATACAATACGAAACGAAATTTTTTATTTAATCAAAAACTCTGATGTCACAAAAGAATATTTTAGTAGTTTGGCTATTAACACATTACTTGAATCATTCATTGTGGCATTAGAACATGGGAGAAGGGGAAACGGCTACTATAAAGCCTCTATATTATCTTGTCGAATATTTGCAATATTAGGATTTATTGTATGGCATAACATTTTTATTCAAAATAAATCCTCTTCCATCAGTTTATATGATTTGTTATCAAATTAGAACATTAGAGACAGTATTTAACGTAATATGGAAAGTAGGTGAATAATGTATAGAACAATTGAACTTCTTGACAAATTTAATTGCGCGGACGATTGCAAAGTAGTCGACCAATTCTGTTCGCTTATTGACCATATGTTAAAAGATATCCAACAACTTGAATTAGAGTGCATTAGCACAAGATATTGGCTTAGTCGGTATATGGATGATGATCGCGGAGAATTGTTACGCAGTGATATATTTTCCAATCTAGCGGGCCGTTATCATAATGATCCAGCTTATCAACTTTTTACTGCTTTACTATATGATGGAGGAGATCCTATGGAATTTCGAGAATATGTTTTAAAAACTCAAGAAGCAGCAAACGGAAACGGACATTGTTGGCATTAACTAGATACAGTACTGTGTCTTTAGCCTCTCCATTTATGGTAAAGATATAGGCTGACCGTACCCCAAATCACACTATTCTTTCAGAGAAAGCCG
Source organism: Lachnospiraceae bacterium (assembly GCA_017889125.1). Classification (GTDB taxonomy): domain Bacteria; phylum Bacillota; class Clostridia; order Lachnospirales; family Lachnospiraceae; genus Caccovicinus. Next base: position 28,338 of record JAGHER010000050.1, read on the forward strand.
GGCAGTATCCATTTAATCAATGTGATACCGCCCGGCTCATTCTGCATTTTATTTCAGCGACTTCCAGAGAGTCTTTAAACTTAACCTTTTAATCAATTAATAATGTCTGATGCACTGTATAACAAGCCAATTACGATAACCTTATTTCCTTGTATTACATAAAAAACAGAATAATTGTCTACCAGCATCCACTGTATTCCTTTGCTATGTTCCGGCTCCGAATCCGTTCAGCAAAGGTATCCAGCGTCAAAATGGCATCTGCGATACGATTATATTGCTTTACTTAACGCTTCTCCCTGAATTTTACAAATGCATCAGCTGCATTCTGCACTCTTTCCGCAGCAAAATCATCATACCCTTTTTCCAGCTTCTGCTGAATCTCCTCCGTTGTCATGGTATCTGCGTGAATGGATAACGGCGCCTTGGACATCGGCACACCTAACTGGGATAATCCTTTTTCTGCCCGCCCTTTAACTGCAGGATTTTCTCCCAAATTCAATGTTGCCGTTTTCTCCATGATATGTCACCTCCGCGATTTAATTGTGACGTAATTGCCATTACACTACCTTTCATCAATCATTTGCTCATTTATCCCAACCTTTTACGCCTCTCCACAAGGCACTGTCTTATTCCAAAGATCAGCATAACCATTCCAACCGCAATCGTAAGCATCCAGCTGACCATGGTTTTGCTGTACTTGTACTCTTCACCGAGTGCTATGAATAAGGATTCGAATATTGACGAAAAATTATTGACAATATGGATAATAATGGGTGCCTTTATGTCATTGGTTACGGTATAAATATAACCGCACAGCAGCCCCAAACACACGGCCGTCGCAAACTGCGCCGGAAATGAGTGTGTTAAGCCAAAAAACAGTGAGGAAACGATAATCGCCTTCACCGTTCCTCCGCTATTTTTGCACGCTGTCAAAAGCTTACCGCGAAAGAACAATTCCTCCAGTACAGGGCCTAAGAAGCCGCAATACACAAATATAAACGGATTTTTAAACTGATGAAATATATCATTAACATACTCCTCACTGAATGAAAGCATTGTCATTCCAACTTGAGGAAATAACATAAAAACGATTGTGTGGGCATAGCGAATCCCCAGTCCAAGCAGCGCATAAATCAAAAAATTTTTGAGCAACAGTCTCGGCCCAAACTCCACCTTAACCTTCCACTTTACAATGAATATAACAAAAATTGTTCCCACAATTAGATAGGCCATTATTGCTCTGCCAAGGAATGACCCAGGCCTTACTACTGCATAGGCAAATGGTATCATGGAATTTTGCGCAATTATTAATAAGATTGCAATGATATACGGCATATTCTCCCTCCTTTTACGCTGAACGTCCGCCGCCGAATAGGCGGCATAAATTCAGGGATGCCTCATGCGCCCGCCAAACTTTTATGGCGCGGTGGAACGCCTGCCTGCCGGGCGCATGTAGGTTTACTTAGATTGTAGCAATTCCGTAATTCTGTTTCAAGTACGAATATCTGCAGCTGCACCGATGCCAATCCGGCACAGGAAGGTTCCTCTTGTTTTGCCCATTCCCCAACTGCTATAATATTACCAATGACCAGAAAATGCAGATGAAGCTTTCCGCCATTTAGGGAGAGAGGAAGTGGATGTGTTAAATGCCTGCGCAGCAAAAAAGAGCGGTATTGATCAATTAGTGATCGATACCGCTCTTTTTCAAAACATATCTGCCAATTCCTCATTATCCCCCCACCAGCGCCGCAGTCAAGCTAACCACCCCCGCCGCGCCGATCAGATAATAAGCCCATCGTTTAATCCGATTAATATCCGCTTTCTCGACAAACTTACGCACAATCACCGGCCCGGCAATCACTCCTGCGGCAGCTGCAGCCAGGACAGGGGCCAGGCTCAGCGGCAGTGCACCGTTTGCAGCCCGCACAATGACGCCGTAGCAGCCAGTGACCAGAAAAAAGCTTTGTATGGTTCCCAGATAGCCTTCCTTGTCATCGATGGCCGAGAGAAAATAAATCACCATAGCCGGGCCGCCCAGACCGAAGAACGCGTCAATTACCGCGCTGAGGAACACGCATACCACCATCACCGTCCTGGAACTTTTCAGGCGGATGTGCTCGCTGAACCGGAGAAAGTAAACGGCCAGCATAACGAGAAACGTGCCCAGTACCGGCTTCAGAAGCTCTGCATTCACCCGCCCAGCAAGCCTGAGGGCGACAAAGTAAAGGGGCAGGTAAATGAGGACTGGCGCCAGCACCATCTTCCAGCGCACGTGCCTGTGATAGCAAATCACATTTCCGGTACAGATAATCACCGCCATAGTCTGGTTCACCGACGCCGCCTGAATCACCCCCAGCGTCACTGGATAAAAAACGGCCAGAACAATCCCTGATCCAAAACCTGTCATACCCTGCAGGGCCCCGGCACAAACAGCCGGGATAAAATACCACAGAATCTCTGACAGCGCCATACTCAGACCTCGCCTGCCCTGTGGCAGGCCACACAGTGCCCCTGCGCAGCCTCTTTAAGAAGCGGCTCCTCCGTCCGGCACCGCTCTGTGGCATAGGGACAGCGGGTATGGAAATGACATCCGCCAGGCGGATTCACTGGGTTAGGAATATCTCCCTCCAGAGCAATATGATTGTGTTCCACGTGGATGTTGGGGACGGGGATTGCCGAAATCAAAGCCCGGGTATAAGGATGCAGGGGATTCTCAAACAGCGCTTTCTTATCTGCCTGCTCCACCACCTTGCCCAGATACATCACCACAACCCGCTCGCACAGGTAGCGCACCACGCTTAAATCATGAGAAATAAACAGATAGGAAACCTGCATCTCCCGCTGCATCCGGCGCATCAGATTCAGCACCTGCGCCCGCACCGACACATCCAGGGCGGATACCGGCTCGTCGCAGACCACGAAGCGGGGCCTTGTAATCATGGCTCGGGCAATGACCACTCGCTGGCGCTGGCCGCCAGACAGCTCATGGGGGTATTTATACATATGCTGAGGAGCAACGCCCACAACATCCAGAATTCGATGAACCTGCTCCAGCTTTTCCTTTTCCGGCAGCTCTCCCTGCACATCCAAGGGCGCTTTCACTGCATCCAGGATGGTCATGCGGGGGCTTAGAGATGCGTAAGGATCCTGAAAAATAATCTGCATCTCCTTGCGCAGCGGGCGCATCTGTCGGGCTGTGTGCCCCTCAATATGCTGCCCGTCAAAAATAATCTGGCCCTCCGTTGCCGGATGCAGCTTTAAAATGGTGCGGCCCAAGGTGGATTTTCCGCATCCGCTCTCTCCCACCAGACCGCAGGTTTCTCCTTCATGGATTTTTAAGTCAACGCCGTCTACGGCCTTCAGCACCTTGCCGCCGGAAACAGGATAGTGCTTTTTCAGCCCCTGTACCTCCAACAGCAGTTTTTTCTCACTCATGGCTCAAACTCTGCCTCCTTTCCCGCAGCCCAGAAGCAGCGAACCCTGTGGCCGTCTGATATCTCTGTCATGGGTACGGCCTTCTGCCTGCATTCCTCACTGGCATAAGGACAGCGATTGGCAAACCGGCAGCTGACTGTAAATTCATCCAGAGAGGGCACCATGCCCTCAATGGTAAATAAATCCTCATCCACATCCTTGTCCAGGCTGGGGATGGATTTCAGCAGGCCTCTGGTATAGGGATGGGCCGGACGGTCAAAAATATTCTCAACCGTTCCGTATTCCACCACCTCACCGGCATACATGACCATCACCTCATCTGCCATCTCTGCCACCACGCCCATATCGTGGGTAATCAGCAGTATGGCGGTGCCCAGCTCCTCCTTAAGCTTCCGCATCTCCCCCAGAATCTGTGCCTGGATCGTCACGTCCAGAGCGGTGGTAGGCTCGTCTGCAATCAGCAGGTCAGGGCCGCAGGACAGAGCCATGGCAATCATCACCCGCTGGCGCATGCCGCCGGACAGCTGATGGGGAAATTCTTTCATTCTCTGCCGGGGCAGCGGGATTCCCACCAGCTCCAGCATGGACACCGCCTTCTCGTAGGCTTGTGTCTTGGAAACCTTATTGTGGTTCCGGTACATCTCCATAAGCTGGTCGCCGATGGTATAAACCGGGTTCAGGGCCGTCATCGGATCCTGAAAAATCATGGAAATCTGCCTGCCCCGCACCTTGCGCATTTCCTTTTCCGTCATCTGGAGCAAATCTTTTCCATTCAGCAGTATTTTTCCGCCTGCAATCACGCTGGTCTGCTTCGGCAGCAGACGCATCACAGAGGTGGCCGTCACGCTTTTGCCGCAGCCGCTTTCCCCCACGATGGCCAGCGTATGGCCTTTTCTGACCGAAAAGCGGATATCATGCACAGCGGTCAGCCGCTGCTTTCCGATCAGAAAATCAACCTGCAGGTCTTCCACCTTAAGCAATGTATCTTGTTCTTTCATGGGCTTCTCCTTATATCCTCATCTTGGGGTCCAGTGCGTCCCGGATGCCCTCGCCAATCATGTTGATGGAGACCACCGTCACCAGCAGCACGATACAGGCCGGCAGCCACATCCAGACTTTATTGGTCAGCACATCCAGCTTCTGGGCCGCGTAAATGATGTTGCCCCAGGAGGACTGCGGCGCCTGGATACCCGCACCCAGGAAGCTTAAGGTCGATTCATGGATAATGGCCGAGGACAGGCCGAAGGACAGCGACACCCACAGGGGGGAAATGGAATTGGGCAGGATGTATTTGCGCATAATCGTCCAGTTGCTGGCTCCCATGGCCACCGCCGCCTCCACATATTCCTGGCTTCGCGTGGTCATAACGGTGCCATAAAGCAAACGGCAGTGGCGAATCCACCCCATAATCCCCGTTGCAAAAATCACGGTGCCCACAGACGGCTCCAGCACCGCCACCAGCACCAGCGTTAAAACCAGGGAGGGAAACGCGGTAAACATATCGGCAATCCGCATAATCACATTCCCTGCCTTGCCCTGGAAATATCCAGCGCAGATGCCTAACGGCACGCCGATGGCCACACTCATCAGCGTGGAGCAGATACCCACAACCAGGGAAATCCGGCCGCCGTAAATCAGACGTGCCAAAATATCACGGCCAATCTCATCTGTTCCCAGGATATGGGCCGCAGAGGGAGCCTGGGCAAATGCGGAAAAATCACTGGTGACCGCGTCCAGCTCGCAGAAAACCGGCAGGAAGATAATGGTCAGCACTTCCAGAATAAAAATACATGAAGCGATCATGGCCGCTTTATGCCGGACAAACCGTTTGAGAAAATTCAGGAAGGGGTTCGGTCTTTTCAAATCTTTTTCATCCATGGCTCACCGCTCCTTTGACAGTCTGGGGTCTACCAGCAAATAAACAAAGTCCACCAAAATATTGCCCAGCAGAACCACGGCGCAGATAACCATGCAGCAGCCCAGCACCGGGTCATAATCCCGGGCATAAATGCTGGAAATAATCAGGCTTCCCATGCCCGGCCAGCTGAAAATCTGCTCGATTACCACGGAGCCTCCTACCAGGTAAGGAAGGGACAGACTAATTTGGGTAATAATGGGAATCAGCGCATTGCGGAAGCCATGTCTCACTACCACCTTAAACTCAGCCAGACCCTTGGAACGGGCCGTTTTGATGTATTCCTCGTTCATCACTTCCAAAACGGCGCTGCGAGTCTGTTTGATTAAACCGCCTGTCATGGTCAGACCAGAGACCAGGGCAGGCAGGGCCAGATGAATCAGCAGATTTCCGATGGTCTGGGGCTGATTGGAGTAGTACATGCCATAGGTGGGGAATATCCCCAGCTTCACGGAAAATACGTAGATGGCAAACAAACAGACCATAAATCCGGGCATGGAGGATGAGATAAAGGCCACCCCTGATGCGAAATTATCCCAGATGGAATAAGGTTTATAGGCCGACATGATCCCCAGCGGAAGGCTGATGATAATGGAAATCAGCAGGGATGTGCCGCTGAGCAGCAGCGTGGGCCCGATTCGCTGGGATAACAGGGAGGCCACGCTTCGATTCTGGGCCACGGAGGTGCCCAGGTCTCCGTGGAGCACATCCACCAGCCAGTTCCAATAACGGATGGGAACCGGCTGATCCAAGCCGTACTGGTGAAGGAGCGCATTGTAGGCTTCTTCAGAAATCGTTCCTGCTTCCTCTCCGCCCAGCATGGTATCTACCACATTGCCTTTAATCAGGCTGGAAAGGGCAAAAACCAGAAAAGTCAACGCCAGCATGATGACAAGAGAAAACAGCAGCCGGCTTACAAGTTTTTTACGCAAAATGAATCACTTCCTCTTTTGAAAACAGTTTAACTCTATTCTGCCAGCTCCCACAGCCAGGGCATGTCCATGACGCCGGACTGGATGCCGCCGACCAATTTGGAGGACATGACAAAATATACCGGCTTGGAGTACAGGAAAATCATGGGACATTCGGTACGCAGCAGCTCCTGCCATTCATGAATCAGCTCAGTTTTTTCCGCTTCGTCTGTGCAGAAATGAATCTTATCCGCAAGTTCAATATATTTCGTTTCTGTTGTATGAATATATGCGCCGGTCTCCGGCCCAAAATTGGTATACTGGGAAACCGGGTCAAATTTTTCGTACCAGCTCTGCAGAGAACAGTCGGTATCCCCGTCTGCCTGCATGGTCAGGATGGAAGTAAATTCGCCTGAAATAATTTCACACTGCACGCCTGCCGACTGAAAGCCCTGTTGAATAATCATACCGGTATTCTCGTTGCCGTTTGCAACGCCCAGCTTAATGCTCTGGGTAAAATCGAAATTTTCTTCCTCCAGAATCTGCTTTGCCGTTTCCACGTCAACCACATGCTCGTAAGGTATGTAACTGTCCAGATAAATTAAAACGTTATCGCCCTGAGGCTCGCCATCACCACCGGCAATGGCATCCACCAGCGCCTGTTTGTCAATCAGCAGAGACAATGCATAGCGGACGCGGGCATTAAACTTGCTGTTGTTGATTGACAGCATGGAAATCGTGCGGGAATTTCCCCGCTCCACATGGAGACCATTCTGGCCATCCAGCTCTTCCAGAATTTCCGTGGACAGGGTGGCCGTACAGAAATCAATCTCTCCATTCAGATATGCGTTGGCCGCATTCGTGCTGTCTACCACCACATAGGTGACATAATCCCACTGTGGCGTGCCAAGATAGTAATCCTTGTTGGCGCTGAAGCGGATTTCCTGACCGGTAACCGGTTCACTCTCAAAAATACATGGGCCGTTGCCTACCGGATGGGTCCAGAATTCGTCCGTTCCCAAATCAGCGACGGCAATGTTTTCCAGCAGATGCTTAGGAGCCGCGCGCCAGGTATTGGACAAATCAACGAAGGCTTCTACACTGATTGGTGTTTTCCAGCGGATGGAAAATGTATAGTCGTCAATCAGTTCCACGCCCAGCGTCTCACCCTCTGCCAGAAAGCCCAATTCGTTCGTTCCCTGGATATTGGAAAACTGTACAGATTCGGTGAAGGTGCCAAATTCCGGGTTCGTAATGGTCTCCAGCGTCCATACCCAGTCCTCTGCAGTGCTGGGCGTGCCGTCATGCCAGGTTACCCCAGGGTTCAAGTGAACCTCCCAGTAGCTTCCGTCTTCCTGCACGTCAATGGATTCCGCTGCACAGTAAACCAGCTCTGTTTCGCCGGCCTGGATCAGCGGCTCATAAAGGCAGCGCTGGATCATCCAGCTGTTGGTGGTGGTTGCGTACCAGGGAACCAGCGTGTTCCAGGAGGTTTTGTTTAAGGCGTAAACCAGAGATTTTCCGTTTGCTGCAGAAGCAGCAGTTTCCGCGCTTGTTCCAGCAGCACTGCTCAGCGTGCTGTCTCCAGAGGTCTCACCGCTGCCGCATGCAGCTAACATAAACGTCATGGTGGCTGCCAGCACCATGGAAACGATGCGGCATAATTTTGTTCGCTTTTTCATCACTAAATCCTCGCCCTTCATTAAATTTATCATTTTCTCTGTTTATACAGAAAACCTGCAGGAAAGATACAAAACGCATCAACAGCGCACCACGTTACCAAGTTAAAGTAAAATGACAGGTAAACCGGTGGAGAAATGCTCCTGCACATCCCTTGACATTGCTATGATTATATGTTAAGTTTCTTGATAGTTCTGTATCATCTGATACAATATCCGACAAAATCTACCTTTTATTCCACTGCTTTTTTACTTGAGAGGATATATTATGCCACGTTTATCTCGATATTATTTCGATCATCAATTTGACCAGTTTGAGGACATTATTGCCTCTTACGCGACATCCTCAGCTGTATATACCGTCGGCAGCACCATGAACCGATTTGCCTGCCCGCTGGATACGATCTTTTACATAAAAAGCGGTGTATTCAAGGTAATTGCCCTGACCGACACCGGCACGGAAATAACTGCCTGTTTTCTCGGCCCGGGCAGCCTCTATCCGCCGAAGCGGCAAAGCTTTCATTTTTCCATCGAAAATTTTATGCGGTTTGAGGCAGTCACGCCTGTGGAGGCCCTGCTGCTTCCAGTGGAAAACGTAGAGCAGCTTTTCCTGGCTCATCCTGAAATTGCCCTGTGCGCCATCGATTCCCGCACATTGGAGCTGAACCTGATGACCGCAAGAATCATGCAGACCGCCATCAACGCCAAACAGAAGATCTGTAATTTTCTGTATCTGTTTTACGTGGATATGAAAAACGTACAGCTGCCCTTAAGTCAGCAGGATGTGGCTTCCATGACGGAAAGCAGCCGTATTCAAGTGGCCCGGGTATATCAGCAGCTTCGAGAGGAGAATATTATTGAAAGCAGCCATCGGAACGTTAAAATTTTAGATCCGGATCGGCTGTATCAGCACTGTACCCGCCTGCTGGTGCCGTAAATCAACATCCTTTTTATACCCGCATAAATGCATCCAGATTCATGCCGCTGTACTGTACAATCTGCTGCCAGATTTCCATTCCGAATTCCTGGATAATTTCCTGCTTTACCTGCTCGGCAATGGCTCTTCCCATTTCACCAAAAATAGATATCACCATCTCGGCCATGGAAGAATAAGCGCTCCAGGTCAGATAAGCCAGCGGCGGTGCATCCTCTGTACGCTCGTGCCGGGGCATGTCCGGGCTGATTTCTGCCGCCTTGCAGTGATGCTCGCAGTGGTCGCTGGTACAGAAGGTCTCGGTCACCTCGTAGCCCAGGCCCAGCTCCGGGTTATAGCTGTACATCATTATGCGGTCTACATTCCGGCAAAACATCTCTTCCAGTTCTTCCGTTCCTCCGTATTCCCGAAATACTTCCGGCGTATCACAGTAATAGCAGCTGCTGATAATTTCACCTTCCCGCACTTCCTTTTTGGAATTACTGGGCTTTCCGGGATTCTTCTTTACCTCCGGCGTGCGTCCCACCGCTTCTCTGCAAAGCTGATAGCTGTCATAATTTAACGGCAGCCCTTTACTGACCGCACGCTGGGCACAGCGAATACCCTTGCGGAAGCAATACAGATGAAAGCCAATAAAAAATGCATTCTTTCCCTGCTCGCCAAACTCCTGTGTCAAAATCTGATAAAAACGCACATTGGAAAATGACGCAACTTTCTTTAACTCCAAAATAAAACAGCTCCTTTCTAAATTCGACAGCCAGCCCCAGGGTTTTTGCTCCGGCCGTCCGCGTAATGGTTTTATTATAGGGAGACGGGAGCCGCGATTCTATATCACATGATACAAATGAAGAAAAATGAGGGAAATTTGGTGGTGGTTAAGGTTCCGAATGATGAGGTTATGGCGGAATTTCAGCAGTTATCTGCGTAGGCTGGCACACGATAAGAAACGGCGCCCACCCTCCACACATCCATGGAAGGCCAGGCGCCGCTCTCATTTATTTGGTCATTATTCTATTTATTTTTCCGCAATCAATCCACCAAATTCCCCTCAGCATCAAAGTTCAATTCCGCCGGTTCAGACACGGCAGTAAGTCCGGGATATTTCC
>JAGHER010000051.1 GCA_017889125.1 Lachnospiraceae bacterium
GACGACGACAAACTGGTGCTGGTGCTGAATTACACCGGCGAGCGTTGCAAGGTGACGCTGGATCTCGTGGAGAGCGCGGTCGAGGGTGACGGGCTGAGCGGTTCGTGTTTTGCGCCGTCCAGCGCACTGGATAATCCGAATCTGGTTCTGATGAAGGACGGGTTCGGATTTTTGTTTTCTAGAAAACTGCATAACATGTCCGCGAAAGGAACAGACAAGCAGGAGCAGGTGAGAATCTAAGGAAACGCTTTAATCAGCGTTTCCCTAATCATCTGCTCCTGTTATCTTTTCTGCTCAATTCCCCTGCTCCCGAATCCACCTCTCCAGCCCCTTGCGGAGCACCGAAAAAGGCGCCGGGCCGGTGTCTAAGAGGTAGCGGTGGAATTCCACCGGGTCAAAGTTCTGCCCCAGGGCCTCCTCTGCCTTTTCCCGCATATCAGAAAATTCCAGATATCCCACGTAATACTCCAGATAGTTGGCTGGATTATCCACCATGGCCTGATAGAGGGCGGCGGAAAATTCCTTGTCCGGATCGTCATAATAATCGGTAATAAAGCTGTGGATCTGGTCGATTCCCCAACCCTGGTCATTGACCATAATATCGATATAGGCGTGAAGCCCCAGGGTGATGGACGAGTTCAGGGAGAGAAGCTTTGCCACATCCGCATCCAGATTTTCATCCAGCTGCCCGGCAGCCATCTCCACGTAAGTGGCCCAGCCTTCTGTGTAGGCCCCGAAGGAGAGCAGGTGGCGGAAGAGGGCAGGCTCGGAAGCGAGAAAATAGGTGGTCTGGTACAGATGACCCGGGTAGCCCTCATGGGCCAGGGTGCTGAATAAATGCTCCTGCCCGGAGGAGGCGCTCCCCTGATTGATATAGATCGTATTGGAACCCTCCCGGTCAATGGGCGGCGTCAGATAAAATGCAGGGCTTAAGACCGGCTCCAGGGCCTTTGGCACGTACCGTATGGTGAATTCCTCGCAGACCGGTTCCGGATAGAAGCGGGAGATTTCCTTCATCAGGTGCTTAAGGATCGCCTCCGGCTCGGTGAGGGAAAAGGCCGCCTGGGAAAGCTGGTCCATAAGCTCCGGCCGTTCACCCAGGATGGAGGCCGCCTCCTGAAAATCCCGCCGGATCCGCCGCTCAATGGTCTTTCGCAGGGTGGTCACATCCCGACAGGAGGTATAGGTGGAGGAATACACCAGATACCGGTAATACTCCCGGCCGTCAGGATAACGGCACAGCCCGCCCTCCACCTGCCCGCTGCCCTTCAGGAGGCTTAATCCCTCCATAAGCTTCTGGTAGGCCGGGACGAAAGCCGACTGGATCAGCGCCTCGTGCTCCTGAATATAGGCCTCCCGCCGCTCTGGGGAAAGACCGCTTACCTGATTAAGACGCTCAGGAAAAGTACCTGCCAGCACGCAGCCGCTGCCAGAATCCAGGTAAGGCTCACAGGAATCCAGCACCCGGTCGATGGCGTCATCGGTCATCATCAGCCCCTGCCTGGCCTTTTCCTGCTCCAGCGTAAGAATCTGCGCAAAATAATCCCCTAACCCTTCCAGAAGGGAAAAATAATCCTCCACATCCGCCTCATCGTAAAATTCGTACTCCGCTAACAGGATGGGGAGCTGTGCCTGGATGCCGATAGTGGGCGCCAGAGGCTGTACGTAAAGCTCCAGGCCCTGGCAGCTGCTCTCTGTCTCTAAATACGTTTTAAGAATCTGATAATCCAGCAGGCTTTCGGCAGAAAGGCCTTCCGGATCGATGGCATTCAGCCGTTCCAGATACCCGGCGATGGTGTCCGTATTCTCCTGCAGTGCCTCCAGCGTCATATCCCCGTAAAGGCTTTCCGGCTCCGGGAGCTGGAACTTCTCCGGCTCTGCCATAAGATAATGCCGGTCCAGGATGGATGAGGCGGCATTTTCACGGAAAATATCCTCGGTCAGCTGGTCAAAAAGCGCCTGGCTGTCTTCGGCGGAGGCCGGGCGGCTCAGACTGGGAAGGACCCGCTCCGGGACAGCCTGACAGCCGTTTAAGAGCAGGCCGGTGGTTAATGCTATGGCGGCCGCGGCTGCGGCAAAGTATCGTCTCATAAAAAATCCCTCCGAATGCACTTATTATAGAGCATATTCGGAGGGAACTCAAGTTAGTATGGAAATTCTTTACAGCCGATTTTTGATGACTACACTGACCCGCTTATAGATGAGCGCGGTAACCAGAGAAACCAGGGAGCCTTTCAGCAGGTTAAAGGGGGCAACGGCCAGCAGGACAAAGGCCGCCAGGCTGTTGATCCGGGGATTTAAGGCAGTGCCCATGCCAATCAGCGCCTCCATAGGCATCTGGAAGGCCTTAGCGTAGGTGGGAAGCAGGATGTAGGTATTGGTAAAGCAGCCCACCAGCACCATGGCGACCACACCGGCAGCCATGCCGAGGATGGCGGAGCCTCTGGATTTGTGGTGCTTGTAAATCAGGGATGCAGGAATGGCAAGAGAGCAGGCCTGGATCCAGTTGGAAAGCTCGCCGATGCCCGCCGTCTGGGTACCCCGCAGCACCAGGGAGATCAGGATCTTAATGGCGGCGATAACTGCGCCTGCCATCGGCCCCAGGGCAAAGGAGCCCACCAGTACCGGCACATCACAGAAGTCCAGCTTATAAAAAGATGGCGCAAAGGGTACCGGCACCTGAATGTACATCAGCAGACCCGAGAGGGCGCCGAACATGGCCATAACCACCATGTTTTTCGTGGTCAGCAGCTTCTTTTCCTGTTTTACAGCAAGTTCCATGATAAAATTCCTCCTTTTTTCGTTCTCGCGAGGAATGCTGGCATATCCAATGCTTTGCCGCAAAAGAAAAACCCCGGATCAAGGATCCGGGGATAAACTTCTGGTACGCAAAAAACACCAGCTGTCTTCTCTCATCCAGACTGTAACTGTCGGTTTCGGAATCGCACCGAATCGGCCGCCAGGAAGCGGTTCGCGGACTGTACCGCCGGTAGGGAATTGCACCCTGCCCCGAAGAACATTGATTAATGATGAATTGATTATAGGCCCATGAAAATGCTTTGTCAATAGCTGCGGAAAAAAATCTGGTAAAGTAGAAAAAAATAGTATATAATATTTCAGACAATAGCCGCAGGAGGCAGGAGGATTTTAGGAAAATGCGGATTAAATCAGCGTTTCATCAGGCCTTCCCGGCGGAAAACGTAAGATAGGAGGAAGACATGCTTACATTAGAAAATATATCCTTTGATGTAGAGGATGCAAAGGGAGAAAAGGGCATCATTAAGAATCTGAGCCTGACCATAGATGAAGGAAAATTTGTTGTCATCACCGGCCCCAACGGCGGCGGCAAGTCTACCCTGGCAAAGCTGATTTCGGGAATCGAGAAGCCCACCAGCGGCCGGATCCTTTTTGACGGCCAGGACATTACGGATAAGAGCGTGACCGAGCGGGCCAATCTGGGCATCAGCTACGCCTTCCAGCAGCCGGTGCGGTTTAAGGGCCTGCAGGTGCTGGATCTTCTCCGGCTGGCGGCGAAAACCAAGCTGTCGGCGGCAGATGCCTGCCAGTACCTGTCGGAGGTAGGGCTCTGCGCCAAGGATTACATTAACCGCGAGGTCAATGCCAGCCTTTCCGGCGGTGAGCTTAAGCGGATTGAGATTGCCACGGTCCTGGCCAGAAGCTCACGGCTTTCCGTATTTGATGAGCCGGAGGCAGGCATTGATCTGTGGAGCTTCCAGAACCTGATCCAGGTTTTTGAGCGGATGCAGGAGAATACCAAGGGTTCCATCCTGATTATTTCTCATCAGGAGCGGATTTTAAATATCGCGGATGAGATCGTGGTCATTGCCGACGGCGAGATCACCAGGCAGGGCAGCCGTGAAGAGGTGCTTCCTGGCATTCTGGGCACCTCCGCTGCAATAGATGCCTGCAGCAAATTTTACAAAGGAGGACGGCAGGAGTAATGGACGAGATTCAGAAGACATTATTAGAGCAGGTGGCGGATCTTCACGCCGTTCCGGAGGGCGCTTACAATATCCGGGCCAACGGACAGACGGCAGGGCGGAACACCACGGCCAATATTGATATTATTTCCAAGGAGGACGGCACCGGCATCGATATCCGCATTAAGCCGGGCACGAAGCATGAGAGCGTGCATATTCCGGTGGTCTTAAGCCAGAGCGGCCTGACGGAGATGGTGTACAATGACTTTTATATTGGCGAGGATGCCGATGTAGTCATTGTGGCCGGCTGCGGCATCGACAACTGCGGCGTCCAGGATTCGGAGCATGACGGCATTCACCGGTTCTTTATCGGAAAGAATGCCAAGGTAAAATACATCGAGAAGCATTACGGCAGCGGCGACGGCGAGGGAAAGCGGATCCTGAATCCAGGCACTGAGATTACCATGGAGGAAGGCAGCTACATGGAGATGGAGTCCACCCAGATTAAGGGCGTAGATTCCACCATGCGTACCACGAAGGCCGACCTGGCAGATGGAGCCAAGCTAGTGATCCGGGAGCGCCTGCTCACCCACGGCCATCAGTCTGCAGTCAGCAAGTTTGATGTGAATTTAAACGGCGTAGATTCCAGTGCCAACGTGATTTCCCGTTCCGTGGCCAGGGACGAGTCCTACCAGCAGTTTATTTCCACCATCAACGGCAATGCCAAGTGCGCCGGTCACACGGAATGTGACGCCATCATCATGGACAATGCCAGGATTTCCGCCGTACCGGAGCTTACGGCCAATAATCCGGATGCAGCCCTGATTCATGAAGCCGCCATCGGAAAGATTGCCGGGGAGCAGATCATCAAGCTGATGACCCTGGGACTTACGGAAGAGGAAGCGGAGGGCCAGATCGTCAACGGATTTTTAAAATAATCTGGAATATTTTTCTCTGCAGGCGATACACTATACATGAGAGTGTGTCAAGGAGCCGGGCTTTTGGATAATCAAAAGCTGGAAGACCTTTTAAATCTTGCCCTGGAGGCTACGGATGAGGAGCGGGAGAAGTCAGCGGACCTGGAAACCGGCTACGATGAGGAGGAAAGGACCTGGGAGCTGATTGTCCGTTACTCCGGAAGCCTGGCAGAGGTGGAGGAGATGGGAATCGAGACGGAGATCCTTCTTGGAGGCTACGCCATATTGAAGGTTCCCCAGCGGCTGATTGCGCCCTTAAGCCGTCTTCCGCAAATCGAATATATTGAAAAACCAAAGAGGCTGTTTTTCGCTCTGTACCAGGCGAGGGCGGCCTCTTGCCTGTCGCCCCTGCAGGAGGCGGGCCTTGGTCTGGACGGGGAGGGGGTGCTGGTGGCTGTCCTGGATTCGGGGATTGATTACTTTCATCCCGATTTCCGCCGGGAGGACGGGAGCACCAGGATCCGTTATCTCTGGGATCAGGCCCTGGGACAGGTCTATGATGAGGATGATATTAATGAGGCTCTCGCGGCGCCTAACCGCCAGACCGCCCTCTCGATCGTTCCTTCTGTAGATGTGAGCGGCCACGGCACAGCGGTAGCCGGGATCGCGGCAGGAAACGGGAGAGGAAGCAATGGGCAGAACCGTGGCGTGGCTTACGGCAGCCCGCTCCTGGTGGTAAAGCTTGGGCCTTCGGGAAGGGACGGCTTTCCGGGGACGGTTCAGCTTATGCGGGCGGTGGATTTTGCCGTGAGAAAAGCCCAGAAGCTTTCTATGCCGGTGGCCATCAACATCAGCTTTGGAAACACCTACGGCTCCCATGACGGGACCAGCCTTGTGGAAACCTTTTTAAATGCAGCAGCAGCCCAGGGGCGGAATGTGATCGTTGCAGGAACGGGCAATGAGGGCGCTGCCGGAGGCCACGCGGCAGGAACCCTTGTCATGGGAGCGGAGGAAGAGATTCTCCTTTCCGTGGCTCCTTACGAGACCGGATTCGGTCTGCAGCTGTGGAAATCCTATGCCGATCAGTTTGATATCATGCTGGAAGGGCCATCCGGCCAGCGGCTTGGGCCATTTCCTCCAGAGCCGGGAGCCAGACGTTACCAGTATGGAAACACACAGCTCCTGGTATACTATGGAGAGCCCAGTCCCTACAGCCTGGCCCAGGAGATCTATATCGATTTTATCCCAGAGCAAACTTATGTGGACAGCGGCATCTGGCGGGTAATTTTGACTCCCCGGCGGCTGGCAGCCGGGCGCTATGATCTGTGGCTTCCCTCCTACGGTATCCTGAACACATCTACCCGTTTTCTGCGCTCCTCGCCGGAGACCACGCTTACCATCCCTGCCACGGCTGCCAGGGTGATCTCGGTAGCCGCCTATGACTCTTCCTATGAGTCCTATGCGGACTTTTCCGGAAGAGGCGGCCCAGAGGGCGGCATCATCCAAAAACCGGACCTTGCGGCTCCCGGTGTGGACATTTTAGCCCCTGCGAAGGGCGGCGGTTATGAAAACGTAACAGGGACCTCATTTGCGGCGCCCTTTGTCACTGGAACTTCAGCCCTTCTTATGCAATGGGGCATAAAACAGGGCAATGATCCGTATCTTTACGGGGAAAAGGTGAAAGCCAGCCTGATTCGGGGAGCCAGACACCTGTCCGGATTTGCAGAATGGCCAAATTCCTGGCTGGGTTACGGAGTGCTTTGTGCGGCAGACAGCATTTTGTAAAAAAAATTTGTAAAATTATTCTTTTTTTCTATTATATCGACCGCAAAGTGCATGATTTTAAACTAAACTAAGGAAAAGGAGAGATTGTACTATGAACATTAACGAAGCAACCATTACCCGTATTCGTACTCTGAGCAAAGCACAGAGACTGTCCATGTATGAGCTGGCTTACAGAACCGGAATGCCGCCGTCCACCGTAAAAAGCATCATGAACGGCAAGAGCAAAAATCCCGGGATTGTAAACATCAAGAAGATGGCCGAAGGCCTTGGCCTGACCATCCGCGAGTTTTATGACGACGATATTTTCGACGATCTGGAACAGGACGAATAATGAGGAATCAAAAGAAAGCTGGCTGGCGCCCCAAGAGACGTCAGCCAGTTTTTCCTTTTTGCGCTGGAATTTCCCTTTCTATGCAAAAAAAGCGCGAAAAATGCGGCAAAATACACCAGAACCTCAAAGTTTCCGCTGTGATTTTTGGGAAAATGTGGTATAATGACTGCAGCGCAGTCACTATACCAAGATATACCAGGAGATACTTTCCAGAAAGGAGTTGCGAAATTGACCATACGCCAAAATCTGGAACGATTTGAGGAAGAATATTTAAGTCCCTACGCCTCCTTAAGCGCCCGCTCCAAAGGACGGGACAGGCTGGAGGAGCCATGCGATATCCGCACGGTCTACCAGCGGGACCGGGACCGGATCATCCACTGCAAGGCATTCCGCCGGATGAAGCATAAGACCCAGGTCTTTCTGGCCCCTGAGGGAGATCATTACCGGACGCGGCTGACCCACACCCTGGAGGTGGCGCAGATTGCCAGAACCATCGCCAAGTCCCTTCGGCTCAATGAAGAGCTGACCGAGGCCATTGCCCTGGGCCATGACTTAGGCCACACGCCCTTCGGACATTCCGGCGAGGATGTGCTGAATCAGATCTGCCCTGAGGGCTTTGCCCATTATGAGCAGAGCGTGCGGGTGGTGGAGCGGCTGGAGAAGGAAGGGAGAGGCTTAAACCTTACCTGGGAGGTGCGGGACGGCATCCGCAATCACCGGACCAGCGGCCATCCTTCTACCCTGGAGGGGGCGGTGGTGCGCCTTTCCGATAAGATTGCCTACATTAATCATGACATAGACGATGCCATCCGGGCGAAGATGTTTTTAGAGAGTGACCTTCCGGCAGAGTATACCGATGTGCTGGGCCACAGCGTGAGGGAGCGGCTCAATGCCCTGATTCACGATGTGATCCAGAATAGCCTGGACAAACCGGAAATCATCATGTCTCCGCCTATGGAGGCTGCCATGCAGGGCCTGCGAAAGTGGATGTTTGCCAACGTGTACTGCAGCGATATCCCCAAGGCAGAGGAGGCCAAGGCCAAGCAGCTGATCGTGTTCCTCTATGAGTATTACTGCCATCATGTGGCAGAGCTTCCACGGGAGTACCGGGTGATGATGGAGGAGCAGGGAGAGAAAAAGGAGCGGGTGGTCTGCGATTACATAGCCGGCATGAGCGACAGCTATGCCATCGACCAGTTTGAGGAGCTGTTTGTGCCGAAAGCATGGAAGATATGAGAAAGGGCTTTCAGCCACAGTTAAGGAAACGCTGATTAAAACGCACAGAAGGCTGACAAAAGCGAACTGATGAAAGCGAGCCGATGATAATAGAAAAAAATGGACAGGAGGAGAAACTATGCGGTATCCGGAAGAGGTAATTGAAGAGGTGCGCATGCGGAATGACATCGTAGATGTAATTTCCGGATACGTAAAGCTTCAGCGGAAGGGAAGCAATTATTTCGGCCTTTGTCCCTTCCATAATGAGAAATCGCCGTCCTTTTCCGTATCTCCCGGCAAGCAGATGTATTACTGCTTCGGCTGCGGGGCAGGCGGAAATGTGATCACCTTTATCATGGAATATGAGAATTATTCCTTCAGCGAGGCTCTGGCCCTTCTGGCTGAGCGGGCCGGCGTGGCTCTGCCCCGCCAGGAGTACAGCCCCGAGGCCAGAGCACAGGAGGATTTGAAAAAGACTTTGCTGGAGATCAATAAGCTGGCGGCCAATTACTTTTACTACCAGCTAAAGCACCCTCAGGGGAAGGCTGGGTATGATTATCTGAAAAACAGGCAGTTAAGCGACGATACCATCCGCCATTTCGGCCTTGGCTTTGCCAACAAGACCAGCGATGATCTCTACCGCTACCTTAAGGGAAAGGGCTATCCCGATTCCATTCTTAAGGAGACGGGGTTAGTGACCATCGAGGAGCGGGGAGCCCATGACAAGTTCTGGAACCGGGTCATGTTTCCGATTCTGGATGTAAATAACCGGGTCATCGGCTTTGGCGGCCGGGTGATGGGCGATGGCACGCCCAAGTACTTAAATTCCCCGGAGACGAAGCTTTTTGATAAAAGCCGGAACCTTTTCGGCTTAAATTACGCCAGGACCTCCCGGGAAAAATATATGCTGATCTGCGAGGGCTACATGGACGTGATTGCCATGCATCAGGCAGGCTTCACCAACTCGGTGGCCTCCTTGGGTACGGCTTTTACCACCCAGCACGGGTCATTATTAAAACGTTACACAGACCAGGTAGTGCTGACCTATGACAGCGACGGCGCCGGAGTCAAGGCGGCCCTGCGGGCCATCCCCATCCTTAAGGAGGCGGGCATATCCGTAAAGGTGCTGAATATGCGCCCCCACAAGGATCCGGATGAATTTATCAAAAATATGGGCGCCGAGGCCTTCCGCCAGCGGATTGCCGAGGCGAAGAACAGCTTCCTCTTTGAGATCGATGTGCTGAAAAGCCAGTATGATCTAGAGGATCCGGAGCAGAAGACCAGGTTTTATCAGGAGACAGCCAGAAAGCTTCTGGAATTTCCTGAGGCCCTGGAGCGGGACAACTATATCCAGGCGGTGTCCAGGGAGCATTTTATTCCTTATGAGGATTTAAAGCGGCTGGTCAATCAGCTGGGAAGCCGCCTTGGCTCCGGCCCCGCGGCGGCAGGCAGGCGGGATTATGAAGAGAGAGAGAAGCCTCAGGCCAGGCGGACTCCGAAGAAGGATAAGGAGGAGGGAAGCAGACAGTCCCAGCGGCTTTTGCTTACCTGGCTCATCGAGAATCCCGGCCTCTTTGACCGGATTCAGGGGATCATCACGGCCGATGACTTCGTGGAGCCGCTGTATCATCAGGTGGCGGAGATGGTCTTTCGCGGCCATGAGGAAAATACCCTCAACCCGGCGGAGATCCTCAATCATTTTATTAATGACGAGGAGCAGTACCGGGAGGTGGCGGCCCTCTTTCACGCAGAATTAAAGGAGTCTTTAAGCAATGAGGAGCAGAAGAAGGCCTTCTCCGAGACGGTGATGAAGGTAAAGAAGAACAGCCTGGATGCTGCCAGCAGGCAGGCCGGGAGCATAGAGGAACTGCAGCGGATCATTCAGGCCCAGGCGGCCCTGCGCAGCCTGCATATTTCGCTGGATGAAGGGATAAACTAGCGGTAAGCGCTGTGGAAGGATGGGGAAACATGGAAGAGAAAACACTTACGTTGCATGAGAAACTGAACGGCCTTCTGGACATTGCGAA
>JAGHER010000052.1 GCA_017889125.1 Lachnospiraceae bacterium
AAAGTGTACTTTGATTTACAGGCTCATCTCACTCATTGAAGCCAGTATAGCACAGGGCATGTCAAAGAAAGCATTTCACGCCATAATAAAATCTAACTTTTTTACGATTTTTTAAAGTTTTTTCGTTTGTAACACGAAATTCGTGTGTAAAAATATATGTTAGGCGCACACTTGCGCCGGAGCGCGGCTGTGCCACAGCACACATGCGCTGAAACGCATCTGCTCCGGCAGTCATTTTCCTCTAAAAAATAAACGCGGCAGAAACATCTCCCACCGCGTTCATATACAACTCTCTATTCCGAAGGATTCCTCCCCCTGTATTTTTGATACGTTTTCCGGAAATATTCGTAATTGGGGTATCCCACCATTTCCGCCACCTGATAAAGCTTGAATTTTCCGCTGGATATCAGCACATCTGCCTGCTCTAACCGCACTGCCGTCTGGTATTCCTTGATTCCCATGCCCATATTTTTTCGGAAGAGCGTCCCCAGGTAATTGGCGGAGATATAAAACCGTTCTGCCAGATCAGCCAGGGTGATCTCTTCTGCATAATTTTTGCTGATGTATTTGGCAGCTTCCCGGCAAAGATTGGCATTCCGGCTGTTTTCTCTTTTTTCCGGCAGAAATTCCGCCTGCACAAAGGAAATGATTCTCTTCCGGATCTTCTCGCAGCTTTCTTCCTCCAGTATTTGATATAAGGAAGCAATCTGTGTTTCCTCCATGCCATTCTCCAAGAAAAGCATACCAAGTCCGTAGACCATCCGCCTGGTAAGCCGCCGCTGCTCCCACTCTTCCGCCCGGTCAATTTGGGTAAACCAGTTCTTCAGGCTCCAGAGAATAATCTGCTGGTCCCTATCCTCTGCCGCTGCCTTCAGCACATCGTCATTGCCCAAACGCTGATACAGCATTCGTCCATCTGAAGAAAGCTTCAGGGAAAACAGGCGTGCAAAGGACGTTTCACAGGCCTCCCAGATCTGAGAAAAGTCCTGATATTCTCCGCTGATCCCCCAGGTAAGCCTGCATCCAGCCTCCCGGCGCAGCCTGCGCCTGAAGGACTCCATCAGCTCCTCTGCCTCCTTCGCCGTGCAGTCCGGGAGGTAAAAGGATACGGAAAACTGATTTTCAATCAGCTCCATCTCCTTTCCCCGCTCCGCCTTCAGCTTCTGTGCCTGAGCCTTCAGAGCCTGAACGCCTTGTACTGCGCTTCGGTCAGGCATCTGCTCCGTTACGCTTCCTTCCAGGGCAGCTGCGGCTGCCACGTAACACCTGCCCTTCTCTCTTTCCGCAAATTCCTCATACAGGGTCATCAGACGGTTGTACACCGTTCTATTTCCTTCCGTAATGCTGTTAAAGACAGCCTGTTTGAACACTCGTATTCCTGCCTGCACCAGCTCCGAATCTGCCCGTCTTTCCTCCGCCTTCTTCCTGCGGGCATCCAGCTTTTCCCGTATCCGTACAAATACCTCGATGATCTGCTCCGGAGCCGACGGCTTCAGCACATAATCCACCGCGCCAAGCCGCATGGAGGACTGGGCCAGTTCGAAATCATCGTATCCGCTGAGAAAGACGATCTCAATCTCCTCAAGTCCTGCATCCCGCAGCTCCCTCGCCATGGAAATTCCATCCTGAATGGGCATCTTAATATCCGTCAAAACTGCATCGGGCGGACTTTCCAGCATTGCCTTTACTGCATCCCGTCCATTAGTATAGGCGCCAACGATCTGAAAGCCAATCTCCTCCCACTCGATTGCATTCTGTATTCCCGACAGAATCCAGTCCTCATCATCTACTAAAACCAGCTGATACAGCATATCACTCCTCCTTGCTTATCTGACCTGACGGCGCATCTGCAATTTTGATTTCCACAGTCGTCCCCTCACCGGGAAGGGAATGGATGGTCAGCCCGCAGCCCTCTCCGTAATAAAGGGCAATCCGCTTGATCACATTTTTCAGGCCGTGCCCTTCTTCCGTATGCAGATCGCAAATGCGGCCAATCTGCGCAGCTTCCATACCGCATCCGTCATCCCGCACAGAGAAAAACAAAAAGCCCTCTCTCCGATCTGCCTTCAGCCAGATCCTTCCTGCCCCACCATTCCGGTCAAATCCGTGAAGGATGGAATTTTCCACCAGCGGCTGAAGCAGCAGCTTAATCATCCGGCATTCCATCATATCTGGATCGATTTCACTGTAAAATTCAATTTTGCCCCGGCACCGGATATTTTGAATATCCAGGTAGCACTGCAGATGATGCAGCTCATCTTTCACCGTGTATACATTTTTCCCTTTATTCAGGCTCAGCCGCAGGAAGGTTCCCAGAAGAATGACCATCCGGCTGATTTCCTTCTGCTTCATGCTCAGCGCCATCCAGTTAATGGCCTCCAGAGTATTGTAGAGAAAATGGGGATTGATCTGGGCCTGGAGAATCTCCAGCTCTTGCTTCTGCTTCTCCTTTTCCTGCTCCAGCAGGCTGCTGATCAGCGCCTCGATCTTATCGGCCATATGATTGAAGGCCTCGCCCAAAATGTCGATCTCGTAAATATGACTGTCCTGCCGAATCTTGTGATTCCAGCCGTTCCCCTTATATTTTTTCACTTCTCTGGACAAAAGAAGGATGGGCTTTGCAATTACATAAGCCAAAAGTCCGCTGAACACACTGAAAAATCCCAGCATGGCCAGAGAGAATACGCTTACTGCCTTTCTCGTGCCTGCAATAGGCGCCAGGGCCTTGCGGTAATCGGTTACCGCCATAATAAACAGCCCTTTTCCATCTACTGCTGCCTCCGTAACCAGCATCCCCTCCATCTCCCCGGACTGCCCTCTTCCTTCCTCCAGAATCTGCCGGTATCTGCCGTACTCCGTTTCCGCAAGCCTCATTCCCACCACGCTCCGGTCTGTGCTGCTGAAAATGCTGCCGTCCTCTCCTGCCACCAGAATCGTTGACCCGCCCGTATCCACATAGGAGTGAATCACCTCATAAAACATTTCCTCATCCAGATTAATCACCAGATGTCCCAGCGGTTCACCGTAATACAGATCCGAGTAAATCCGCTGTACATAAGTGATAATTTTCTCCGTGTAGGAGGGCACCAGAAGATCATTTTCCCGGGCAGAGATCCACCCGGAGGGCATCTTTCGTATTTCCTCTGCCCAGCTTCCCTCCGCATAGCCTCCATAATCATAAGCGCCGTTTACCTTTGTCGTCCGCAGCTGCGGATCATCCATCAGAATATTTGCCGAAACGATATCATTCAGAGAATAAGCCACTGCGGAAAGATTCTGGTTCATATTGTTCTGAAAAACCAGCTGATTATAGGAATTTTTTTGCTTCTGGTAATTGGTTATGCTGTGGATTATGGTATAGCTGTTGGCCGTTGACCGGGCCAGAAGCTCGATGGAATCCATGGTCTCGCCGATGGCATCGCTGATGTAGGCCAGCATCTGGTGCTGATTTGCACGGAATTCCTGTTCCAGAACCTTCTGATAGCTGTTGGTGGTAAAGTAAAAGGTGATCCCGAAAAAGACCGCCATAATCGCGCAGTTGCTCACAATCAGCAGCCTGCTGATGGAAATTTTAACCTTCTTCTTTTCCATAGGACCTCCTTAAGAAACGGAAACAGGGATGCCGCAGAAGCCCTGTTTCAAGCCTCTGCAGCATCCTCCTGTCAACGTACTATTGTGAATTTTGTACCGATTCCAGAATCGTCTGGTAGGCTGCGGCACCGGCTTCCTGCGATGTCTTCTGCCCATATCCGGTTGCATACTGCTCATCCATAATGGTATTCTCAATCACTGCGCTTCCCGGAACAAGCCACTCATAATCAATTCTTTCGGTATTTTCAATTAAAAGATCTACGCCTTCCATAACCAGAAGGGCATCGCCCTCCAGCATCGGGGCTATGGTATCTCTTACTGACTGGGGAGCCGGTACTCCTCTTACGGTCATCAGGATTTTGGCCGCATCCGGGTCATTAATTAAAAAATCAATCAGCTTTACGGCCTCCTCCGGATGGCTGGAGCTCTTTCCCAGGGTCCAGGGCATGGAGGCCAGCATATAGGCGCCGCCGCTCTGCTTTGTTCCCGGCACCAGGCTGATGCCCAGCTCCACTTCCTCAGCCATAGCCGCGTGATCCTGAGGCATAGTTGCGATATGATTCACCTCGCAGGCTGCGTCACAGCTTAAAAACAGATTGTCCTGCTGCGATTCCTGGCCTACAGTCATATCTAAGGGCGGAAAGATTCCCGTCTCTCTCCACTTATTATACTGCTCATAAACGTTTCCAAGGGCCGCTGAAAAGTCCAGAAGCTCTCCTTCCTCGGTGGCAAACCACTGTCCCTGCTGACGTACCATGGTCATGGTCAGGAAATAGGACGGCTCCTTCATGCCGTATTTTCCTGTCTTATCATAGATTTCCTGGCAGGCCTTCTCAAAGTCCTCCCATGACCAGTCGTCTGTGGGATACTCCACTCCGGCTTCATCGAAAATCTTCTTATTCCAGATAAAGAGGGGGCCGTTTAAGCCGCTGGGCACGCCGTACTGAACGCCATTGTACTGGGCCCAGGTCAGGGCATCCTCCGGATAATCATCCAGCTTCAGCTGATTGCCAATATAGGGAGTCAGATCACCCAGCTTGTCATTGGCCGCAAGGCTGGCAAAGTAAACATTGTTGTCCAGCTGGTAGACATCTGGTTCGGTGCCGGAGGAAATCTGGGTCATCAGCTTGTCATGATACCCGTCAAAGCCCTGGTATTCCGCCACTACTTTAATGTTCGGATTTTTCTCCATAAAGAGATCCAGTGCCTCCAGGGTAGCCTCATGTCTTGCATCGCTTCCCCACCAGGAAATCCGCAGCTCCACCTGCTCCGTGCCGGAGCCGGAGTCTGCTGCCTGACCTGCAGCCTCCGTCTGGGTATTCCCCTGCGTGGTGGTCTGTGTTCCTCCTCCGCTTCCGCCGCACCCGGCCAGCAAAAGAGCCATTGCCGCCGTTACCAATGTCACGCTCGTTCTTTTCCTCATATTCTGCTTCCTCCTTTTTTATTTTCCGCACCGAATCCGAAATGTCTTGATTTCGTATGGGTGCAGGGTAAATACGATTCGGTTTCCTTCTGTAGCCACATCCTTCACCTTCTGCTCCAAAAGATCGGTCTCCTCTGCGCTTTCCACAGGAAAATCAAACATCAGCGAAGCGGTTCCCTGTGTATTATAGGTTTCAAACAGCCGAACAATCACATCCTTTCCATCTTCTGACGGCTTTACCGTATCAATAATCAGGTTCGGGCTGTCCGTATAGATATAGGAACGCTCGGCAAGAGGCATTTCTCCCTTTCGGATAAGGAAGGGTACGTTCACCTCGTATCCCTTCTGGGCCACGCCGCCTTCCCGGATCATTCCCTGATGGGGATAAATCCAGTAGGAGAAGGTATGCTCGCCCCGGTCACAGTTGTCTCCCGGGAAGTCCGCACTCCGCAGAAGGCTTAATTCCATATTGGAATTTCGGATGGTGTATCCATACTTGCAGTCATTCAGCAGTGCCACACCGTAGGCGCTGTCTGACACATCTCCCCATTTATGACCGCATACCTCAAACTTCGCCTCATCGTAGCTGGTGGTGGCGTGATTGGGATGCTCCACATTGCCAAAAGCGATATCATATCTAGCCGTCAGGGTGCTGACCTCCACCGGGAATTCCACCCGCAGGATCTTCTGACGCTCATCCCAGTCCACCTTTGTCCGAAATTCCACCAGCGGCTGGGTATGATCAATAATCATCTCCTGAACCAGCTGGGAGTGATGCAGCTCCATGGATATCTCCAGCACCGTCCGCAGGAAATTGTCCTCTTTAACTCTGCAGGTACAGCCGGAGCAAGGGATGGGGGCTTTATCATCCCGCTTTACGGTTGTCTCCCATGCGGAGCCCCACTCTACGGGAATATCCTCCAAGAGTTTAATGCGGTTTCCGTTGCGCCCTTCTTTCAGGATCTGCCTTTCGGCCTTCTTATCATACAGGGAGCAGATTTCTCCCTGCTGTCCCACCAGAATTTCCAGATTGGCATCAGAAATTCGGATCATACCCTCCTGTTCATTGGCATAGCGTACCTCTTCTCCAGCCGGGGCCGGTTCATCAGTCAGGTAATATTGCTTGTATCCAAGCGCCGGAACCTGCTCTGCCAGAAAGAGAATGCGGCCATCTTCCCTGCATATCTGCGGCGGATAATTTCCATCCCTGTCCTTTACTGCCCTGTACCCTTCTCCATCCAGGACAGTCAGCTGACTTCTTTCCCAGGAAAGGGTATTCCAGATGGTTATTCCTTTTTCACTGTCTGAAAGAATCGCGTCCATGTCTCTGCAGATGCTTTCTTCACCGATCTGCCGTATCTGCTCATACTGCCGATCGCAGGTTTCATAAACCTCACTGATACAGGTGCCGGGAAGGATATCGTGGAACTGATTCAGTAAAATCAGCTTCCAGCCCTTCTCCAGGCTCCCTTCCGGAAATACGCCGGTTTCCAGCTGCCGGAATACCGACAGCATCTCCGCATTACGATATAAAAATTCAGACTTTCGGTTATTCTTTTTATTTTTCGCCGCTGTGGTATAGGTTCCCCTGTGCTTCTCAAAATACAGTTCACCGGCCCACACGGGATAATCCTTCTCCTGATCCAGCTCCCGGAAATACTGCTCTACCGTGCCGATTACCGTTTCCGGCACCATGGGCACCGGCCCTAAGTGGGTCACCGTTTCCAGCATTTCCTTCGTCACGCCGCCTCCTCCGTCACCGTGTCCATACAGGTACAGCAGCGGATCATCGTTTCCCTTATTTTTAAAGTGATCCAGGGACATGCGGACGCCTTTGGCAGAAAGATCGCCATTGTAAAGACCAATTCCCCGCTCCGTGCACATGGACATCATGCCCGATAGAATTTCCGTCCCATCGATTCCCCTCCACCGGAACACGCTGTATGGAAATTCATTTGTGTCATTCCACGTAAGCTTGGTGGTAAAAAAGTAATCCGTCCCGGCCTTTTTGAGAATCTGGGGCATGGCAGAGGAGTATCCGAATACATCCGGCAGAAAACAGATATGGGAATCGGAATCCAGCTCCTGCTGATAAAATTTCTTTCCATATAAGATCTGCCGGACAAAGGATTCGCCGCTGATCAGATTGCAGTCCGGCTCCAGATACATGCTGCCCAGCGTCTCCCATCTGCCTTCCTTTACCCGCTCCTTAATCTGCTGGAAAAGCTCCGGCGCATATTCCTTGGCCATCTCGTAAAGCACCGGCATGCTCTGGCAGAATTTAAAGTCCGGATACTGCTCCATCAGCCGAAGCATGCTGGAAAAGGTTCTGGTTACCTTGCGGACCGTTTCCTTCAGTGGCCAATGCCACGCCACATCGATGTGGGAATGACCGGCAAAGTACATTTTCACCGGCATTTTCAGATGGGCATATTCCTCCATCCCCTCTTCAAAGGCCCTGGAAGCCGCCTTCAGGCTCTCATGAAGGGTCTCCTCCTCCCGGTAATCCAAAAGAAGCAGGGAATCGTAAATCACCTGGAGCACCCGCTGCCTGGTATATTCTTCCGGACAGCCGTCGATAAACACAAATGCCGTAGAAACTGCAAAGTAATAATCCCATACATCCTGGCAGACTGCCGCCGTTTCCGACTGGGTAATCACCACATCGGTTTTAAAGGCATTATCGCTGTCCATAATCAGATCTTTGCAATAGATTTCCGCCTCAATAGAATACTGCTCATCTCCCTGTGCGCAGGGCGAGAGGAGAATCATATTCCGGTTAAAATCCAGCCCGTTGTAATGCTGCCCGTTAATGGACACGCAGCCTTCACCGCCAGCTTTCAAAAGGAGAACGGTCTTTTTTCCCTGATAGTCAGAATCCAGCGTAATCTGATTCTTCAAAAATACCGTCAGGTCACGTTTTCCCACATGGCGGCCCTCCGGAAGCTCCTCCCACTGGCTGATCTCCATCTGATAGCTTCCAGGCCCCTGATAATAGCCTGTCTTCATCTGCCACCCTGTCACCGGCTTTTTCTGCGCATACAGCCTTCCCTCCAGGCGGGCTAACTCCGTCTGGATTCTTTTCTCAATTTTCAGCATGACTCTCTCTTCCTCCTTTTCTTCTCGGTAATTTCTCTTATCCCTTTAATCCGGATGTGCTGACACCTTCAACAAAGTATTTCTGCAGGCAGAAGAAGATCACCACGGCAGGCACCACAGAACAGAGCGCCATAGCCATCACCGCCCCCCAGTTGTCGGCCCCTGCGGCATCGATGGTTGTCCGCATTGCCAGAGCCACCGTATACTTGTCCACCTGCGTCAGATAAATCAACTGATTCTGAAAATCATCCCAATTCCACATAAAGGCAAAGATTGCAACAGAAAACAAAGACGGCTTGCTCAGAGGCAGGATAATCCGCAGAATAATATTCAATGTGGAGCAGCCGTCAATCTTCGCCGCTTCGTCTAACTCCCTGGGGATTCCCCGGATAAACTGGGCCACCAGGTAAATAAAGAATGCACCGCCATTCCCCACCCCCAGGACAGCAGGAACGATAAAAGGAAGATAGGTATTCAGCCATCCGATCTCGCTGAAAATCACGTACCGGGAGACCAGTGTGGTGGTAGCCGGAAGCATGATGGTCAGAAACAAAATACTGTACCAGAAGGTCTTAAACCGAAAATCAATCCTCGCAAAGGCATAGCCTGCAAAAAGGCTGATGGCAAGGCTGCACAGGACACAGCTGATCACCAGGAAAAAGGTATTTCCAAAGAATTTAGCAAAGGTATAGGGCCGCACCATGGTCCATCCTTCAAGGAAATTTTCCGGGTGGAACTGGCTGGGCAGCAGACTGGGACTGGAAAGCACCTCCGATGAGGGCTTCACCGAAGCAAAGACCATCCAGATTAAGGGATACAGCATAATCAGACCGAATGCGCTGATTAACACGTACGCCGCTGCCTTCTGCCATTTCTTTTTCTTCTTCATCTCCATCCTCCTCTCAGTCATCATAATTCAGGAATCGTTTCTGCAGGAAATGCAGAATCAGTGCCGTTCCTGCGATCATTACCAGAAGCGCCCAGGATAAGGCGGAGGAATATCCCACATTAAAATACTTAAAGGCATGCTGATACAGATAAATCACATACAGCATCACGGAATTGAGCGGACCTCCCCGTCCGTTGAATATGGTGTAGGGCGCAGCAAACATCTGAAAGGCATTGATGGTCTGCATCAGGACATTGAAGGACATCATGGGCATGATTCCCGGTATGGTAATATGGATAAATTTCGCCCACCGTCCTGCTCCATCTACCGCAGCTGCCTCATAAAGCTCCATGGGGATCTGCTTTAATCCCGCCAGGAAAACCACCATGGATGAACCGAACTGCCACACGGTCAGAAGGGAAATGGTAAACAGCGCGTACTTAGGACTTCCCAGCCAGGATGCTCCCTGAATGCCGAAGGAAGCCAGCAGCGCATTAATCGCTCCATCCTTTACAAACAAAGCCTTCCACAAAATCGCCACCGCTATGCTTGATCCTAATATGGAAGGAATATAGTAAATTGTGCGGTAAATACCGATTCCCTTAAGCTTTAAATTCAAAATCAGGGCAATGCACAGGGCAAACAGGATTTTCGCCGGAACAGCAATGAACACATACTTAAAGGTAACCCTCACCGCCTGATAAAAATTTTCGTCCTGGAACATCTTGCTGTAATTGGCCGCCCCGATAAACTGCGGTGTATTCAGCAGATTGTAATCAGTAAAGGACATTAGAAAACTGTGAATGATGGGCCACAACTGAAAGCAAAAAATACCAATCAGCCATGGAGCAATCAAACTGTATCCAATCAAATTGGCTCCGTTTTTTCTTTTTTTCCGACGCATAAAGCCCAGCTCCTTTCCTCTGCTTCATGTGTCCATCATAGCCAATTCCAGCAGTTCTCTCAACGGATCAAAATCTCACTTTTTCCTCTTTTTCAACAATTTCTCTATTTTTTTATTGTTTATTCACATGTTTCCATGCATTTTTCCCATTATTTTTTATCCGCAGAATCAGGGCCATATATTTTCAACAATTTTATCTCCTGACTATCTATGTTTTTTATACAATATCTCTCACATTCTGCCGGAATTAAAAACTGACTTCCAGAGTTGATTGGGTAAGTCTGAGACGCGCTTTCCAATTTTCCCTCCCCCTGCAAAACATAAAGACAGTAAAACTCACCCTCTCCTTTAAGCCAGATATCATCCCTGATCTCCAGCTCCTCCATGCGAAAACAGGGTGTATCCTGATAACGGATAAGCTGGAGCTCCCCTCCTTCTTTTCTCTCCGGGCGGATTCCATATGTATCACGCACTTCCTCTGCGCTCATCCCCTGATAAAGAAAGCAGTCAAACATCCGGGCAAATCCCAGCCCCTGATGGCACATCTGGTCATCAATGACGAAGCCGCCTGGTGTTGTCCTCTCCACACGGATAGTATAGTCCGTGGGCTCCTGCACCTCGATCAGCAGGCAGCCAGCCCCAATGGCATGAGGCACACCGCCCTTTACCAGATACGTGTCTCCCTTTTTCACCGGAATCCGGTTCAGCAGAGAAACCATTTTCTCAATATCCTGTGTCTGAAAGCACGCCTCCCACTCCTCCCGGGAAATGCCCTCCCGAAAGCCCAGGTAAATGCAGGGGCATGCTTCCTCCGGTCTGGTATCCAGGATATGCCAGCATTCCGTTTTCCCGAAGGAGCTTCCAAACAGCGCTTTCGCCATGCTTTTATTGGGATGTACCTGGATCGTCAGCCGCTCTTTGCTGTCAATTAACTTAATCAGGACTCCCATCTGGCTGCCCCACTGAAAGACATGACGGGCTCCCAGCATTCCCCCGGGATCCTTCTCAATCAGCTCCTTCAGCGTCCTTCCTGTGCCGTCATCAATCCTGCAGATTCCTTCCTCAATCTCCTCTCTGCCCACATTACGCGCCCTGGTTACCGAGTACATCCACTCCTCTGGGAAATGATCATCCTGCGGATTCTCATCCCCGTGAAGGGCTCCGATATTCTTCCCTCCAATGTACGTTCTCCACACGCGCTCTCCCTTCAGACGAATCGGTTCATATCCCATACTGCTTTTCTCCTTTCCATAGTTTGACATTTAGCTTCGTTTGACGTTGAAGCATCTGCTTCCAGAATAAGAGAAATGCCCGGATATGCAACTCGGCAATCCACCAAAAAAACCTCAAAAAAAAGAATCCTGCGCCATTTCCTCCCTGCGCAGGATTCCTTCTATATTTTCTATTATAATCTTCCTTATTTTACTTCGGATTTTAATTTTCGCTTTTTCTTCGACCGCTTTTCCTCCAGGGTTTTATCTCTGCCCTTATTTCGCACCTTCCAATTGCCCTGCCGTCAAAGCGCCTTCTTTATTCTCCAGTTTCCTCATCCTTCGGCAAACTCTGCATATACTGATGCATGGACTCCGCCACCACCTTACTGTGGGCCACGGCCTCCACTACGGTGCGGGCACCGTTTACCACATCACCGGAGGCGAAGATGCCGGGGCGGGAGGTATGGCCGGTCTCATCGGCAACCAGAAGGCCCTTCTCGTTGGCTTCCAGTCCCTTGGTGGTGCTGACGATCCGGTTTCTGGGGCCCTGGCTGATGGAGATAATCACACTGTCGGCCTCGTAAAGCTTGTCCGTGCCGGGAATCTCCGTCAGGTTTCCTTCCTCGTCCTCTTCCAGGTCGCGGAAGATCACGCCGTTGTCCTTGATCTCGATAGGCTTCTTATTATATTCAAACTCAACGCCTTCCAGCTTAGCGTAGCTGAATTCGTAATCACTGGCGGCCACCTTTTTCGTCACCGAGAAGCAGGTCAGGTAGCGGACGCCCTTGCGGATAGCGGTTCTGGCCACATCCATGGCGGCATTTCCAGCTCCGATAACGATCACCCGCTCACCCAGATGGTAGCTGTCCGGATTGTTCAGGTAGTTGATTCCGAAATGAACATTGCCAAAGGTCTCGCCCTTGATGTGAAGGCTGTTGGGGTTCCAGACGCCGGTTCCAATGAAGATAGCCTTGTAGCCGTCACGGAACAAATCGTCAATGCCGATCGCTGCACCGATGGTTGTATTTGGCCGAACCTTGATGCCCTTCAGATCCAGATGGCGGTATTCAATGTCATCCAGGACGCTCTTAGGCAGACGGAATTCGGGAATGCCGTAACGGAGCACGCCGCCGATCTTGTCCTTGCCCTCGAAAATGGTTACCTGATAGCCGTACCGGGCCAGGATGATGGCAATAGTGATGCCTGCCGGGCCGGAGCCGATGATGGCCACCCGCATCCCATTGGAAGGAGCCGGGCCCTGGGTCATCTTTGTGGCATAGGTTGACGAAATATAATTTTCAATGGTGGAGAAATGCACCGGGGCGCCTTTCCTTCCCAGTACACAGTGTCCTTCGCACTGCTTCTCGTGATTGCAGACCAGACTGCACACGGTAGTCAGGGGATTGTTCTCAAACAACATCCTTCCTGCATCGTCCAGTTTATTCTCTTTTAAAAGGCGGATCGCCTCCGGGATATTGGTGTTAATCGGGCATCCCTTCTGGCACTGGGGCACCTTACACTGCAGACAGCGGTTAGCCTCATCCATTACATGCAACGCCATTTAAAACTCCTCCTTTTCCTTACTCTGTTTTCCCTTATTTCTGGAGTCTATTCTATCACGCATTGCTTTTTGAAAACAAGAGGATGGAAGCAATTTTCTTGTATCTTTTCACGAAATACTGAACATTTTTTTCACAATTTTGTCAACTTTTTCACATTTCAAGCTAACCACACACTAACCCACACACTAACAATTCCTCGTATACCGGCAAGCCGGGAAATTGGAGCATCCGTAGAAACGTCCATACCGCCCGGAGCGGAGCACCAGCGGACTTTTGCATCTGGGGCACAGGGCCGCATCCTGCTCAGGAATACCGGCTTTTTTTCGTTTCTCCATCTGCTCCTTCTGCCGCTTCCCCATCTCCTCAAAGCACTTTTGGTTCATGATGCAGTCTGCCAGGGCACGATGGGCGCCCTGGGTGCTGAAGCCAAAGCGCTCAGCCAGATCCACCAGCCGGTGACGGGAAAGCTCCGGCATGCATTGTCTTGCCATCAGAAGGGTATCGATATAATCGTTAGCCAGCTGTACGCCGGGCAGCGCCTCTGCCGCCTGGTACAAAAACTTCATATCAAAGGAATGGATATTGTGGCCCACCAGGATCTGCCCGCTGGCAAATTCGAGGAAGCTTCCCACCGCCTCCTCCACGCAGGGTGCCCCGGCCACCATGGCATTGGTGATGCCGTTTACCGCCGTGGCTCCCCTCGGTATGGGCATTTCCGGATTCACCAGGGTGGAA
>JAGHER010000053.1 GCA_017889125.1 Lachnospiraceae bacterium
AAAACGATCTCCCTGACAATGCCAAGCCCATTAGTAAGGATGGCAAATTTATCCGCATAGCAGAAATGTCCGTTGATATACATTTGCTTTGCGTCAGGAGAAGAGGCGGCAGAAGAAGGCATAAGGCTGTAAGTCATTTTGTAGGGATCCACATCGGTGTTATCTTTATAAAAAGCCTTGAGTCTTTTAATGAGGGAATTAAGGGTTTTGGGGTTGTTTTCAGCAACAAAGAGTTCAATACCGGAGGTATCAAAAGTGAGGATCTGGGAAAGGGTGGAATCAATAAGCTGGCAGATGGGCTCAGTAAAGTCAACCATCTGGCGAAACGTGAGTTCAATATAAGGCTCAAAATTTTGACGGAACCTAGTAAAAAGAGGGGCGTCAGGTACTTTAGAAAAGCCGCAGAAATCCCGGAGTTCTTTACAGAGGGAAAGAAAAAGGATGAGTAAAGAATCCGTTGGGATAGAAAAAATCTTTTGGAGAATGAGGGCGGATAAAAATCCGGTTAAGGGATAAGTCCTTTTTCTTCCGAGATGCTGGTAAAAGGCATTAGAGAAGACAGAAGGAATGAATTCGTTGAGATCAAAGTGTTCATCCAAAAGCTGGAAGAAGGTCGGGGTATCATCGATGAACATGTCCTGACAGTCTGAAAAAGTATCTTTTAAAGAAATCTGACGATATTTAGCAGCCATAAATTTTCTCCTCCGCAGGTAGTAATTGTGTTGGTGTGGTTACCTCTATCTTACCACCTGTGGAGAGAAAATTTATATAAAAAGAGTAAGTGTTATGACATATTACGAATGGCAGGAGGCAAACGGCATTGTAAGTGAAGCACCTGCTCAGACAATGCAGGAAAAATTCGACATTGACTCCTATGCTGAAAGGATGGCTCTTAATATCGACAGTACACAGGAGTCCATCAGGTTCAGTGTGGTTTATCGGTATCTGAATGACAGTTACAAAACCCAGGCTAGCCAGACGGGACAGTTCCCTCGGGTCGCTATCATGGATCCTTATGGAAGCATTACGCAGCTTAAAGAAAATGAATCTGCAACAAATAATCCCGATAACAAAGACGGATATACTTATTTGGAAGCGGATATATCTGGGGCAGCTGCTGGAGAATGGTATATCCTATTCAGTAATTTTGACAACATCCAGAAGATTGTTGAATGTGATTTGTCAAGTGGAAATGCAAGCACTTGGCTCCATGCATCGTCAAGCAGCCGCGGCGAAATCTATTATGAAGCATCGGACGCCCCACACCAGTTTGTTATTACATGGGAAAATACTGACAGGGCAGCCAACAACGTAAGCATTAGGACTCCTGACGGAACCACGTACAACGCTGAAAATACACCTGACAGCATAACCAGCGAATTTGGACGATATATAATCAATGTTCCGAATCTTCAATCTGGTACATACACTTTTGATATCCGGGGCGAAAGCCTTGGAAGGGTATGGATAAACTGTGAAGAAGTATCTGTGCCAGCAACTTCTGAAACACAGTCTATCGCAGAAGCAGAAACTTTAACAGATTCCGTCCAATAAATATAATCTTTTTACAAGTAAGGCGACCGACTGCCCCGTCATAGATGGGCGCATGTCGGTCGCCTTACGAATGTCTTTCGCATTCTGTCAAATCCTAAAATTTTTCTGTCACATACTAATTGTAATAATCTGTACCTAAAAACAAAATAAAGTTAAGCCGGTTTTCGAAATCTAATTTCCTGCTTTTAAAATCATCCATATCGTTTATACCCAGTTTTTTGAGCTGAGCTAATGTTATCGGATCATTTTCCGGAAAAACAGACTGTTCCACCGTTGTCTTCTTTCCTTTCTCTTCCATAAGTCTATTCTTCACCACCTTTACTTTATCCGCCTGTATATACAAACAAAGTTTATATAAATCAAGCTCATTTGTTTCTTTCTGTAAGTATGGTAAGAATTTCGATCTTATTGGAATTTTCTCTTTTTATATTTGAAAGAATATTCTGACTATTATTTTGCATTTGCTTTTACACATCGATTATTATATAATTATACAAAATTTCTTATCTGGCCAAATATAAAAAGGCCTTTTTTGTTGTCAGATTTTTATAGTTGCCTGGTAAGTTAACGCTTGGTTTAAGAAGAAAGGATTTTACCATGAACAATGATGAAGAAATACGAAAAAAAATAGATAGTATGGATCTCAGTGCGCCTCCACCAGAGAATGAGCCTGAACGTCAGTATTATTTTATCAAGGCTGCCAGAAAGCTTCTGAAAGAAAAATTTGAAGCAGATGTAGCATCAGGAAAGGCTCTTGAGCGCTATGGAAAAGAGCGGCTCGATGAGATGCTTACCAAGGAGTTTTTCGGTACCTGTTGTGTAGTCACGTTTGGGTGTCAAATGAACGCTCGCGACTCAGAGAAACTTACGGCCATCTTAGAGCAGATCGGCTATCAGGAGGCAGAGGATGAGAATGCGGATTTCGTCCTTTACAATACCTGCACCGTCCGGGAGAATGCAAACCTTAAGGTTTACGGACGGCTTGGTCAGTTAGGCGCCCGCAAGAAGAAACACCCGGAGATGTTGATTGGTCTCTGCGGCTGCATGATGCAGGAGCCGGAGGTGGTGCAGAAGCTAAAAACCAGCTACCGGTTCGTGGATCTGATTTTCGGCACCCACAATATTTTCCAGCTGGCGGAGCTGATTACCCGCCGGTTCCTGGAAAAGAAGATGCTTGTGGAGGTCTGGGAGGGAACGGACAAGATCGTGGAGAACCTTCCTGTTGATCGGAAATACGCTTTCAAATCCGGCGTAAACATCATGTTCGGCTGCAATAATTTCTGCAGTTACTGCATCGTCCCCTACGTCCGCGGACGGGAGCGGAGCCGCAGTCCGGAGGAGATTATTAATGAGATCAAGCGGCTGGCCGATGACGGTGTGGTGGAAATCATGCTACTGGGCCAGAATGTAAATTCCTACGGAAAGACCCTGGCGGAGCCTATTTCTTTTGCAGAGCTCCTTCGCCGGGTGGAGGAGATTCCCGGGATTGAGCGGATTCGGTTTATGACCTCTCATCCGAAGGATTTATCCGATGAGCTGATTCAGGTGATGAAGGAATCAAAGAAGGTTTGTCCCCATCTTCATCTGCCCCTTCAGTCCGGCAGCAGCCGGATTTTAAAGGCGATGAATCGGAAATATACGAAAGAGCAGTATCTGGAGCTGGCGGCAAAGATTCGCCAGGCTGTGCCGGATATTTCTCTGACCACGGACATTATCGTGGGCTTCCCCGGGGAGACCGAGGAGGATTTCCTAGAGACCATGGATGTGGTGGAGAAGGTGCAGTTTGACAGTGCCTTTACCTTTATTTATTCCAAGCGGACAGGCACTCCTGCGGCAGCCATGGAAAATCAGGTTCCCGAGGATGTGGTGAAGGACCGGTTTGACCGGCTTCTTAAGCTGGTGCAGGAGACGGGGGCAAAGGTTTCCGGAAGAGAGCTTGGCACCGTACAGAAGGTTCTTGTGGAGGAGATCAACAGCCACGATTCCCATCTGGTTACGGGCCGTCTGGGGAACAATACCGTAGTACATTTCCCCGGAGATGCTTCCCTGATTGGAAAGATTGTGGATGTGCATATGGATGAATTTAAGGGCTTTTACTATATGGGAACAAAAGTGAGGTAATACATGGCTGGTATGACACCAATGATGACCCAGTATCTGGAGACAAAAAAACAATATCCGGACTGTATCCTGTTTTATCGTCTGGGAGATTTCTATGAGATGTTTTTCGAGGATGCCTTGAAAGCTTCCAAGGCATTGGAGATCACCCTGACGGGAAAGGACTGCGGATTAGAGGAGCGGGCGCCCATGTGCGGCGTCCCTTTCCACGCCGTGGACTCCTATCTAAATAAGCTGGTGCAGAAAGGCTTTAAGGTAGCCATCGCGGAGCAGATGGAGGACCCGAAGCTTGCCAAGGGACTGGTAAAGCGTGAGGTAATCCGGGTGGTAACGCCGGGAACCATCACCAGCGCCCAGGCGCTGGATGAGACGAAAAATAATTATCTGATGGGAATTGTTTATCTGGACGGAATCTTCGGGATCGCGGCGGCGGACATCAGCACCGGAGATTTTTTTGTGACTGAGCTTAAGACAGAGCGGGATTTATTTGACGAGATCAATAAGTTTACCCCATCGGAGATCGTGTGCAATGAGGCCTTCTACATGTCCGGTGTGGATGTGGAGGGCCTTAAGGAGCGGCATCAGGTTTCCTTATCTTCCCTGGACAGCCATTTCTTTGGCGATGAGACCTGCCGGAAGATTTTAAAGGAGCATTACCGGGTGGGAAGCTTAGATGGTCTGGGGCTTGCAGATTACGATACCGGCGTAATCGCCGCTGGCTGCGTGATGCAGTACCTGTATGAGACCCAGAAGAGCACTCTGGAGCATCTGACTACCATTACCCCCTATCAGGTGGGGCAGTACATGGTGATCGACACTTCTACCAGGCGGAATCTGGAGTTAGTGGAAACTCTGCGGGAAAAGCAGAAGCGGGGAAGCCTTCTGTGGGTGCTGGATAAGACAAAGACCGCCATGGGAGCTCGGCTCTTGCGAAGCTACATTGAGCAGCCCCTCATTCACCGGGATGAGATTCTGGCCCGCCAGGAGGCGGTTCAGGAACTGAATATGAATTACATTTCCCGGGAGGAGATCAGCGAATATTTGAATCCCATTTATGACCTGGAGCGGCTGATCGGACGCATCAGCTACAAGACCGCCAATCCCCGGGATCTGCTGGCCTTTAAAAATTCCCTTGGTATGATTCCTCACGTAAAGACGATCCTGCGTGAGTTCCAGAGCCCTCTTTTAAAGGCTCTGGAGGAAGAGATGGATCCCCTGGAGGATCTTTACCAGCTGATCGATCAGGCTATCGTGGAGGAGCCGCCGATTACCGTGCGTGAGGGCGGCATGATTAAGGAAGGCTATCACGAGGAGGCAGACCGCCTCCGCAATGCCAAGACCGAGGGAAAGACCTGGCTTGCCCAGTTAGAGGCCAGGGAAAAGGAAAAGACGGGAATTAAGACCTTAAAGGTCAAATTCAATAAGGTTTTCGGCTATTATTTTGAGGTGAGCAATTCCTTTAAGGATATGGTGCCGGACTACTTCGTCCGCAAGCAGACCCTGGTGAACGGCGAGCGGTTTACCACGGATGAGTTGAAAAATCTGGAGGACATCATTATGGGAGCCGAGGAAAAGCTGGTTTCCCTGGAATATGACCTGTTCTGCCAGGTGCGGGATACCATCGCTGCCCAGGTGGTGCGGATCCAGAAGACGGCCAAGGCCCTGGCGGGAATCGATGTGTTTGCTTCCCTTTCCGCGGTGGCCACCCGCCACAATTACGTGAAGCCCTCCATTAATGAAAAGGGCGTAATCCAGATCAAGAACGGCCGTCATCCGGTGGTGGAGCAGATGATGCGGGATGATTTGTTTGTGGCAAATGACACCTGCCTGGACAATGGGAAGAACCGGATTTCCATCATCACCGGTCCCAATATGGCGGGAAAATCCACCTACATGCGGCAGGTGGCATTGATTGTGCTGATGGCCCAGATCGGAAGCTTTGTGCCGGCAGAGGAAGCCAATATCGGCATCTGCGACCGGATTTTCACCCGGGTGGGCGCTTCCGACGATCTGGCAAGCGGTCAGAGTACCTTTATGGTGGAGATGACGGAGGTGGCGAATATCCTGCGGAATGCCACGAAAAACAGCCTTCTGGTGCTGGATGAGATCGGAAGAGGTACCAGTACCTTCGACGGCCTTTCTATCGCATGGGCGGTGGTGGAGCATGTGAGCAACACAAAGCTTCTGGGGGCAAAGACCTTATTTGCCACCCACTACCATGAGCTGACGGAGTTAGAGGGCACCATAAATGGCGTAAATAACTACTGCATAGCCGTGAAAGAGCAGGGAGACGATATTGTTTTCCTGCGGAAAATCATCAAAGGCGGCGCAGACAAAAGCTACGGCATTCAGGTGGCAAAGCTTGCCGGCGTGCCGGATTCGGTCATTGCCCGGGCAAAGGAGATTGCCGAGGAGCTTAGCGGTGCGGATATTACGGTGAGGGCAAGAGAGATTGCCGGAGCCGGAGCACCTGCCGCCGCCCAGCGAAAGCCAGTGGCAAAGCCCGACGAGGTGGATCTGCAGCAGATGACCTTATTTGACACGGCAAAGGATGATGACATTATCCGGGAATTAAGCGAGTTAGAGCTTGGGCACATGACGCCCATCGACGCGCTGAATACCCTGTACCGTCTGCAGACGAAGCTGAAAAACCGCTGGGACGGGAAGGCTTAAGAAAATAAAAAGGAGGGGCAGGTATGCCGAATATTACCGTACTGGACGAAAGCACCGTTAATCAGATCGCCGCAGGCGAAGTGATCGAGCGCCCGGCATCGGTGGTGAAGGAGCTTCTGGAAAATGCCATTGATGCCAAAGCTACGGCCATCACGGTGGAAATCAAGGAGGGAGGCATCTCCTTTATCCGCGTGACGGACAATGGCTGCGGGATTCCCAAAGGTCAGATCAGC
This sequence comes from Lachnospiraceae bacterium, assembly GCA_017889125.1. Classification (GTDB taxonomy): domain Bacteria; phylum Bacillota; class Clostridia; order Lachnospirales; family Lachnospiraceae; genus Caccovicinus. The sequence continues at coordinate 6,579 of JAGHER010000053.1, forward strand.
CTGGCATTCCTGCGCCATGCCACCAGCAAGATCCGCTCGGTGGAGGATCTGATTACCGTATCCTCCCTTGGCTTCCGGGGCGAGGCCCTGGCCAGCATCGCGGCAGTCTGCCAGGTGGAATTGATTACCCGAACCAGCGATTCCCTTACAGGAAGCCGTTATCAGATTGAAGGCGGCGTGGAAAAGAGTTTGGAGGAGGTAGGGGCGCCGGAGGGCACCACCTTTATTGCACGGAACATTTTTTACAATACACCGGCCAGGAAGAAATTCCTAAAAACGGCGGCCACGGAGGGGGCCCATGTGGCGGATTTGGTGGAAAAGATCGCCATGTCCCATCCGGACATTTCCATCCGCTTTATTCACAACAATCAAAACCGCCTCCATACCTCCGGGAACAACAATGTAAAAGATATTATTTATACCATATTCGGCCGGGAGGTGGCGGGGAACCTTCTTCCGGTGGACGGCGTCCGGGAAGCGGTGCGGATGAATGGCTACATCGGAAAGCCGGTGATTGCCAGAAGCAGCCGGAACTTTGAAAATTACTTCATTAACGGCCGCTATATAAAGAGCAGCATTGTGGCCAAGGCCATTGAGGAGGCCTACAAGCCCTTTATGATGCAGCATAAATATCCTTTCGTACTGCTGCATTTTTCTATCGAGCCGGAGTTTCTTGATGTGAACGTCCATCCCACCAAGATGGAGCTGCGCTTCCGGGACGGGGAAGGGATTTATGCCATGATCCGGGACGGCGTGGCCCAGGCACTGGCCCACAAGGAGCTGATCCCCAGAGTGTCTCTATCTGATGGGGACAAGGAGGAAAAAGCAGCCAGGGCAGCGGCCGCAAAGCAGGATGCGGGGAGCCCGGAGCCCTTTGAGAAAAAGCGGTTGGGGCTGTACCAGCAGACTCTGCGCCAGCTGACCTCCATGCCGGAGGATGTCTACCTGCGGGAAAGGCCGGGATATGATGGGGCGAGAAGCGGTGATGGAGCGAGAAGCGTCGGTGAAACGAGATGGGATGGGGTGAAACGAGATGGTGAGCGCCGGTTGAATCCCCTGCGTTCGCAGCTGTTTCTTGATGCAGGTTCCGGTGATGGGATGGCTGCGGGAAATGCGGCGGGAAACCAGCCCGCGCAAAATTCTGTTTCACCTGAAAATCAGTCTGTCCTGCCGCAAATTTCCACACAAGGACTGGCGCAAACATCTGCGCAGGAACCCATACAGGCATCACCGCAAGCTTCCATCCAGGAGCCTGCACCGGATTCCCCGCAGCCCACAGCCTCCGCTGAACCCGCCCCACCCCAAATGGAACAAATGGAGCTTTTCGACGGCCGCTTTTTAGACAAGCGGGCCAGGGAGCATCACCGCCTTATCGGCCAGCTTTTTGACACCTACTGGCTTGTGGAGTACCAGGAGCAGCTGTTTATCATCGATCAGCACGCGGCCCACGAGAAAATCCTCTTTGAGCGGACCATGGAAACGCTGAAAAGCCGGGATTTCGGCACCCAGATGCTGAACCCTCCCCTGATTCTTACCTTAAGCATGGGGGAAGAGCTGCTGATGAAAAAATACATGAGTTATTTCAATGACATGGGCTTTGAGATTGAGCATTTCGGCGGCAGGGAGTACGCCGTGCGCGGTGTTCCGGCTAATCTTCCCTCCATTGCCCGGTCGGATTTATTCCTGGAAATGTTAGACGGCCTGTCGGAGGACACCCAGGCGGAGAAGCCGGATTTGATTTACGAGAAGGTGGCTTCCATGTCCTGCAAGGCTGCGGTAAAGGGAAATCATGCCATGTCTTTTGCGGAGGCGGATGCCCTTATTGACCAGCTCCTTGGCATGGAAAATCCCTACGCCTGCCCCCATGGAAGGCCCACCATTGTTTCCATGAGTAAATACGAGCTGGAAAAGAAATTCAAGCGGATCGTGTGACAAGGAATGTATCTGAGGAAAAGCTGATTTAAGCATCGTTTTCCCGATACGGTGGTTTTACAGGGAAAGGAGCGTGTCTTATGGAAAAAACGCCGCTTATTATCATCACCGGCCCCACGGCAGCCGGGAAAACAGCGCTGTCCATCGCCCTGGCAAAGGCGGTGGGCGGAGAGATCATCAGTGCCGATTCCATGCAGGTCTACCGCCATATGGATATCGGCTCAGCCAAGATCCGCCCGGAGGAGATGGAGGGCATCCCCCATCATCTCATCGATGTGCTGGAGCCCTGGGAGGATTTTAATGTAGTCACCTTTCAGCAGCTGGCCAGAGAGGCGGTGGCAGACATCCGTTCCCGGGGAAGGATTCCCATTTTGGCGGGAGGTACGGGATTTTATATCCAGGCCCTTCTCTATGACATTGACTTTAAGGAAAATCCCGAGGGCGGGGCCATCCGCAGGGAGCTGGAGGCCCTGGCCAGTGAGCAGGGGCCGGAGCATCTCCACAGCCTCCTTAAGGAGGTTGACCCGGAGTCAGCTGAGGCCA
>JAGHER010000054.1 GCA_017889125.1 Lachnospiraceae bacterium
CCACTCCAAAAGTGGATGCCTCAAAAGTTGAGCTTAGTGTCCTAGCGGACACCGCCCATCCTGTTGGCCGACAGGGTGGGCTTATTTCTTCTTACGCTTATCTCTTTTATCGAGATATGTAAGAAATCATTCACCCTTATTACTATAGGTTAAATGAAAATGAGGCAAGCCACTCCTGTCATGGATGTTTTCCGTGAATAAATCTTATCATATCAGGAAAATATTTTCAACAAGAAAGACGATAAATCGACAAAACCGATTTCTGGCAGCGTGGTGAATGAAAACACAAAATGTATGAAAAATTCTGGTTGAATCCCCATACCCGGTATGCTAAAATGGTCAGAGAAAATCGAAAACATAGCATCTGTCCAGGTACGGGAACACGCAGGCAGGTGTGAAAAGTGTTTGGCAGACACTCTTCACAAAGATAGCATCCAAAAGACGGCAAGGTGTGAAGCGCAGAGCTTGACACCTTGTTTTTTGTTTTCCCAAAATGGATGAGGGCATCCAAATATTATACAGTTACTTAAGAGGGTATGAAAATGAGAAAGTGTTTGAAAGTATTTGCAGTGACTGCGGCATTCAGTTTATTTGCCGCTATGCCCGGGTTTGCGGAGCAGTCCTCCAGATGGTACAGCGGTCAGGACGGGAGCTGGTATGTGCGCAGCCGGGACAATAAGGGCAATGTGGAAAACAGCTGGTTTCAGGATCTGGATGACAGCTGGTATCTTTTGGCTCCAGATGGCCATATGTATGCGGGGCTGATCCATGACACATCTACGGGGCGCTATTATTATTGCCAGACGGAGCATGACGGCTTTTACGGCAGGATGGCGGTCACTGATGGCGCCTATACGGTGAATGGGCGGCAGGTTTACCTGAAATTCAACCAGGAGCACGATGGGGCCTTTGGCGCAATTACTTCTGGTCTGGCGGCGCTGCAGCGCACAGGGGTAGCGACGGTGGAAATCGATGGGATTTCCAGTGAGAGCGAGGCTGCCCAGGAAAATGAGGAGGAGGTTCTCCAGGAGAGGGAAGTGTCGGAGGCGGAGATTGACGCCTTTTACAACGGCTCTGTGCTGGTTGGCGATTCGGTTATGCTGGGATTCCGGAATTACTGTATGCGGAGCAGCGATCCCTTTTTGAAATCCTTTAATTTTCTTGCATCGGGAAGCTTTTCGGTACATAATGCCCTGTGGCCGGTGAGTTCGAAAAGCGTTCATCCGATTTATCAGGGAGCGCAGCGTCCTGTGTGGGAGTCTCTGGCGCTGATGCAGGCGAAAAAGGTATTTCTTTTCTTTGGTCTGAATGATTTGAACATGGGAAATGACACCTGCGAGTGTTACCAGCAGGTGGTTGCTAATATCAAGCAGCTTTGCCCGGATGCGGAGATTCACATTATGAGCATGACCTATACGCTGAGAGGCAAGGGCAAGGGCCGGCTGAACAATGACAATATCCGGGTGTTTAATGCACAGATGAAGGAAATCGCTGAGGCCAATGGCTGGGGATACATTGATCTGGCTACGCCGCTTTCTGATGCCAACGGCGATTTGGCTCCGGAGTACTGCAGCGACAATTACGTGCACCAGACCTCCGCAGCATATCAGGTGTGGACCAATGTGCTGAGGCAGTATGCCAGAGACCAGTTAAAATATACCCCGGCACCGGAGGCGTAAACTGGAGATGCCCCATATGGGGATAAGCGATAACGAAAGAGGAGATTGAGATGAAAAAGAGAACAGCAATTTGGAAGGTAAAGAAGGGCGCCGCGGTTTTGGCCATGGCGGTGATTTTAGGCGGCTGCGGCAGCCAGGGCGGAAGCGAGACAAAGCCTGCAGATGCAGTGACGGAAGCGGTAGCGGACGGGGCTGTGTCTGAGGCGGAAGATGGGGCTGAGAAGACGGAGGAAGCGCCTAAAGGAGTCTCTGCTTCTGAGACGGCAGAGGCGGATGAAAAAGAGACAAAGGAAAAGGCGGAAGCGGCAGAAAAAGACGCTGCGGAAGATACAGAAGAGAAAGAAGCGGAAGAAGACGGAGCGGCAGAAGATGGAGTGAAAGAAAACGCAGAGAATGAGGCGGAAGAACCAGCAGCCGACACTTCTGCAGAGGGCGGCCAGGAACAAAAAGCCGGAGAGGCAGAGGAGACTGTGGATGCGGCAGAAACAGCGGCGGAAACAGCAGCAGAGACGGCGGCAGAACCTTCTTCTGCGGCTTCTGTTACGCCAGCCTCCATCTATGCGGCTGTAGGAAATCAGGTGGCCCTTCCTTCCATGATCGAGGGAGATGACAACTTTATTTCCAATTATTACGGCATCAATCCGGCAGACCTGGATGGATATGTGTTTGCCAGCGCGGAGGATCCCACCCTGGCGGATTCGGTTATCATTATGAAGGCAAAGAGCGGGGACGGGGCAGAGCGCATTGTGGCTGCACTGAACACCGTTATTGAGCAGAAGGCTGTGGAAATGGAGAATTACCTTCCGGAGCAGTATGCCATCGTGGCGAAAAGCTCGGTAAAGACGGAAGGGGACTACATCTATCTGGTTATCTCAGCGGAGGCGGACAGCATCGAGTCCGTGATCCGGGAAAATCTGAAATAACGGGAGGAAATCATGGTTTTCAGCAGCATACCATTTTTGTTTTTCTTTCTCCCGGCAAGTTTAATCCTTTATTATGCTGCGCCCTTTAAACTGAAAAATCATATCCTGCTCGCCTTCAGCTTAGTTTTCTATGCCTGGGGCGAGCCGGTTTACATTATCCTGATGCTTTTTGCGTCTGCGGTGGATTACACAAACGGGCGTTTCATGGATAAATTTGGGGCGGATGACCGGCGGAGAAGGATTTTTTTATGTATTTCCGTGATGATCAACCTGTCCATGCTGGGCTTTTTTAAATATGCAGATTTCCTTGTGGAGATTGTCAACGGCCTCTTTGGCAGTTCCATTAAGCCATTAGGCCTGGGGCTTCCTGTGGGCATCAGCTTTTTTACCTTCCAGACCATGAGCTACAGCATTGATTTATATCGGAGAGAGGTGAAGGTGGAGAAAAATTATCTGACCTATCTCACCTATGTTTCCATGTTCCCCCAGCTGATTGCCGGGCCCATCGTCCGGTTTTCTACGGTCAATGAGGAGCTTCATGAGAGAACCATCGACTGGGACGGCTTTGTTTATGGAACCCTCCGGTTTATGCAGGGATTATTTAAAAAGGTTCTCCTTGCCAACAATACGGGGGCGGTCTGGGAAGCCATCAAGGGGATGGAGACGGGCTCGGCCTCTGCAGCGACGGCCTGGCTGGGAGCGATGTGCTTTACCCTTCAGCTATACTTTGACTTCAGCGCCTACAGCGATATGGCCATCGGCATGGGGCGTATGCTGGGCTTTCATTACATGGAAAACTTCTGCTATCCCCTGTCGGCCGTTTCGGTGACAGACTTCTGGAGAAGATGGCACATTTCCCTGTCCACCTGGTTTCGGGATTATGTGTATATTCCCCTGGGCGGGAACCGGAAGGGCGCGGCGAAGCAGCTGCGGAATATGTTTATCGTCTGGTTCCTCACCGGGCTTTGGCACGGGGCTGCATGGAATTTTATCATCTGGGGCCTGTATTACGGTGTCCTTTTGGCCTTGGAAAAATTCGTCTGGGGCGAAAGGCTTTCCCGGCTGCCTTCCTTCCTGCGCCACCTGTATGCGGTGGTGATCGTGGTGTTCGGCTTTGTCATCTTCGTCTTTGACGATATGGGACAGCTGGGGGCATATATTTCGTCCATGTTTGGAATGGCGGGAAATGGGCTGTTTGGAGAAGAATTTTTATGGTACGCTGCCAACAACGGGCTTCTCCTGGCGGTGGCCATCGTCCTGGCCTTCCCCTTTTATCCTTTTGTGAAAGAGAAGCTTAAAAAGGTGGGGAAGCGGGGGCAGAGTCTTCTGGCCCTGGGGTCTATGGCGGGCTATGTGGGCCTTCTTTTGCTGACCACCGCTTACCTGGTAAACGATACCTATAATCCGTTTCTGTATTTCCGTTTTTAGGAGGGCGTTCAGACATGAAGGAAAACAACAATAAAATCCAGTCGGCCACGGCGGTGATCCTGGCTGTTTTCGTTCTCGCTTTTTCCTGCGCCTTTTTCCTGATGGAGAAAAAGGAATTTTCGGAGAGTGAAAACCGGTATCTTTCCGCATTTCCGGAATTTTCCGCGGAAACCCTGAAAAACGGGGATTTTATGGAGGGTGTGCAGACTTATCTGGCGGATCATTTTCCATGCAGAGATATGTTTATGGGGATTAAGGCAGAGGCGGAGATCGCCGCAGGAAAGCGGGAGATCAATGGCATTTACATTGCCGATGACGGGTATTTGATCGAGGCCTACAAGGCGCCGAAAAACACGGAAAAGATCGTGGGAAATTTCCAGAAATTTTACGAGGCAGTGAAGGATGAGGATGTATCCGTTTCTCTTCTGCTGGTGCCTACCGCTTCGGTGATCTATGCAGAAAAGCTGCCGTCTTTTGCCCAGGAACCGGATCAGATGGGAGAGCGGGAGGCCATCTATGCGCGCTCCGGCCTGCCAAAGATCGACTGCTATGGGGCGCTTATGGACAAGAAGGATGAGATGCAGCTGTATTACCGCACCGACCATCACTGGACCAGCTACGGCGCGTATGCGGCCTATACGGCGTACTGTGAGCAGACGGGGATCGAGCCGGTGATGCTGGAGGATTTAGTCGCCAAGGAGGTGTCCGCGGATTTTCGAGGGACTATTTATTCCAAGTTAAATGACGGAAGGATGGGGAAGGATACCATCACGGTCTTTGAAAATCCGGAAAATCAGCTGACGGTTTTTTATACGGACACGAAAGAAACCACGGATTCCCTTTATAATTTTGCGTATCTGGAGAAGAAGGACAAATATTCCTTATTTTTGGACAATCTTCATTCCCTGATTGAGATTACCAATGAAACGGCGGATTCGGAGAGGGAGCTGGTGCTGATTAAGGACAGCTATGCCAATTCCATGGTTCCCTTTTTGGTGAATCATTTTAAGAAGATTTATGTGTTTGATACGAGGTATTATAAGCAGGGGCCAAGTTCGTTTGTTAAGGAGCATCCGGAGGTTACCGATGTGCTGATTTTGTATAATATGAATACCATTGATACGGATTTGGGGATTGGGGGGATTTACTAGAATCATGTACACATTTAAAGATTTTGTAGAGATCGTTGCAAAGCTTCGTTCAGAAAATGGCTGTCCGTGGGACAGAGCGCAGACCTTCGAGTCGCTGAAAAAATGTCTGGCGGACGAAACCGAGGAGGTATTTCAGGCGATCGACAATAAGGACATGGAAAATCTGTGCGAGGAGCTGGGGGATGTGCTTCTGCAGGTGGTGATGAACAGCCAGATCGCGGCGGAGCTGGGGGAATTTACCATTGACGATGTGATTGACGGCGTCAGCCGCAAGATGGTGCGGCGTCATCCTCATGTTTTTGGGGACGCAAAAGTGACCAATGCGGAGGAAGGATTGGCCCTCTGGAATGCCATCAAGAAAGAGGAAAAAGCCGCGAAAAATCAAGGAAAAAAAGACCTGGGAAAAGAGGGCGGAAAATAGCGAAAATCCTTGACAAAAGGCATAGAAACGGATATAAATGATAGGGTACACATTTTAGCGCGCGAGGGAAGGTCGAGGCTTTCAGTTATGCGAGCAGCGGGCCGGGAAGGATAAGTTTTCGAACCGGCATAGGCTCCCCCCGCAGACGAATCAGGAGGAATACGATGAACAAAACCGAATTAATCGCAGCAATCGCTGAGAAAGCAGAAATTTCCAGAAAAGATGCAGAGAAGGCGCTGAAGGCATTTACCGATGTAGTAGCAGATGAGCTGGTTAAGGGCGAGAAGGTACAGCTGGTTGGCTTCGGTACTTTCGAGGTTTCCGAGAGAGGCGAGAGAGAGGGCAGAAATCCCAAGAGCGGCGAGCCTATGGTAATCGCAGCTTCCAAGAGCCCCAAGTTCAAAGCAGGCAAGGCATTAAAGGATCTGGTGAACGCATAAACGATGAGACTGGACAAGTTTCTTAAGGTTTCCCGGCTGATTAAGCGGCGGACGGTGGCCAATGAGGCCTGCGACGCCGGCCGGGTGCTGGTGAATGATAAACCGGCGAAGGCCTCCCTGAATGTAAAAGAGGGAGATATTATCGAAATCCAGTTCGGCGCCAAGGCTGTGAAGGTGAAGGTGCTGGACGTACAGGAGACGGTGAAGAAGGACGAGGCCAAGGAGCTGTATGAGTATCTTTAAGGAAAGGCGGATTAACGCATTTTCCTGATAAGAGAAATTCGGACTGGCAGTCATATTTGCGCAAACCTCTTAATATACTGAACAACAGGTCAGTGTGTTAGGAGGTTTTTTGATGGAAGAAAAGATCGGCGGGCGTCCTCACCGGGTGATGATGGAGGACCGGGGAAAAATCAGCATAACGGGGATCGCAGATGTGGTTTCCTTCGATGAGAATCAGGTGGTTTTGGACACGGACAAGGGCCTGCTGACCATAAAAGGGCGGGATTTGTGCGTCAGCAGACTGACCCTGGACAAGGGGGAAATCGATATCGACGGACAGGCAGAAAGCCTGGTGTACAGCTCCAATGAAGCCTTCCGAAAGAGCGGCGAGTCCTTTCTGGCAAGGCTCTTTAAGTAGGCCGGCCTATGGGGGCGGTCAGCGGGGAGATTTACGGGCAGGCAAGGCTTCTTTTATCGTCTCTGGCCCTGGGGATTTGGCTGATGATCTGCTATGATCTGCTGCGGATTTTCCGGATTTTGCTGGCTCAGAAGGCCTGGCTGGTAAGCCTGGAGGATTTCTTTTACTGGATCTATGTGAGCCTTTCGGTTTTTGCCCTTTTGTACCGGCTCAATGACGGAATATTCCGGGCCTGGGCGGTGGGCTGCGTGTTTCTGGGAATGGTTTTTTATGACCGGCTGGTCAGCAGAAATGTGATGAAAGCCTTGCAAAAAGCGGTGGATGGTATTAAAATAAACTATTATAACCGGCGGCAGAAGCGGAAAGAGCTTCGCAGTAAGACAGACAGTAAAAGTGGTGGTGCAGATGAAGGCCAAAAAGAGGCAGTCCCGGATGTACAGGCGGGACAAATGGGAGAACCGGATGGCATTAATCGGAATCACAGCGGTGGTGCTGAGCCTGGCTGTGGTGGTGAACCTGAAGGGTGCATCCCTGAGAGCAAAGGATCTGGAATACCAGATTAAGGAACAGAATCTTGAGGCCCAGAAGGCAGAAGAGGAGCAGAGGACGGCAGAGCTTGAAGAGCGGAAGATCTACGTCCAGACGAAGCAATATATTGAGGAAGTGGCCAAGGAAAAGCTGGGACTGGTGATGCCGGACGAAATCCTGCTGAAGCCTTCCGATGGTCAGTAGTGAAGTTCTCTGGCGGCAGCCAGTGAAGCTTTTTGGCGGCAGGCAGTGAAGTCTTTTGGCAGCTGGTGATGAAGCTTTTCGTTGTCGGTAAGGAATTCTTCCCGTGGTCAGTAATGAATTCCCTCCCGTCCGCATATAATCTTTTTGAGTATCCGAAAGATGATATGCGAATGGGAGGGATTTTTGTGCTTTTTTCCAAGGGAAAACGGAAGCGTCTGGATATGGCGGATGTGAATGTATATACGGCGGCCAGGCTGGCGGACCTGGCCGCTTCCTTAAGCCGGCTGGCAAAATCATTTACGGAGGAAATTGACGGCCGTCATCTGACTAAGGAGGACGGGGCGGCGGCCATGCAGACGGCAGCGGCTATGGTCTGCGGCAGCTGCAGCCGCTGCAATCTGTACCAGGACAGTGCCAGGGAGGACAGCTATTATCTGTATTATCTGCTGCGGGCCTTTGAGGTCCACGGGGCGGTGCGGATGGAGGACATGCCTCTTCTTTTCCGTCAGACCTGTTTTCATAAGGAACGGTATTTAAGCCAGTTAAACAGCAGCCTGGGACGAGCTACCATGAATCTGTCCTGGAAGAACCGTTTTCTGGAAAGCCGGGACGCGGTGGTGGTGCAGTTTCGGGAATTGGCATCAATTATCGAGGAATTTTCCCACCAGATGGAGAGGGCTGCGGATGTGACCGGCCAATGGGAGCAGGCGGTAAAGCGAACCTTCCGGCGCCACCACATGCTGGTGGAAAATATGCTTGTGCTGGAGTACGAAAACGGCCAGCGGGAGGCCTACATGACCATGCACACCACCCACGGGGCCTGTCTTACGTCCCGGGAGGCGGCGGCTGTGCTGGGACAGGCCATGGACCGGCGGCGCTGGTATCCTGCCCGGGACAGCAAGGCCATTGTCACCAGGCAGTCAGGTACTCTGCGGTTTGTGGAGGAAGGAAAATACCAGATGCTCTGGGGGTCTGCCCGGGCGCCCAGGCAGGGTCAGCAGGTGTCCGGGGACAGCTATACCTTTTTCCGGAACGTGGAGGGGCAGGTGATTATGAGCCTTGCTGATGGTATGGGATGGGGAGAACAGGCATCCCGGGAGAGCGAGCGGGTGGTGGAATTGACGGAACAGCTGATGGAGGCCGGCTTCACCGCCCGTTCTTCATTAAAGTTAGTGAATACCGTCCTGCTTTTAGCGGGGGCGGAGCAGCATCCGGCGGCGGTGGATCTGGTGTGTGTGGATCTGCATACCGGCGTCCTGGAAATCATGAAGCTGGGGGCGGCGGCTTCCTTTGTCATGGGGCAGGACGGAGTGGAACTTCTGGATTCGGGGGATGTGCCCATGGGGATACTTAACCCGGTGGAGCCTGCTCTGATGTCGAAAAAATTGTGGGATGATGACCGGATTGTGATGGTCAGCGACGGGATTTTGGATGCCCTTCCAGGAGAGGAGAAAGAGCAGGTGCTGCGGGAATTTCTGGAGGCGCTGCCCCAGGCCGGGCCTCAGGAGATCGCTGACCAGGTGCTGGCCTTTGCCCAGTCCTCCGGCGGGGCAAGGGACGATATGACGGTGCTGGCGGCGGGGATATGGGAGAAGGGGTAGAGGAAGGGCGGCGCAGACGGGAAATTCGGAAATGCAGATGGCATTTTTAAAGAAATCCTGTTATGATGTAGGGGTTAAAAGGTATTTTACGGCAGGGAAGAAGGGGAACGGCAGATGAGAAGAGAGACAGAAGATTTTATGGTACGGCATGGAATGCTGAAAAAGGGCGGGCGGATTCTGGCGGCCTTATCCGGCGGCGCAGATTCGGTCTGCCTTTTGTATGTATTGGCCGGAATGCGGGAAAAATGGGATTTGGAGGTTCGTGCCCTTCACGTCCACCATGGTCTTCGCGGGGCGGAGGCAGACCGGGACCAGGCCTTCTCGGAAAGCTGTGCCCGGAGTCTGGGTATTCCTTTTTCCTGCGTGCAGGTGAATGTGCGGCAGCTGGCGGCGCAGGAGGGCCTTTCAGAGGAGGAAGCGGCCCGGAGTCTGCGGTATCAGGCATTGGAGGAAGCAGCCTGCCGGTGGGAGATGGAGGAGAATCCAGCGCAAGCGCCGGAGCAGACTGAGGAAGCATCGAGGCAGCCTGCGGAAGTGCCGGGGCAGCTTGCGGAAGTTCCGAAGCAGCCTGCGGAAGTGTCGGAGCAGAGTACTGGAGTGCTGAAACAAACTTCCCCAGTCCAGATCGCCGTGGCCCACCACCGGGATGACAACGCGGAAACGGTGCTTCACCACCTGTTTAGGGGAAGCGGCCTTCGGGGACTTTCCGGCATCCGGCCTGTGCGGGGACGGATTATCCGGCCGCTTTTGTGGGCCGGCCGGCAGGAGATTGCGGCGTTCCTGCGGGAGGAAAAGGTTTCCTGGATTGAGGATTCCACCAACGCCTCGGAGGCTTACACCAGAAACCGGCTGCGGAACCAGATTCTTCCCCTGATCTGCAGCCAGGTCAACAGCCGGGCGCCCCAGCACATCAGCCAGGCGGCAGAATTTATCGGCCAGGCAGATGCCTATCTGGAAATGCAGGCCGCCAGGTGGCTGGAGGAACATGGGGTGAAATACGGCGGCGGGACAAAGGCTGGAGAAATGCCGAAACCGCAGAAAACAGAGCTGGGAGAAATGCCAAAACCGCAGAAAGCAGAGCTGGGAGAAATGCCGAATCCACACAAAACCGCGTTAGACGGACGCCGGATTCAGGCAGATGGAAGGGCACTCTCCCGGGAGCCGGAAATCATCCGGACCTATGTGGTGCGGCAGATGATGGAGGAGACGGCGGCGGGAATGCGCGATTTGTCATCGGTCCATGTGCGGGATGTGCTGGCCCTTCTAGAAAAGCAGTCCGGCAGCCAGGCAGACCTTCCCGGCGGCCTTTGTGCCTGGAAGGAGGGGGAAAACCTTATCCTGGGATACCGCGGCCGGAAAAGCGGTAAAGAGTGCCCGAGCAGGCAAACTGAGAGGGAGTACCCAGGCGAGCAAAGCGGTAAAGCGTACCCAAGCGGGCAAACTGAGAGGGAGTACCCAGGCGAGCAAAGCGGTAAAGCGTACCCAAGCAGGCAAAGCGATAAGGGATGCCCGGGCAGGCGCCCCAGAAAGGGGCATCCGAACCGGCAATCTGGGCAGGAAATGCCGTCTGTGCTGTGCGGCATCCTCCCCTTTATTCCAGGAGAAACCCATCGCCTATCCGCGGAAGCTGCCGGGGATGGGGAAGCCTTAAGCCTGGAGTTTACGGCATTTTTCCTGGAAAAAGGGATGAATTTTCCCCAAAAACAGTATACGAAATGGTTCGACTATGATAAAATACAAGGTGCGTTGTCTGTGAGAACAAGGCAGACCGGCGACTATTTTCTCTTGCCTGGAGGCGGGAGAAAGAGTGTAAAGTCATACATGATTGACCAGAAAATACCGGCCGGCATCCGGGACCGGATCCTTCTTTTGGCAGAGGGAAGCCATGTTTTATGGATTATTGGATGGAGAATCAGCGAAGGAGCCAAGATCACTCCAAAGACCCGGAGGATCTTGCAAGTACACGTAAGCGGAGGGAAGGAAAATGACAGATAAGATTCGGGTATTGCTGACCGAGGAAGAGGTAAACGCAAGGATCAATGAGATTGCGTCAAAAATTAATGAGGATTATGCTGGCAGGCCGGTGCATTTGATCTGCATCTTAAAGGGCGGCGTGTTCTTTACCTGCGAGCTGGCCAAGCGCCTGACAGTGCCTGTGTCCCTGGACTTTATGTCCGTATCCAGCTACGGAAGCGGCACGAAATCCAGCGGCGTGGTAAAGATTATCAAGGATCTGGATGAGCCTCTTGAGGGAAAAGAGGTTATTATCGTTGAGGATATTATTGACTCCGGCCGGACGCTGGCCTATTTGATGGAAATATTGAAGCAGAGAAATCCCAGGAGCATTGAGCTGTGCACCCTCCTGGATAAGCCGGAGCGCCGGGTGAAGAAGCAGGTGCAGGTAAAATATACATGTTTTACCATTCCGGATGAATTTGTGGTAGGCTACGGCCTGGATTATGACCAGAAATACCGCAATCTGCCATATATTGGAGTAGTAGAACAGTAAGGAGGCAGCTAGTTGAGACAGCAGCAGCAATTCAGAGGCCTGGGTTTTGTGCTTATCATTGCGCTTATGCTTTTATTGGTAACCACATTTTTCAGACCGATTTTAACTAATGACGAGATCAGCTACCAGCAGTATCAGGAGCTGCTGGATGGCGGAGAGATAACCAGAGTAATCATTCACCAGAATCAGCAGACCCCTACCGGTATGCTGACCATAAATCTTCAGGACAACAGCAGCTGGCAGTATTATACTTCCGATGTGGCCGTGGAGCAGGAGGTTCTCCGGGGGAAGAATATTGATTTTATCCTTCAGGATGTGCCCCAGGATAATTACCTGTTAAGCATCATGCTTCCTATTCTCCTTTCTACGGTGGTAGTTGTGGTGTTGATTTTCATGATGAATGCCCGGGCGGCAGGCGGCGGCACTAATGCGAAGATGATGAATTTCGGAAAAAGCCGGGCCAGGCTCAGCCGGGACAGCAAGGTGAATTTCCATGATGTGGCAGGTCTGGAGGAGGAAAAGGAAGAGCTGGAGGAGGTTGTGGATTTCCTTCGCCAGCCCCAGAAATATACCAGCGTAGGCGCCAGGATTCCCAAGGGTCTTCTCTTGGTGGGCCCGCCAGGTACAGGAAAGACCCTTCTTGCCAAGGCTGTGGCCGGTGAGGCGGGCGTTCCCTTCTTCTCCATCTCCGGTTCGGATTTTGTGGAGATGTTCGTGGGTGTGGGCGCTTCCCGTGTCCGCGACCTGTTTGAGGATGCCAAGAAAAATTCTCCCTGCATCGTATTTATCGATGAGATTGACGCGGTGGCCCGCAGAAGAGGCACCGGAATGGGCGGCGGCCACGATGAGCGGGAGCAGACCTTAAACCAGCTCCTGGTGGAGATGGACGGCTTTGGCGTGAATGAAGGCATCATCGTTATGGCGGCCACCAACCGGGTGGATATTCTTGATCCGGCTATCCTCCGTCCCGGCCGTTTTGACCGGAAGGTGATGGTGGGACGCCCGGATGTGAAGGGGCGTCAGGAGATCCTGAAGGTTCACTGCAAGGAGAAGCCGCTGAGCGATGATGTGGATCTGGAGCGGGTGGCCAGGACTACCGCCGGATTTACCGGCGCGGATCTGGAGAACCTGATGAATGAGGCCGCCATCATTACGGCCAGAGAAGGCCGCCGGTTTGTGCGCCAGGAGGATATTGACAAGGCCTTTGTGAAGGTAGGCATCGGCTCGGAGAAAAAGAGCAAGGTGATTTCTGAAAAGGATAAGAAGATTACCGCATATCACGAGGCCGGTCACGCGATTCTCTTCCATGTGCTGCCGGATGTGGGCCCGGTTCACACTGTTTCCATCATTCCTACGGGAAATGGCGCAGGCGGCTACACCATGCCTCTCCCGGAGAAGGATGAGGCTTATATGACCAGAGGGCGGATGCTGCAGCATATTATGGTGGCGCTGGGCGGACGGATTGCCGAGGAACTGATCTTTGATGACATTACCACTGGTGCTTCCCAGGATATCAAGCAGGCCACCGGCATTGCCCGGGCTATGGTGACCCAGTACGGCATGTCCGATAAGGTGGGCATGATTAATTACGGAAGCGATGAGGATGAGGTATTTATCGGCCGGGATCTGGCCCATGCCAAGAGCTACGGCGAGGCGGTGGCCACGGTGATTGACGAGGAAGTGAAGCGGATCATCGATGACTGCTACCAGAAGGCGAAGGCGATTATCATGGAGAATGAGCATGTCCTCCATACCTGCAGCCAGCTGCTTTTGGTGAAGGAAAAGATCGGCCAGGAGGAATTTGAGAAGCTGTTTGCGCGATAAGCCCGGAAAGCGGATGCCGTGCCTGCACGAGCGGGCCTTCCCCTATCCGATGCGGAAACCATGTAAATCAGCAGGAAATATACAATATGCACAAAAACAATATGCAAAATATGTGAAGTTTGTGCACACTTATTTTGAAACCTATGCTATTATAATACACGTAACCCCCCCAATACATTATATAGTTTTTGCTACACCCCATAAGAAACGAAATACCTTCTCCTGAAGAAGCCGGCTCATGTGAGCCGGCTTCTTTACATCTATTTGGAAATTCCGCATTCTGTAAAGCAAAAGTCTCCGGCGAAGAAACGGCCCAAATTTCGACTGAAAATTTCGTGACTTTTCCCCATTGTATAATCCTGTGATATCGTTTACAATTACTCTATTACGTATTTAAAAGTTTACCGTCTCAAAGGGCGGTTTCAATCGTGTGTCAGCAAAGGGATGCAAAGGGGAAGGATCCGCTTTGACGGGACAGGAGGGGCGTAGAGCATGAATGCTGAAATGTGCTATTTAAATCGGGAAGCCTTATTCTGTTCGGAGACGGAGGACTATCGGATTCCGGCGGAGCCGGAGGAAAATCAGGAGGTAGCTCTGCGCTTTCGGACAGCGCGGGAGGATGCAGACCGAATTTTGTATAGAGAATGCGGCAGCGATCAGGCTATAGATATGAAAAAGATCGCCAGTGACGCATATTTTGATTATTATGAGTGCCGGATCCGGACGGAAAAGGAACCGATCCGCTATTATTTTGAGATTATAAAGGGCAGCGGCAACTGCTTTTACAATCGCATGGGTGTCCAGCAGGAGGCTCTGCCGGAATTTGCCTTCTGCATCACGCCGGGCTTTCATACGCCGGAGTGGGCCAAGGGTGCAGTGATGTATCAGATTTATGTGGACCGGTTCTGCAATGGAGACCCCTCCAATGACGTGGAGACCGGAGAATACATTTACATCGGACAGCCGGTTCAGGGCGTAAAGAATTGGGAGAAGCCTCTGGAGCCGCTGGATGTGGGATATTTTTACGGCGGCGATTTGAAGGGTGTTTGGGAGAAGCTGGATTATCTCCAGGGCCTTGGGGTGGAAGTGATTTATTTTAATCCTATTTTTGTATCGCCCTCTAATCATAAGTATGACTGCCAGGATTATGAGCATATTGATCCGCATTACGGGGTGATTGTGAAGGATGGCGGCGAGCTTCTCGGAGGCCAGACAGATCCCGAGGGCGGGGAAGGAGACCGGCGGGAGGAGAATAAGCGTGCCACCCGCTACATTACCCGGGTTACGGATCGGGAGAACCTGGAGGCATCCGATGCCTTTTTTGCCCGTTTTGTGGAGGAGGTTCACCGGCGGGGCATGCGGGTGATCCTGGACGGTGTGTTCAATCACTGCGGTTCTTTCAATAAATGGCTGGACCGGGAAGGGATTTATGAGGGCGCTGAGGGCTATGAGCCGGGGGCGTATGTATCGGAGGACAGCCCGTACCACACCTTTTTTAAGTTTCATAAGTCCGATTCGGAAAACTGGCCTTACAATGGCAGCTATGACGGCTGGTGGGGGCATGATACCCTTCCGAAGCTGAATTATGAGGAATCGCCGAAGCTTCAGGAGTATATTTTAAATATTGCCAGGAAATGGGTCTCTGCGCCTTACTGTGCGGACGGATGGCGTCTGGATGTGGCGGCGGACTTAGGCCACAGCGGTGAGTTTAACCACTATTTCTGGCAGCAGTTCCGCAAGGCGGTGAAGGAGGCCAATCCGGAGGCGCTGATTCTGGCGGAGCATTATGGTGATCCTAATGGCTGGCTGCAGGGAAATGAGTGGGACACCGTGATGAATTACGATGCGTTTATGGAACCGGTCACATGGTTCCTTACGGGAATGGAGAAGCACAGCGACGAGTATGACGGGCATCTGTACGGAGACGGCGAAGGATTTTTCCGGGCCATGTACTATCACATGAGCCGGATGCAGACTCCCTCGGTAATGGTGGCCATGAATGAGCTGTCCAATCACGATCATTCCCGTTTCCTGACCAGGACCAACCAGACGGTAGGGCGTATTGCCACCATGGGCGCTGAGGCGGCCTCTGAGGGCATCCGCTACGGCGTGCTGCGGGAAGCGGTGATGCTGCAGATGACCTGGCCCGGCGCGCCGACCATTTATTACGGCGATGAGGTGGGGCTCTGCGGATGGACGGATCCGGACAACCGGAGAACCTATCCCTGGGGGCATGAGGATCTGGAGCTTCTGGAATTTCACCGCTATATGTGCAGCATACACAAGCGTCTGCCTGTGCTGCGGCGGGGCAGCGTAAAGCCTCTTCTGGCGGGACGCCAGCTTCTGGCATACGGCCGGATGATGGGACGCTATAAGGCGGCTGTGGTAGTGAATAACCGGGACAGCGAGCGGGATGTGGAGCTGCCGGTGTGGCTTCTGGGCGTGCAGCCTGATGAGCCTATGATGCGGATTATGCTGACCACGGAGACAGGGTACAATGTCGGTCAGGTGAAGGTGGACATCCGCCAGGGGAATGCGTTCCTTAAGATGCCGCCGGTGAGCAGTGTGCTGCTGATTACCCATGGGGATGAATTTTACAGTGCAGCGGCGCTGGATCATTCAGTAGGGGAAATTTGATCTGCAGAAGAGATGTGGAAATTTGTGGAAATCAGATTTTTTCCTTGATTTTTTTGCAAAGATATGCTATTATTACAGATGCCTGTCGATGACAGGCGCATATGGGTGGATTCCCGAGTGGCCAAAGGGGACAGACTGTAAATCTGCTGCGATTCGCTTCGGTGGTTCGAATCCACCTCCGCCCATTTTTTAAGCCCGGCTTTGCCGGGTGTTTTTTTGTTTAATAAGAACTAAGAACGGTTTAGAGAGGAGAAGAGGGATGATTAAAGCGGATTTTCACACCCATACTACATACTGTGATGGGAAAAATACCCCCAGGGAGATGGTGGAACGGGCCTGGGGGCTGGGGTTTACGGATTTCGGCCTGTCGGGGCATGCGGATTTTTCCTTTTGTGATCCGGGCTTTGGCATGTCAGATGAGGCTCTTCGGCAGTACCGGCAGGAGCTTCTTCTTCTTCGGGAGGAATACCGGGGGAGGATGAATCTGTATATCGGCATTGAGCTGGACTGCCTGGGTCCGATTCAGAAGGCGGAATATGCTATTGGTTCCACCCATTGTGTGGAAAGGGATGGAGAGGTGATTGCCGTGGATGATACCGCCAGGAAGCTGGAGGATGGGGTGATGCGGCTCTGGAAGGGGGACTGGTACGCCTTTGTCCGGGATTACTATGAGCTGGAGGCACAGGTTTATGATCGCACCGGCTGTGACTGGGTGGGGCATTTTGACCTGCTGACGAAATTTAACGAGGGATGCCGTTATTTTGATGAGACCTGTGATGATTACCTGGAGCCGGCCCTGACGGCTATGCGGAAGCTAAATGAGCAGGGGATGCCCTTTGAGATCAATACCGGCGCCATGTCCAGAGGCTACCGGAGCGATCCCTATCCATCGCGGATCTTGCTGCGGGAGCTGTGCCAGATGGGCGGGCGGATCCTGATCAGCTCGGACAGCCACAGCGTGGATGCCATTGGCCACGGCTTTGCGCAGGCGGAGCGGCTGGCTTGGGAGTGCGGCTTCCGGTCAGTGCTGTGCCTGCGTCCGGAAGGCGGTTTCCGGGAGATTCCTCTGTAGAGTTATTGTCAGAAAATATTATCCGGATTCTGATTGCACATGAGACGAAAACCGATTATACTGAAATTAATGGATGATCGAAGGTTGAAGAATTATCGGAAGTGTGTAAAGGAAGAAGGAGGCGTAATTATGGAGACGGTAATTGTGACCATTGGGCGGCAGTATGGCAGCGGGGGCCATGCCATCGGCGCACGGCTGGGGGAGCTTTTGGGGATTCCCTGCTATGACCGTGAGCTGATTCAGCTGTCCTCGGAGAAAAGCGGCATTGAGGCAGGGACCCTGGCCCTTCATGATGAGCGGACTTCCTCGGCATCTCTTTTCAAGATTCCGGAAAAGGGGAACCGGATTACCGATCAGGGCACGCCGATTGTGGACACCCTGTTCCTGGCCCAGTCCCAGGTGATCCGGGAGCTGGCCCAGAAGGGCTCCTGCGTCATTATCGGGCGCTGCGCCGATTATGTGCTGCAGGATCAGGCGGAGCTTTTCTCGGTATTCGTCAGCGCGCCTGTTGAGGCCCGGGTGGCCCGGATTGCGGAGCGCAACCATATGAGCGAAAGTGATGCGGAGATGGCAGTGCGGAAGGTGGACAAGCAGCGGCGCACCTATTATGAATTTTATACGGATAAGGAGTGGGGCGCGGCGGAAAGCTATAAGCTGACGGTGGACAGCAGCCAGTTCGGCATCGAGGGGACGGCCAGGATGCTGGAGGAGATTGTCCGCCAGTTTATGGAGGGAGGCTGGGAACATTAAATTTTCTCGATTAAATTTTCTTTGTGTGAGACTTGACAAGAAATCGTTCTGTTAATAGAATAGTTTGCAGGCAAACGAAATGAAAGGGGCGCAGTGTGAATACCGATATCTGTTTTTTTGTAAAAAAGCTGGATCATCATATCAGCCGGCGGTTTTACAGCATGTACAGCAGAAAAGCGCTGGATGAGTGCAGCATGTCCAATGTCTGGCTGGTGGACTATCTTTATGACCACCGGGACAGGGATGTGTTTCAGAAGGAGATTGAGGATAAGTTTTTTGTCAACCGGGCTACAGTATCCAAGATGTTAAAGCTGATGGAGGAGAAAAAGCTGATCTGCCGCGTTCCCTCTGCTGCCGATTCCAGGAAGAAGAAGCTGATGCTGGATGACAGGGGCTATGCCCTTCACCGTCTCTGCCAGTCGATCCGCAGCGAGATGGAGGCACAGGTGTCCTCCTCGCTGACAGAGGAGGAAAAGGAGCTTTTTCGCTCGTTGTGCCTGAAGATGATAAAGAATATGGAAGGAGAAATGGAAAGCGATGATACGAGTACTGATGAAATCCATCCGGGAATTTAAGAGCGCGTCCATCAAGGCGCCCATTCTGGTTTCGCTGGAAGTTGTCATGGAATGTATAATGCCTTTCGTGGTAGCGCAGCTGGTGAATCAGATTAAGGCCGGATGCGGTATGGATGTGATTCTTCGCTACGGGCTGGCGCTGGTTTTGATGGCGGTCCTGTCCCTGGGATTTGGTGCTGGCGCCGGATTTTTCTGTGCGAAGGCATCCTGCGGCTTTGCCCGTAATTTAAGAAAGGATATGTTCTATAAGATTCAGACCTATTCTTTCGAGAACATTGACAAATTTTCCACGTCATCTCTGGTGACCAGAATGACTACGGACGTAACCAATGTGCAGCTGGCATACATGATGATGGTGCGGCTGGCATTCCGCGCTCCGCTGATGCTGGTATTTTCCTTTGCTATGGCGGTGATTATGGGCGGAAAGCTGGCCATTATTTTCCTTCTGGTTATTCCGGTGCTGGGCATCGGCCTGATTACCATTATGCGGACGGTTATGCCCCTGTTTAAGCGCGTGTTTAAGAAATATGACGCCTTGAATGAATCCATTCAGGAGAATGTCAAGGGCATGCGGGTGGTGAAATCCTACGTGCGCGAGGACTTTGAGAAGGCGAAATTCGGCCGGGCGGCTGAGGATGTATGCGCGGACTTTACCCGGGCAGAGAAGATCCTGGCCTTTAATAACCCGCTGATGCAGTTCTGCCTGTATGCGGCTATGATTTTCGTTCTCACGGCCGGTTCTTACACCATCATTACCACTAAGGGACTTGCACTGGATGTGGGACAGTTCTCAGCCATGCTGGTTTACAATTTCCAGATCTTAAACAGCCTGATGATGCTTTCCATGATCTTCGTAATGATTACCATGGCGGGCGAGTCGGCAAAGCGTATTACGGAAGTGCTTACCGAGGAGAGCACCCTTCACAATCCGGAGAATCCGGTTTATGAGGTGGCAGACGGCTCCATTGATTTTGACAACGTAAGCTTTAAATACTCCAAGCACGCGGAGAAGATGGCCCTGGCGGACATTAATCTTCACATCCGCTCCGGCGAGACCATCGGCATCATCGGCGGCACCGGCTCTTCCAAGTCCTCGCTGATCCAGCTGATCTCCCGTCTGTATGACGCCACTGAGGGCGTGGTGCGGGTAGGCGGCCTGGATGTGAAAAGCTATGACCTGGATTCCCTGCGGAACCAGGTGGCAGTGGTTCTCCAGAAGAATGTCCTGTTCTCCGGCACCATCAAGGAAAATCTTCGCTGGGGCAATGAAAACGCCACTGACGAGGAGATCAAGGAAGCCTGCTGTCTGGCTCAGGCCGATGAATTTATCATGCGGTTCCCGGACCAGTACAATACCTACATCGAGCAGGGCGGGTCCAATGTTTCCGGCGGTCAGAAGCAGAGACTGTGTATCGCCAGAGCATTGCTTAAGAAGCCGAAGATCCTGATTCTGGATGACTCCACCAGTGCGGTGGACACCAAGACCGACGCGCTGATCCGGAAGGCCTTTGCCGAGTACATTCCGGAGACCACGAAGATTATCATTGCCCAGCGTGTGGCTTCCGTGCAGGATGCGGACCGTATCCTGGTTATGGAGGGCGGAACCATCCGCAATATGGGAACCCATGAGGAGCTGTTAAAGACCAGCCCCATTTACCAGGAGGTATACAACTCACAGAACAGGGGAGGTGAGCAGAATGAATAATAAGGGCGGATTCAGAAAAAATACCCTGATGCGTCTGCTGAAAACGCTGTTTGAGTTTTATCCGGTTATGCTGCCGTTAGTCATTGTCTGCATTATTTTCAATGCGCTCATCAGCTCTGTGCCGGCGATTTTCCAGCAGAACGTTATCGCAATCGTGGAGCAGAACTGGCAGAGCGGCGACTGGAACGCGGCTTCCGGCCAGATCTTAAAGCTGGTGGCCATCCTTGCTACCTTTTATGTGATTTCCCTTTTGGCCGGTTTTGCTTATACCCGAACCATGGCGGTGATTACCCAGGGCTCGCTGATGAAATTCCGTGAGAAGATGTTTAACGGAATGCAGAATCTTCCGATTAAGTACTTTGATACCCACAATCATGGCGACATCATGAGCTATTACACCAACGATATCGATACTCTGCGGCAGATGATTTCCCAGAGTATTCCGCAGCTTTTGATTTCTCTGATTTCCGAGGTAACCATCTTCTGCATCATGCTTTATTACAGCGTGTGGATGCTTCTGGTGGTAATCGCCGGTGTGATCCTGATGGTCTTTGTGACCAAGAAGATCGGCGGCAATTCTGCCAAGTACTTCATCCGTCAGCAGGTGCAGATGGGTAAGACCGAGGGCTTTATCGAGGAGATGATGAACGGCGAAAAGGTGGTTAAGGTTTTCTGCCATGAGCGTCAGGCAGAGGCAGATTTCGATGCCATCAATGATGAGCTGTTCCGTGTGGCAGAGCAGGCCAACCGCTATGCCAATACCCTGATGCCCATTCTGATGAACGTGGGCAATGTGCTTTACGTGATTGTTGCGGTGGTGGGCGGCATCCTGCTGCTTAGCGGCGCACCGAACTTAAGCCTTTCCGGAATGGCCTTCAGCATCAGTATTGCTGTGCCCTTCTTAAATATGACCCGTCAGTTCTGCGGAAACATCGGCCAGGTGTCTAACCAGGTCAACTCCGTGGTTATGGGTCTTGCGGGAGCCGAGCGTATCTTCAATCTGATCGATGAGGAGCCGGAGGTGGATGACGGCTACGTGACCCTGGTTAATGCCAGAGAAGAGAACGGCGAGCTGGTGGAGTGCAAGGAGCGCACCGGCATCTGGGCCTGGAAGCATCCCCACGGAGACGGCACCACCACCTACACCAGAGTGCGGGGCGATGTGCGCATGTTTGATGTGGATTTCGGCTACGATGAGAAGAAGCTGGTGCTTCATGACATTACCCTGTACGCAGAGCCTGGTCAGAAGGTGGCCTTTGTAGGCGCTACCGGCGCAGGAAAGACCACCATCACCAACCTGATCAACCGGTTTTACGATATTGCCGACGGAAAGATCCGCTATGACGGCATCAATATCAACAAGATCAAAAAGGCGGACCTGCGCCGCTCCCTGGGCATCATCCTTCAGGATACGGTGCTGTTCACGGGAACGGTTATGGAGAATATCCGCTACGGAAATCTGGATGCGCCGGATGAGGATTGCATCGGAGCGGCCAGACTGGCAGGCGCCCATGACTTCATCACCCGTCTGCCGGATGGCTACAACACTATGATCCAGGCAAACGGCGCCAACCTGTCTCAGGGCCAGCGGCAGCTGATTGCCATCGCCCGGGCGGCTGTGGCCGACCCGCCGGTAATGATTATGGACGAGGCGACCTCCTCCATCGATACCCGTACGGAGGCCATTGTCCAGAGAGGTATGGATGCGCTGATGAACGGGCGCACGGTATTCGTTATCGCCCACCGTCTCTCCACAGTACAGAATTCGGATGTGATTATGGTTCTGGAGCTGGGCCACATTATCGAGCGGGGCAGCCACGATGAGCTGATCGCCCAGAAGGGCAAGTATTACCAGCTGTATACCGGCGCCTTTGAGCTGGAATAATCGGCGGGGCATTTAGCCGGATTGAAAGAGTTTACATTGCGGCAAACTTCACGAAATTGAATAAGATCTTTGGAGGGCAGGAGAATTTGCACAAAATTCTCCTGCCCTTTTTGGTAGTTAAGATATTGAGTTTCAAGGGGGATATGATATAATTTAAATCGCAAAAAGTGAAAACGATTACACATGAAGTTCAGGTAACAGACACCGGCACTGCCGGAGAAGGGATGACAGGGGAGTTATTTATGGCGACGGAGAGAACAGGGAAAAAGACAAAGGAATTTGAGGCGAGACTGGCCAGGCATTACGATGAGCTGAAGTGGCTTTACTGCGAGCTTTACGAGAACCGCATGGACGCCTTCGAGGAGCTGTGCAGCCAGCTGTGGTACTGGTATCAGAATCGGAAGACCGACTTAAAGAAGCTGGACCGGAAGCGGGAGAAGGACCCGGACTGGTACAAGTGCAATGATCTGCTGGGCATGATGATGTATGTGGATGCTTTTGCCGGAAATTTAAAGGGTGTGGAGGAGAAGCTGGATTACATTAAGTCCTGCAACGTAAACTATCTCCACCTGATGCCCCTGCTGGAGTCTCCCAAGGGCCGCAGTGACGGCGGCTACGCGGTAGCCGATTTCCGGAAGGTGCAGCCGGAGTTAGGAACCATGGAGGATCTGGAGCAGCTGGCGGATCACTGCCGGAAGGAAGGCATCAGCGTCTGCCTGGATTTTGTCATGAATCATACCTCCGAGGATCATGAGTGGGCGAAGAAGGCCAGACAGGGTGACCCGGAGTATCAGAGACGGTATTATTTTTATGACAATTATGATATTCCGGCCCAGTTTGAAAAGACGGTGCCCCAGGTGTTCCCCACCACGGCGCCGGGAAATTTCACCTGGCTTCCGGAGCTGAATAAATTTGTCATGACCACCTTCTACCCCTATCAGTGGGATCTGAATTACTGGAATCCTACCGTATTTAATGAAATGGTTTACAATATGCTGAACCTGACCAACAAGGGTATCGACATCATCCGTATCGACGCGGTTCCCTATATCTGGAAGGTTCTTGGCACCAACTGCCGCAATCTTCCCCAGGTACACAGCATTGTGCGGATGATGCGGATGATCTGCGAGATCGTGTGCCCGGCGGTGATCCTTCTGGGCGAGGTGGTAATGGAGCCCTCCAAGGTGGTTCCCTACTTTGGCACAGTAGAAAAGCCGGAGTGCCACATGCTTTACAATGTGACCACCATGGCCAGCACCTGGCATACGGTAGCTACGGCAGATACAAGGCTTCTGCGCCGGCAGATGGACATTGTCAGCGGCCTGCCAAAGCAATACGTATTCTTAAATTACCTGCGGTGCCACGATGACATCGGCTGGGGCCTGGATTATGATTATCTGAAGCTTTTCGGCTTCCAGGAGGTGGCCCACAAGAAATACCTCAATGACTTCCTGACCGGTCAGTATCCCGGCGCCTTTGGACGGGGTGAGCTTTACAATTCCGATCCCACCTCCGGCGATGCCAGACTGTGCGGAACCACGGCGTCTCTGTGCGGCATTGAGAAGGCGGTTTGGGAGCAGAATGAAGGCGCTCTGGAGCAGGCGGTGCGGTTTGATATTATGCTTCACGGCTATATGTTTGTCCAGTCTGGTATTCCTGTGCTTTACAGCGGCGATGAGGTGGGACAGCTTAATGATTACTCCTACCATGAGGATCCGGATAAGTGCCAGGATTCCCGCTACATCCACCGGGGACGTTTCCAGTGGGATCTGGCCGAGGAGCGCAAGGAAAAGGGCACCATGCAGAACCAGATCTTTGAGACGCTGGATATGATGGAGGAGATTCGCAGAAGCCATAAGGTCTTTGACACTACGGCAGATGTGTGGACCCTGGATACCTGGGATGACGCTATCCTGGGCGTGGGCAGATGGAAAGACGGAGAGAAGCTGATCGCCCTCTTTAACTTCAGCGGCCAGGACCGGACGGCCTGGATCAACGAGGATGACGGCGAGTATACCGATCTGCTTACCGGCGCCAAGATGAAGGCCTGCGGCGTGCAGATTCCGGCCTACGGCATCTGGTGGCTGTATAAGAACGATAAGCAGTAAAGTGTGGCATCAGCAGGGAAGAGAATCAGGCGGGGATTGAAATGACGATCAGTGAAATCGCAAAGCTGGCGGAGGTTTCCAGCGCGGCAGTCTCCCGATATCTCAATGGGGGAAGCTTAAGCGAGGAGAAACGCAGACGGATAAAAGCGGTGATTGAGGAAACCGGATATGTGCCTTCGGAGTATGCCCGCACGCTGCGGACAAAAAAGACGCACCATGTGGGCGTGATTGTTCCTAATATCAAGTCCAGCACCACTGCGCGGATAGTCAGCGGCATCGGCAGCGTCATCCAGGAGAAGAATTACCATATGGTTCTGGGGGACACCGATAATGACCCGAAGCTGGAGCTGGAGTATCTGGAGTTTTTTGGAAGCGGACATATGGACGGCGTGATTTACCTTGCCGGCGCCCTCAGCCGCCGTCATCAGGAGATTTTGAGAAGCTATAAGATTCCTGTGGTGATTGTGGGGCAGATGGTATCGGAGTTTGACTGTGTGTACCATGACGATTTTCACGCTGCCAGAGATGTGATGGAGGTGCTTTTAGCGTCCGGATGCCGTCATCCGGGAATGATTTTCGTTACGCCCAGGGACCAGGCTGTGGGGAAGATGCGCATTGACGGTGCGGAGGATGCCCTTAAGACACGGGGATTTGCGCCGGAGTCAGTGCCCCGCATCCAGGCGGGCTTTGCTCTGGAGGAGGGGCGGGAAAAGATGGCCCGTCTGCTTCTAGCTCATCCGGACATTGACGGTGTCTTCTGCGCTACGGCCAGTCTGGCGGTAGGGGCGGAGATGTACCTGAAGGAAGCGGGGCGGCGGATTCCCCAGGATATCCGGGTCTGCAGCGTGGGGAATAATCAGGCGTCGGATATTATCGAGCCAAGGCTTACCACGGCCCATTATCATTACCGTACCAGCGGCGTCGAGGCGGCAAAAATGCTCCTTTCCAAGATGGGCGCCGGAGAAAAGGAAAAACGGCCGGTGCGGCAGCTGATGCTGGGGTATCAGATTGCTGAGCGGGAAAGCACGGGAAGGAATGCCGGGATTGCCGGAAGGGGCCGGGCGGACATGGGAATAGCGGAAGAAATTTCTTGATTCCCGTTGGAATTTGCTTTATGATGAAGGAAGAGAAGGAAGAAACAGCCGTCTCTTCCTTTTTTTGCTATGATGGCTTGGTGGTGCACTCGTTTGCCGGGCGCGTGTGGGTTTGCTGTGAGGAACCGGCGGGCAGGGAGAATATTTGCAGTGGGAGGAGTTATTATGGCCGAGGATAGAGTTTTTGAAGATGATAAAATTTTTGGAGAAGACAAAGTTATGGGGGAGGATATTGGGGGACAGGAAGATGCCCTTCAGGAGGAAGGGGCTGATGCGCAGGTGTATTCCGTGGCCTGCCCGGTGACTGGCGAGGTGATTCCTCTGTCGCAAATTCCTGATAGTACCTTTGCATCCGGCATGATGGGGCCGGGCGTGGGAATCCGGCCGGAGGAGGGACAGATCGCGGCGCCCTTTGACGGGGAGGTGTCGGCTCTTTTTGATACCAAGCATGCTATGGGGCTGACAAGCGATGACGGCGGCGTGGAAGTGCTGATCCACATTGGCATCGACACAGTAGAGCTGCGGGGAGCGTACATCACTGCGCTGGTGGCGCCTGGAGATCATGTGAAGGCAGGGCAGCCCCTTCTGGAGGTTGATCTTTCCAAAATCCGGGAAGCCGGGTACGATACCACTGTGGCTGTGCTGGTTTCAAATCTTTACCTTTTCCCCAGGATTCGTGTGGTGGGATATGGGCGGAAGGAGCAGATGGAGCCGCTGCTGGAGTGCAGGAAGGAAACGGAATGAGAAGGATTTGCGGGAGATATCGGCAGAGGTATCTGCCGGAGATGAGAAAAGCCCGGGAGCGTGTCCTGGGCTTTTCTTAAAGCAATTCTCATTACAATCGTCTTTTCTTACAGTGCTTTCAATTCAAAGGTAACGGGGCGGATTCCGTCGGTGCAGCAGACGATATTTTGATTGGCCGCATTCTGCCATGGGGCATAGGAACCGCCAGTGGCCAATGCGTTGACGGAATGATAGATGTCTATCCAGGCCCAGGGGCAGAATCCCTCCGGCATCTGGGCGCCGCCCTGATAAAGGAAGGTATCTCCCACTTCAAAGAAGGTACAGGAGCCTGCATCCTTTCCGTCGGTAAGATAACGCTGGGCGAGAGCTTCATCGTAGGTGATTTTGATTACTTTGATTTGTACATTGCGCATAGTGGGAAACCTCCTGTTTTTTGTGTTGATTATAGTGAAACAACTGGAGCCAGATCGGGATAATCAGCGATATTCTGGCGCTGCTCCTGTGATAATGGGATATGAATATCTTTTAAATGTCGGACGTTGTAGATGTGCAGGGCGGTCATAAAAGTTGCGTCCATAGTATCCTCCTTTTAGGCGAATGCGCTTAATTATCTGCTTGGTTATATTATTATAGCGTTTTGCGGCAGCAAAAACAACCAGGCATCCAGCTGTGTTTTTCTGGCTATTTGACAAAAAGGAGCTTCCGGAAAACCGAAAACTCCTCTTGCTGTAAAAGAAAAGAGCGCGAGACGGGATTCGAACCCGCGGCCCCCACCTTGGCAAGGTGGTGCTCCACCCCTGAGCCACTCGCGCATAATTAAAAGTATTCACTTTTAAGCGGGTGATGGGAATCGAACCCACGTATCTAGCTTGGAAGGCTAGTGTTCTACCATTGAACTACACCCGCAAGTATGTTCAATCATATTCAGCATAATGAAGAACATAATGCCCAGAACCGGAATCGAACCAGTGACACGAGGATTTTCAGTCCTCTGCTCTACCAACTGAGCTATCTGGGCCTCTGCTGTGTTTCACAAGCAACGGTGATATTCTACTAAATAAAACGGGAAATGTCAATAGGTTTTTTGAAAAAAATTAAAAATTTTAAATTTTCCAGATTTTGCTTGCATTTTGGATAATTTTGAGGAGAGAGTCGGCGGAGAGATGGGGGATGGGACCGCAGGTTTTGGCGATTTTAGGCGTTGACAAGAGCGGGCGGTTTTGCTATGATGATTTTCGAAGCCGCGGCGGAGACTGGAGGATTTGGCATCCGGCGGCTTTGGAAAATTGTTTTGTGATTAATCAGATGGAGGTCGAAATAAGAGAATGATTCTTGCAAGATAGTGTTATGAGGCATGGAGATTTCAGGAGACGTGGGTCTCTTCTGGAGGCGCGGGAAAGAGACGGCGCTTTTTGGAAGAGCCTGATTTTGCCGTGCGCATTGCAGGAAGCATTACATTTCGAACCTCTTTTTCAGCTTTTATAGAAATACGTCAGACGAGTGGAGCCGGGAAAACACAGAGTCGGGGTCTCCGGAAATCGAAATTCGCCGGAACGAGGATGCGTTTCCCGGGAATGGATTGGCTTTACGGGTCGGACGGATATGCTGACAGCAGAGGCTGCGGGAATGTTTATGATTCCTGCGGCCTTTTTGTATGCGCCGGATTTTATGAGGAGGCGGTTTTATGTCAATGATTCAGGTGAGGAATTTAACCTTTTCCTATGA
Organism: Lachnospiraceae bacterium; assembly: GCA_017889125.1. GTDB lineage: Bacteria > Bacillota > Clostridia > Lachnospirales > Lachnospiraceae > Caccovicinus. The sequence continues at coordinate 27,644 of JAGHER010000054.1, forward strand.
AGGAAGCCCGGAGCCGGTTTTTGAAAATGTGTCATTTTGCATTGATACAGATTGGAAGCTGGGATTTACCGGGCGGAACGGACGGGGGAAGACCACCTTTTTGAAGCTTTTGATGAAGGAGTATGAATATAGCGGGAGCATTCAGACGGATGCGGTGTTTGATTATTTTCCTTTTTCTCCGGAAAATGAGGAGCAGGATACGATTCTGGTGGCGGGGGAGGTGTGCCCGGATTACGATTACTGGCGGCTGGTAAAGGAGCTTTCCCGGCTTAAGGTGGAGGAAGAGGTGCTTTTTAGGCCCTTTAACACCCTGTCTCAGGGGGAGCGGACGAAGATTCTGCTGGCGCTGCTTTTTTTGAAGGAGGAGCATTTTCTGCTGATTGACGAGCCCACCAATCATTTAGACCAGGAGGGACGGGAAGTGATGGCGGAGTATCTGAGCAGGAAGCGGGGATTTATCCTGGTTTCCCATGACCGGGCATTTCTTGACCGGGCAGTGGATCACATGCTGGTGATTAACAAAAATTCCATTCAGGTGCAGAAGGGAAATTTTTCTTCCTGGTACAGTAATAAGCAGAAGCAGGATGCATTTGAGGAAGGGGAAAATGAAAAGCGCAGAAAGGAAATCCGGCGGCTTTCAGCGGCGGCCGAGCGGACGGAGCGCTGGGCAAATCAGGCGGAGAGCCTGAAGCTGGGAAAGAAGGGCGCAGCGGTCTTTGGCATTGACCGGCCCAACCGGGATTACCTGGGAGAGAAATCCCGGAAAATGCAGCAGCGGCGGAAGAATCTGGAAAAGCGCAGGGAGGCGGCTGTCCAGGAAAAGAAGGAGCTGCTTCACGATGTGGAGTCTGCGGAGGAGATTAAGCTGTTTCCTGGGGTCTGGAGGCAGGAGCGGCTGATCTGGATGCGGGAGGGACGGATCGCGTACGGAGAGCGGACGATTCTTTCCAATGTCAATCTGGAAATCCGGCGGGGGGAGCGGCTGGTGCTTCAGGGGTCGAATGGCTGCGGAAAGTCCAGTATATTGAAGGCGATTTTGCAGATAGCCGGAGCTGGCGGAACGGAGAGTGCCGGGAGCGGGGCAGAGTCTTGCGGGGCTTTCGGGCATCTTCGGTATGAGGGCGAGATGTATCTGGGGGCAGGGATGGAGATTTCCTATGTGTCACAGGATACCTCGGGGCTCTCGGGAAGTCTTTCGGATTATGCGGTTCGGGAGGGTGTGGAGGAGAGCTTGCTGAAAAGCCTTCTGCGGAAGCTGGACTTTTCCAGAGAGCAGCTTTCCCGGCCCATGGAAACCTTCAGCCAGGGGCAGAAGAAAAAGGTGCTTCTGGCAGCCAGCCTTTGCCGGCAGGCCCATCTGTATCTGTGGGATGAACCGCTGAATTATATCGACGTGTTTTCTCGAATGCAGATTGAGGCGCTGATTGCGCGGTTCCAGCCCACAATGGTGCTGATTGAGCATGACCGGGCCTTTACGGAAAAGGTGGGGAGCCGGTTTATCCAGGTGAGGGATTTTTTCGCAAGTGCAGATGAAAGGGTTTCTTTAGGGAAACGCAGATGAAAGCGTTTCCCGTGCCGGATTTGCGCTGCGAAGCAGCAATTTCCCTTGCAAATCCGTGCACATCCACCGGAGGTTCTAAGGAAACGTTTGTTTAATCAGCGTTTCCTTAGAAACGTTGTAATTATCTGGGAAACATTGTATACTGGAAGCAGGAACCCATAGAGGAAATTTGCAGGCGGCTGGGGACAAATACAGCGGCCTTTACGGAAGCAAAGCCGCCATGAAGCGGCACGGACGGATCTGGAAACGGAGGAGAAAATATGGGGAGGAAGAGAAAGACTGCAGCAGGGCTCTGCGTATTGATGTTTATGCAGGCGCTGGTTCCCGGGGAAACGGCCTGGGCCGGGAATACGGGGAAGATGCTGGCTGCGGAGGAATCCGCAGAGACGGCAGAGGAATCGGGGAAAGCTGCGCAGAAATCTGAGAAGGCCACAGAGGAATCTGCGGAGACAACAAAAGAAAAGAGAAAAAGCAGCGGCCAGGAGACGGAGAGTGCCAGCCAGAAAATAGCGGAGAAAGAAACAGCGGAAGCAGAAACCGCGGAACCAGAAACAACGGAGCCAGGGACAACGGAGCCAGAGATAACGGAACCAGAAACAACGGAACCAGAAACGGCTGAACAGGAAATGGCTGAACCGGAGACTGACGAACCGGAAACTACCCAGCCGGAGACCACGGAGAAGGGGAATGCGAGACGGCAGGAGAAGCCGGAGGAGGAGACGCAGGAGCCGGAATCCAGGGCGGCTAAGACGGAGACTGGTGCGGAGAAAAAGGATCTGGAAGAGAAGGAGACTTCTCTGGGGATTGAAGTGACTGCCGATGCGGAGCGGGCCCGGGTATTTTGCCAGCTTTCCGTTCAGGCGCCAGAGGAGGCTTACCTTCAGCTTACCATTCCGCAGATGTTTGCCGTGGAGGAGATTTCCCGGGAGGATGAGGACGGAAGGAAAACCGTGCTGACGGAAGGTGAGGACTGGGAAGTTAAGGACGGAGAGGTGCTTTGCCGCTTAGAAAAGCAGGGCGGGGAAATGCTGTACGAGATTTCCATGGGCCTTAATGGGGAGGCCATGAAGAACTATATGGAAAGCGGCGAGGCGCTGGAGGCAGAGTTTTCAGGTGCAGTGTCCCTACTGGATCAGAAGGATAAGGTTCTGGCAGAGAAGGATTTTCCGAAGGAAACGCTAAGCCTGAGGCCGTTTCTTGAAAAGGAGGCCCAGGGCCAGGGACGCGCACAGAAGACCTTTGCCTGGACGGACTGGGTGAATCTGGGGGCAAATCCTGGGAAGGGCTATCTGGCGGCAGTGATTGAGGATCTGGAGGGCGGCCACCATTTTGACTTTGAAAACGGATGTGTGATGCTGCTGGACTCCCAGGGGGAGGTAAAGGAAGAAATCCCGGTAACCAAGGTGCAGCCGGACCGGTCTGGGGCTTTTGGGGAAATCTTTACGGCGGAGGATGCCAGAGAGCTTTTGGGCGGCATTTCCGGCGCTGGTTTTTATTCTTATGAGGATGATGAGGAGCAGCAGAATGGGATTCTCATTGTGCCGGTAGAGGCGCAGGCGGAGCTGACGGGGATTTCTTACCGGACCAGAGTATCTGCTGCAGAGGAGCCGGGGATTTATCAGTGGAGTGCGGCGCTGGAGAGCGGCAGCAAGTTTTTATGGGAACAGGCTGAGCCTGTTCCGGAGGAGGAGACAAAATACGAAGCTGGGAAGGATTATGAAGCCGGACGGGATTATGAAGCTGGACGGGATGGGGCCGGGAAAAATGAGGATGAAGCATCTGCAGAAGCTGGAGCAGAGGATATGGATGTAAGCAAGCTTCTTCATCCGGTGTGGGAGATCCGCGCAGCGCGGATTTCTGCAGACAAGGAGCCTGGGGAGAAGGCGCAGACCTTTGCGGCTAAGAGCATCTGGCTGTCCAAGGAGGCCTCCTGCAGCTTAGTGAGCCAGCAGCCGGGCGAGGATGGGTACAGTCTGGAGACGGGAACAGCCGTCTGGGATTTCCTGGTGAATCAGAATGGAGAGGATGTAAAGGAAGCGGTGATTACCCGGGAGCTTCGCGGCAGTGAGCAGAGCTTTTCCGGAGCCATCTCCGATGGGAAGGAAATTACGGCGGTGCTCTGCCGGGGAGATGCGTCATGGGAGGATGAAACGGAGGAGGCTGTGATCCTTCCTTATGAGGAATGGGAGGAAATGCAGGAATCAGAAGAGGCATCTTCGGATTTTTATGGTTATTATGTGCTGGATCAGCAGGAGGAAACAGAGCGGCTGGAGATCCATCTGTTTCAGCTGGGCCAGGCGGCGTGCCGGTTTTCCGTGGAGACGAAGGTGAAGGACGGAGCCTTTGCTGCGTGGAGTGAGGAATTTTCCATTTCCTCTGGGGATACGGCGTATACGGCGGTGCTGGAGAACCGTGATGGGCAGGTGCAGCAGACGGAAGGCGAATGCGGCACGGAAATCCCTGCAGAGAATGCCTGGCTTCTTTTGGAGGCCGCCGAGGGGTATGATTATGCTGACCACAGTCTGGAGCTGGAGATGACGGTGAATCCGGATGGGCGCAGTCTGACGGATCCGGAGGTCATGGTGACCTTGTCGGATGGCCTGGAGCAGGTGGAGATCCGACAGGTGACGGCCTGGGAGAAGGATGGACGGCAGGAGGATATTACAGAGGAAGAATGGATTTGGGCAGAGGAAGAGGCGCCGGATGAGCGGACTGGCGAGAGCCATGTGCTCTTTTCCTGGCGGGAAGCCAAAGAGGATGAGGAAAGGCCCTCGGAGAATACCACATACCGGATTCGTTTCCGCTGCAGGATGTCAGAGGATATGCGCAATGAAAGCTTCCTTTCCGGCGATGAGGAGGTGCTTTTTGCCAGTGCCCAGCTGACGGGCAATGCGGGAGCTTCCGGTGAGGAGGAGGCCATTGCCGGGGCGGAGGCTAAGGTGTCCATAGAATGGAATTCTGCCGCGGCCGCAGGCGAGGGCTACTATCTGGAAAACCGCTACAGTCAGGAGAATTCCCGCTGGGATGGAACACGGATGCCAAGGGCAGAGTGGAGGGTGGTGATTAACCGCAATGAAGGCGATCTGACTGGTGCACGGTTTGTGCTGGAATGGCCGGATTCCCTTCAGGCAGATCCCGCATCCCTTCGCATTTATATGGCACAGCTGGATGAGACGGGCGGGCTTGGCAGTGAACGTCAGCAGATCTGGCCTTACGAGGATGCGGAGGATGAAGAAGAGGCCCGCAGCCTTCTGCCGGAGGATCAGGTAAAGGCGGAGGCGGATGAACTGGAAATTATCCTGCCGGACAGCCTTGCCGGACGGACGCTCTGCGTGGAGCTTACTACCTTTGTCCAGGCGGATATGGAGGAGTCGGATTTTGCTGCTGTATATCGGCTGGAGCGGGATGCGGACACGTTAGAATCAGGAGAATTCAGCGTAAACGGGGCAAGAGCGGTGTCTATTCTGGAGGCCGCAGAGAAAAACAGGATCCCCTCGGCGGCGGTGATGCTGACCAGTGCAAATTCAGACAGCGGACAGCCCTACGGCCTGTCTGGCGCAGTGTACCGGCTGACCAGGATGGAAGCGATCGATGAGGATGGCCAGTGGGATTCCTTCGAAGAGGCAGATGCAGGAAAGGATGAAAGCGGGGCAGTGATGACTGCGGCTGCGGAGGATGGCGGTCAGGCGGCATTCCTCTTCCTTGAGGAGGACACCCTTTACAAGCTGGAGGAGATCCAGCCGGCAGAAGGGTATGAGCCCTGGGAGGAGGCCAGATATCTGGTTCTTCTGGATAAGCTTACGGAAAGCGATTTCCCGCAGGAGGATGAGGAGCATAAACTGTACGCCGGAGAGACCCAGGTGCGGATTCGGGAGGAGAAGAGCCTGGACAGGTGGAAGTCCGGCGAAGAAACGGTCAGAGGCGGCCGGCTGGAATTTTACGTGGAGGATCAGGAAGGAAATCCTCTGGAAAACGTAAGCTGCAGCCTGACCTATGCTGCTTATGAGCAGGAAAAGACGGGAAGGCTTAAGTCAAGACAGGCGACCAGCGATAAAGACGGCCTGGTAGTATTTGACGGGCTGGATCCTCTGATGGAGGGCAAGGAGGGTTATGAGATTCATGTGACGGCGCCTTACGGCATGGAAGACCCGGCGGAATTTTCAGCCGGGACAGCTGTTGAGGAGGACGGAAGCTTCCGTACCTGGGTAGAGGGCAAGGCAGCCCGGCAGGAGGAGGACGGGATTTATGTAACCTGTCTTCCGGCATCTGCAGATGTACGGATCCCGGTTACGGATCAGAATGGAAATCTTCTTGCTGGCTGCGGCCTGGAGCTGCAGGTGGAGCGGCTAGAGGAGCCGGAGGAGGAAGCGGAAAGAGAGAAAGAAAATTCCCAGGAGGAAACCGCCGCCCGGTTTGCTTCTTACCAGCCCATGCCGTCGGCGGCAGAGGATGGAAGCGGCTGCATTACGCTGACGGATCTTCCCTACGGAACCTACCGCGTGTTCGGGGGCCGGTCGATTATGACGCTGATTCTGGATGAGGATGGAGTAGAAGGCTGGCTTGAGCCGGTGGAGGCGGAGAGTGAGCGGGGGGACCGAAAGACAGTACGCCTTGAGCTTGAACCGGATGAGCATGGAGTTTACACAGCTGCAGAGGAAGACGGCTGGTATATGGAAGAATTCCTTCCGAGAAGGCCGGCGAGCTTCCGGCTAAGAGAAAGCGGTCTGGAGGATTCTGCCGTATCTGGAAGCCGCTTCCTGGTATATGAGACCTGGAGCGACCGTCTGGTTGGCGAATTAAAGGAAAGCAGCCAGGAGGCGGGACTTTACCAGCTGACGGCCTCAGAGCGGCCGGAGGCTGTCCTGATCAATGACCGGGGACTTTCCTACATTGAGGACGGAAAAGTTCTGCCGGGAACCTACGCTGTGTGGGAGATTCAGGCGGCGGAGGGCTTCAGCCCGGATGGCAGCGGCGTCTGGTATTTTCAGTCTGGCGGAGAAGAAGGCCCCATTGGAAATGAAGCGCTGATCGATGGCGGCGGGCAGGAAAAGCCTTTTGAAAATTCGGTTATCCGCTGCCAGGTGCCTTTCCTTCTGACTCCGGAAATGGAGGAGCCAGAGGATAACGGGCAGGAGAAGCCGGAGAATGGAGAACAGGCATCTGCCAGACAGGAAAATGCGGCAGAGGAAAAGTCTGCCAAAGCAGGATCTCTGACAGTAACCCTTCGCGGAACGGCATGGGGAAGCGGAAATGCTGCCGGTGATTATGAGGCAGAGTTAACGTGCGCAGTCGGCGAAAGCCTGAGGGAAGCCTTTGACCAGGTCCCCGTGGGAATTTACATTCTGCGCATAGATCCGGATTCCATGGAGAACCTGACGGCTTCGCCTGGCATCCAGGTGCAGGTGCAGTATGACGGCCAGGTGATTTTCCGCACCATCGGCGGCCGCCTCCTGGAGGAAGGCGAGCTGACTTATGGGCTGCGGTAGATTTAAGAAAGAGCTGATCGGCGCTTCTGTGCCGGAACCGGAGGACAACAGAGAGGAGTAGATGATGAAAAAGGGCAGGAAGAGGCTGTACGATGTGCTGTTTGCATTGTGCATCCTGGTATTTGTGGGAAGCGGCTGTATGCTGATTCAAAAGATTGCCGCGCAGAAGAAGAATGACGGACGGCTGGAGGATTTGTCCAGTCTGGTAACGGCGCAGCTGGAGACGGAGGCCCAGACTGCGGCGGATGAGGAGGATAAAGAGGAGGAGATACAGGAGAAGACCCTGACGCCCGAAGAGATTCGGGCGGCCAGGCTGGCCCGGCTGGAAGCATACCAGAAGGTTAAAGAGCTGAATGAGGATATGGTAGGCTGGGTAAAGGTGGAGGGCACGAAGATTGATTACCCGGTGCTTCAGAGCCTGTACAGTCCGAACTTTTATCTGACCCATGATTTTGACAAGAAAAAAAGTGTCTACGGGGCTCCCTACGTGGCAGAGGAGTGCGATCTGACTCAGGATTGTCCCAACATTCTGGTATATGGGCATCACATGAAGAATGGAAGCATGTTTGCTGCCCTGGACGGGTATCTGGATAAGCGCTTTTACGAGGAGCATCCGATTGTCCAGTTTGACACCATGGATTCTTACGGAGATTATCAGGTAATGGCTGTATTTTCCATGAGTGCGGTAGATCAGAACAATCCCCTTTACAGCTGGATTTCTGCAGGGAATGAGGAGGCCTTTAACAATTATGTTTCTTATGTAAAGGCCCAGTCGGTCTATGATACCGGGGTGGATGCCCAGTGGGGAGATCATCTCCTGAGCCTGATTACCTGTGAATATACCCACCAGGACGGCCGACTGATTGTGGTGGCAAAGAAGCTGGAGGAAATGGAGACAGCTGAAAAATAATCGATAAATAGTGACAAAATGTCCAAAAAACACCGAATAATTATGAATAAACTGTTAAATGCGTAAAAAATACTGGACAAGGAGTTAAAAAAATGTTTATAATACGCTATATGCAGTTATCGTAGGAAAGCAGGTGAAATCATGAGATACAAGAAGCAGGTGTTCCGCAGCCTTGCTATGGTAACCCAGCTCGGTATCAGCGTGATGACACCTGTTTTTTTATGTATATTTGTAGGCTGTTGGGTAGACACTCATTTTAAGACGAAAACCCTGCTTTTTTTTGTGATCATCGGTATCCTGGCAGGAGGCCGCTGCGGCTGGCAGATGGTGAAGATGACCCTGGCAGCCGGAGAAAAGGATGACCGGCAGGAGAAGGAAGCAGAGGAGGAGCGCCGCAGGCGAAGGGATAAGCCGGCGGTAAGCCGCCCCAAGCAGCCCAGCCGCGTGCTGGGACGGGATGAGGCGGGACGCTCGTTAACCGGCGTTTCCTTAAAAGAGAGTCTCCCGGAGACCGGCGGCGGGCCGGGGAAAGACGAGCAGAAAGGCGGGACGGACAGACTTGACGGATAGGACAAAGCAGCTGTTTTTGCAGATGTCGGCGGGTATTTTTTTGTGGAATCTGCTTCTGGCAGCCGTCGGCTTTATACTGGCTCCCGCATTGGGATGGACCCGCTCTTCCGTGCTTCTTGGTGTGCTTCTTGGCGCCGTCTGTGCGGAGCTTATGCTGTTTCACATGGCGGTGATTACCGAGCGGGTGCTGAGCAGCGGAAACGAAGCCTATGCCAATAAGACCATGCTGGTTCATTCCATCCTCCGGAAGCTGGTCTTTTTTGTGCTTCTGGCGGTTATCCTGTGGAAAATTCCCCAGATCAATGCCCTGGGGGTAGTGCTGGGGGTCATGGGGCTTAAGGCCGGGGCGTACCTGCAGCCGGTGCTGTTTCGAAGCCGCGATGTGGGAGAGGCTGTGCCGGACCTGGACGGGGCCGACCCGGCAGATATCGCTCATGAATCGGATACCCCCGCCTTACAAGAAAATAATAATCCGGAGAGAAAGGAGGAATAGGTATGGGACTTGGCATGGCAGCGGGCATGGCGGCAGGTGCGGCAGTGCAGCGCGAGCCGGATTTTATGATCCACGGCGTGGTTAAGTACACCATCGGCGGCCATGAGCTGTGGCTCACCACCACCACCATCGGCATGATGATCATCTCCCTGATTCTGATCGTCCTTGCCATCCTGGCAAAGCGGACCATGGAGCGGGCTACGGATGTGCCGGGCACCTTCCAGAATATTCTGGAGCTGGGGGTGGAGATGTTGGAAAAGATGACCCAGGGAATCCTGGGGAAGAACGCAAGGCGGTTTGCCAATTACATCGGCACCATTTTCCTTGTGATCCTTTTCTGCAATCTCAGCGGCCTTCTGGGGCTGAGGGCGCCTACGGCGGACTACGGCGTGACCTTCCTTTTGGGAATGGTTACCTTCGGAATCGTGCAGTACCAGGGAATCAAGAACCGGGGAGTCAGGCATTTTACCAGCCTGTTTGAGCCGATACCGCTTTTGTTTCCCATTAATCTCATCGGTGAGGTGGCAAACCCCATATCGATATCACTTCGTTTGTTTGCCAACCTTTTGTCCGGCGTGATTATTATGGGACTGTGGTACGGGATGATGCCTATTTTTGCCAATATCGGAATTCCCGCGGCGCTTCATGTGTACTGCGATTTGTTTTCCGGGTGCATTCAGACCTATGTATTCTGTATGCTGACCATGGTATATATTAATGACAAGATGGAGTAAAAAATAAACCAAAATATTTATTAACAGGAGGGACTCTTATGAATTTTTCTGGACAGGACTTTATTTATGGTTGTTCTGCAATCGGTGCAGGCCTGGCGATGATCGCCGGTATCGGACCTGGTATCGGACAGGGTATCGCTGCCGGATACGGCGCGTCAGCAGTAGGACGGAATCCGGGAGCAAAGTCGGACATTACTTCTACCATGCTTTTAGGTCAGGCAGTTGCGGAGACCACCGGTCTTTACGGCCTGGTTGTGGCCATTATCCTGATGTTTGTAAAGCCCTTTGGCTGATTTCTTTCCTTAGCGAAGGATGCAGAGACAAAAATCTGCGGGCCGCGCGCGGTTTGCTGCCCTGATGAACGGGGCGGCGGCTTGATTGTGTGTGCCAAAGCAGGAAAGGAGGGAAGGCCTTGGAGGAATTTTTAAGAATTATCGGCTTCGACTGGCAGCTGATTCATGACGCGGTGCTGATGGGAATCAATATTTTCATCCTGTTCTTTTTCCTGTCTTATTTTCTCTTTAATCCCGTGCAGGATTTCCTGGAGAAAAGACGGCAGAGAATCGCGGGACAGCTGGCTGAGGCGGCGGATAACCAGAAGGCGGCCAAAGCGCTTAAGGAAGAGTACGAGAACCGCTTGAAGGAGATCCAGACGGAGGCCGACGGAATCCTGGCGGATGCCAGGAGGAAGGCGAAGATTAAGGAGGCGGACATTCTGGCGGAGGCCAGAAACGAGGCAGCCAGAATCGTGGAGCGGGCAAACCGCCAGGCAGAGTTAGAGCGCCAGAAGGCCCGGGATGAGATGAAGCGGGAGATGATCTCCGTTGCCTCTCTGATGGCCGGAAAGCTGGTGACGGCTTCCATCGATCCGGCTATGCAGGACCGTCTGTTTGACGAGACGCTGAAGGAAATAGGTGAGAATACATGGCTACAGTGACCAAGGTATATGGGGATGCCCTGATGGCGGCGGCTTTGGAGGGAAATGAGACGGACCGCCTTTACGAAGAGGCCCGGGCCTTGCAGGAGATCTGGCGGGAGAACCCGGAGCTGTCTGCGTTTCTGGAGAATCCCAATGTGGCCGACGGAGAAAAGCTGTCGGTGTTAAAGGCGGTTTTTGCTGAGCGGGTTTCTCCGGATATGATGGGATTTCTCATTACCGTCCAGGAGAAGGGACGGCAGAAGGAAATTCCGCAGATCCTGGATGCCTTTATCCATCAGGTCATGGAATATAAGAAAATCGGAACCGCATGGGTGACCAGCGCTGTCAGCCTGACTGAAGAGCAGAAGGCTCAGGTTCGGGATAAGCTTTTAGCGACCACATCCTATGTGGAATTTGAGATGCATTTTGCCGTAGATCCCTCGCTGATTGGCGGCATGGTGCTCCGCATCGGAGACCGGGTGGTGGATTCCAGTATCCGGACCCGGTTACACCGGCTGGAGAAGGAGCTTTTGGGCCTCCAGCTTGATTAAAAAGGAAAGAAGGTGCGAACCGCAGTTATGAATTTAAGACCAGAAGAGATCAGTTCGGTGATCAAAGAACAGATTGCCCGGTATTCCACGAAGCTGGAGGTGGCGGATGTGGGAACGGTGATCCAGGTGGCGGACGGCATTGCCCGCATCCATGGTCTGGAAAATGCCATGCAGGGAGAGCTTCTGGAATTCCCGGGAGAGGTTTATGGCATGGTGCAGAACCTGGAGGAGGACAATGTAGGCGCCGTGCTGCTGGGCGACACTTCTGCCATCCGCGAGGGTGACCAGGTAAAGACCACCGGCCGCGTGGTGGAGGTGCCCGTAGGCGACGCCCTGACGGGACGGGTGGTGAATGCCCTGGGACAGCCCATCGACGGCAAGGGCCCCATCCAGACGGATAAGTTCCGCCAGGTGGAGCGTGTGGCTCACGGCGTAATCGACCGGAAGTCCGTGGATACGCCCCTGCAGACGGGCATCAAGGCGATCGATGCTATGATTCCCATCGGCCGCGGACAGCGTGAGCTGATTATCGGCGACCGGCAGACGGGAAAGACGGCCATCGCCATTGACACGATTATTAACCAGAAAGGCCAGGGCGTCCACTGCATTTATGTGGCCATTGGACAGAAGGCCTCCACGGTTGCCAATATTGTAAAGACGTTAGAGGAGTTCGGCGCCATGGATTACACCACGGTGGTGGTTTCCACCGCTTCGGATCTGGCGCCCCTGCAGTTTATTGCGCCCTACGCTGGCTGTGCTATCGGAGAGGAATGGATGGAGAACGGAGAGGACGTGCTGGTGGTCTATGATGACTTAAGCAAGCACGCGGCGGCTTACCGTACCCTGTCCCTGCTGCTTCGGAGACCGCCGGGGCGTGAGGCTTATCCCGGCGACGTATTTTACCTGCATTCCCGGCTTTTGGAGCGGGCGTCCAGACTTTCTGATGAGTTAGGAGGCGGCTCTCTTACGGCCCTTCCCATCATCGAGACCCAGGCGGGAGACGTGTCCGCCTACATTCCCACTAACGTGATTTCCATTACCGACGGCCAGATTTATCTGGAGACGGAGATGTTTAATTCCGGCTTCCGTCCGGCCATCAATGCAGGTCTTTCCGTGTCCCGTGTAGGCGGCGCGGCCCAGGTAAAGGCCATGAAGAAGATCGCGGCGCCCATCCGTGTGGAACTGGCCCAGTACCGTGAGCTGGTTTCCTTTGCCCAGTTTGGCTCGGAGCTTGACGCCAGCACCAGAGAGCAGCTGGCTCAGGGCGAACGGATCCAGGAAGTATTAAAGCAGCCCCAGTATCAGCCTATGGCGGTAGAGTACCAGGTCATCATCATTTACGCGGCCACCAGGAAGCTTTTGCTGGATATCCCTGTTTCGGAGATACAGGCTTTTGAGAAGGATCTTCTGAAGTTTATCGATGAAAAGTATCCGGAGATTCCTAAGTCTATCCGGGAAAAGAAGGAGATGACGCCGGAGACGGAGGAACTTCTCATCAAGGCCATTTCCCAGTGCAAAGAGCAGCGCTAGAAAGCAGGTGAAGCAATGGCGTCCATGAGAGATATTAAGCGGAGGCGTGCCAGCATTCAGAGCACGGAGCAGATTACCAAGGCCATGAAGCTGGTTTCTACAGTAAAGCTGCAGAAATCCAGGGAGAGGGCTGAGGAGTCCGCACCCTACTTTGATCTGATGTATGACACCATCCGCTCCATACTGCGCAGGTCCGGGAAGCTGGACCATAAATACCTGAAGACCGGCGCTTCAAATAAGAAGGCGGTGGTGGTCATCACCTCCAACAGAGGGTTGGCCGGCGGCTATAATAACAATATTGTCCGGCTGGTTTCCCAGAGCGAGGCCCTTCCGGCGGCAGATACCTATGTGTATGCCATTGGCCGCAAGGGAAAGGACGGGCTGGTGCGAAAGGGATATACCATCAAGGCAGATTATTCGGAGGTCATTAACCAGCCCATGTACCGGGATGCTTCCGATATCACCTATGAGCTTCTGGATGCATTTTCCCGGGGAAAGATCGGGGAAATCTATCTGGCCTACACCTTTTTTAAGAATACGGTGGTTCATGTGCCGAAGCTGGTAAAGCTTCTGCCCCTGGATGCGTCAGACCCGGAAAATGACTTAAGCCACGATGAGCTGATGATGAATTATGAGCCCAATGAGGACGAGGTATTGAGCGCAATCATACCGAAATATATGAGCAGCCTGATTTACGGAGGGCTTTTGCAGGCGGCAGCCAGCGAAAACGGCGCCCGCATGACGGCCATGGACTCCGCCACCAGCAATGCGGAGGAGATGATCGAGGAGCTGAGTCTCCAGTACAATCAGGCCCGTCAGTCTTCCATCACCCAGGAGCTGACGGAGATTATCGCCGGAGCCAACGCCATCGGCTGATGGTATGGACGGCGCATAAAGGAAAAGGAGAGACAAGATGGCAGAGCAAAATAAAGGCAGAATCACGCAGATTATCGGCGCGGTTCTGGATATCAAGTTCAGTCAGGGCCATCTGCCGGAAATCAATGACGCCATTCATATCGTCAGAAAGGACGGCAGCCGGCTGGTGGCGGAGGTGGCCCAGCACCTGGGCGATGATACGGTCCGCTGCATTGCCATGGGCCCCACGGACGGGCTGGTGAGAGGGATGGACGCGGAGGCTACCGGTGCGCCCATCACCGTCCCGGTGGGCGAGGAGACCCTGGGACGCATCTTTAATGTATTAGGAGATCCCATTGACAATCAGCCTGCTCCTGAGGCAAAGGTGCATCTTCCCATTCACCGCAAGCCCCCGACCTTCGAGGAGCAGTCCACGGAGACGGAGATTTTAGAGACGGGAATTAAGGTCGTAGACCTTCTCTGCCCCTATCAGAAGGGCGGAAAGATCGGCCTCTTCGGCGGCGCAGGCGTGGGAAAGACAGTGCTTATTCAGGAGCTGATCCGCAATATCGCCACGGAGCACGGCGGCTATTCGGTATTTACCGGCGTAGGCGAGCGCACCCGTGAGGGCAATGACCTTTACTACGAGATGAAGGAGTCCGGCGTTATCAATAAGACCACCATGGTTTTCGGTCAGATGAATGAGCCGCCGGGAGCACGTATGCGTGTGGGCCTTACGGGACTGACTATGGCGGAGTATTTCCGCGACCACGGCGGCAAGGATGTGCTGCTGTTTATCGACAACATTTTCCGTTTCACCCAGGCAGGCTCTGAGGTGTCGGCACTTCTTGGCCGTATGCCCTCGGCAGTAGGCTATCAGCCCACCCTGCAGACGGAGATGGGCGCTCTTCAGGAGCGGATCACTTCCACCAGAAACGGTTCCATTACTTCCGTGCAGGCAGTTTACGTGCCGGCCGATGACCTGACTGACCCGGCTCCGGCAAACACCTTTGCCCATCTGGATGCCACTACCGTACTTTCCCGTTCCATCGTGGAGCTGGGAATTTATCCGGCGGTGGATCCGCTGGAATCCACCTCCCGGATTCTGGATCCCAGAATCGTGGGCGAGGAGCATTATCAGGTGGCCAGAGGGGTGCAGGAGGTGCTGCAGAAATATAAGGAGCTTCAGGATATTATCGCCATGCTGGGTATGGATGAGCTTTCTGAGGAGGACAAGCTGACGGTGGCCAGAGCCAGAAAGATCCAGCGGTTCCTCTCCCAGCCATTCTTTGTGGCGGGACAGTTTACCGGCCTGGAAGGCAGATACGTGCCTCTGTCTGATACGATTCAGGGCTTTAAGGAAATCCTGGAAGGAAAGCACGATGAGATTCCGGAGCATCTGTTCTTAAATGCAGGAAGCATGGATGATGTTCTGGCCAGGATGAAGTAGGAGGAGTGTCTATGGCAGAGCTCTTTACGCTGCAGATTATTACGCCGGACAGGATCTTTTACGATCAGCCGGTGGAGATGGTGGAGCTGACCACCACAGAGGGGCAGATGGGCATTTACGCCAGGCATATTCCGCTGACGGCGGTAGTTTCCCCGGGAATCCTGACTATTCACCAGGAGGATGGCCCTAGGGAGGCTGCCCTCATGTCCGGCTTTATCCAGGTCCTTCCGGAGAAGGTGACCATCTTAGCGGAGGTGGCTGAGTGGCCGGAGGACATTGACGAAAACCGGGCAAAGGAGGCCAAGGCAAGGGCGGAGCGGCGGCTGAAGTCCGGAAGCCCGGAGGTGGATATGGCCCGGGCGGAGATGGCTTTGAAGCGGGCGATTGTGCGGTTGGAGGTTTCGAAATAGGATTTTGTTTGGAATTGCAGGCGCGAGCAGTTTGGCATTGGAATGACAGTGCATGAATGGCCGTGCAGGAAGACTGTTACAGCGCCGTAGGTCTGGCGGCAGAGAGGACGGCCTGGAATGGCAGTCGCGTGCGCGAGCAGCCTGGACAGGGAAATTCAGCACAGAAAATCTGGCCCAGGAGAGCCTGGAAGGCGGTACAGCGCCGCAGGTCTGGCGGCAGAGAAAGCAGGGATGAGGATATGGATTTTCGTTATGAGGTTGTTATGCCCAATGAAGGCCTGCCCTTCCGCATGTTTATCTTTGAGGGAAAGGACGGGAATTATAAGGTAACCAAGCACTGGCACCAGTCGGTGGAGCTTTTCCTGGTTCTGGAGGGGACCATCGGCTTTTACATTAATTCCCGGTATTTTTCCCTGGGAGAGCAGGAGTTTGTGATCGTCAATGCCAATGAGATCCACTCCATAGACTGTCCCGATCCCAACCTGACTATCGTCCTGCAGATCCCGGCGGAGGCCTTCGAGGATTACAAGGAGGAAGCGCCCTACATTAACTTTGGCCGGGGCACGGAAGGCGCCCGGGCCCGGCTGGTGGAGCTGGTTACCGACATGTTCCAGGCATATGAAGGGAAAAATTACGGCTACCTTCTGCGGGTGAAAGGCGAATTTTACCAGCTTTTGTACCTGATGGTGACGGAATTTAAGGAAGAGAAGCTGGACGCGGAGGTAGTGCGGCAGCGAAAGCAGTTGGATAAGCTGTCCCAGGTGACGGACTTTATGAAGACCTACTACCGGGAGGATATCCGGCTGGAGCAGGTGGCCAGCCGGTTTGGCTTTTCGCCCACGTATCTCTCCAGAATCTTTCAGAAATATGCCCAGGTGAACTACCGCACCTACCTGATTGACCTGCGGGTAAAGTATGCGGTGCGGGAGTTGATCAACACCGACCGGGAGATCGGGGAGATTGCCCTGGACCATGGGTTCCCTGACGGGAGGGCCTTTGCCAAGGCCTTTAAGAAGCGGTATGGGTGTTTGCCAAGTGAGTATCGGAAGAATTTGGCGGGGCAGAGTGGGGCGATGGCTGGTCATGATTGAGAAAAATGAAAAAGTGCAAGAAAGTGCTGTTAATCCGACAATTAACAGCACGTTTTTTTTGCCCATTTATACTATAATCACAAGTAGAAAAATTGAAACGGTGCAGAGGGCATGGTATAATGACTGCAAAGCGGTCATTGTACCAGCGCCGGTTTCGGCAGGATATGTGATTTGGACAGGAGGAAGCGGAAATGAACTATTTAATCGGAATTGATGTGGGAACATCGGCGACGAAGACGGTGCTTTTCGATGAGACGGGAAAGGTGGTAGCTTCGGCGTCGCGGGAGTATCCCATGTACCAGCCGCAGAATGGCTGGGCAGAGCAGAGGCCGGAGGACTGGCGGGATGCGGTTCTGGAAACTCTGGCTAAGGTTAAGGCTGAGTCTGGGGCGGACAGCGCAGACATTAAGGGAATCGGCATCTCCGGCCAGATGCACGGCCTGGTTATGCTGGATGAGGAGGGGCAGGTGATCCGGCCGTCCATCATCTGGTGCGACCAGCGGACAGGGGCAGAGGTGGAGGACATGCTTTCCATCATGCCGAAGGAGAAGTGGATTGCCATTACGGCGAACCCGCCTCTTACCGGATGGACGGCGGCAAAGATTCTCTGGGTACGGAAGAATGAGCCGGATAATTACGCCAGATGCCGTCATATCCTTTTGCCGAAGGATTACATCCGCTATGTGCTTACGGGCGTGTTTGCTACGGAGGTGTCTGATGCCAGCGGCATGCAGCTTCTGGATGTGCCGGGGCGGTGCTGGTCAAAGGAAGTGTTAGAGAAGCTTTCCATTCCGGAGGAATGGCTGGGGACGGTGTATGAGTCCTGCCAGGTGACGGGCCATCTTCTGCCGGAGATTGCCGAGGCGACAGGCCTTTCTGTGGAGACAGCCGTGGTGGGCGGCGCCGGGGACAATGCGGCTGCTGCTGTGGGCACCGGCGTGGTGAAGGATGGAACGGCATTTACCACCATCGGCACTTCCGGCGTGGTATTTGCCCACAGCAGCCAGGTGACCATCGACCCCAAGGGCCGGGTACATACCTGCTGCTGTGCGGTGCCGGGAGCCTGGCATGTGATGGGCGTGACCCAGGGAGCCGGACTTTCTCTGAAGTGGTTCCGGGATCAGTTCTGCCAGGATTACGTGGCAGAAGCAGAGAAGCTGGGCGTGGATTCTTATGATTTAATCAATCAGGATGTGGCAAAGATTCCTGCGGGAAGCGAGCGTTTGATTTATCTGCCCTACCTGATGGGCGAGCGGACGCCTCATCTGGATCCGGACTGCCGGGGCGTGTTCTTCGGCCTTTCGGCTATGCATACCAAGGCCCACCTGCTGCGGGCAGTTATGGAAGGTGTTTCCTATTCTCTGGCGGACTGCAATGACATCCTGGAGGAGATGGGCGTAAAGGTAGACCAGATGATGGCCTGCGGCGGCGGCGGAAAGAGCCCCATCTGGCGGCAGATGCTGGCGGATCTTTACGGCTGCCCGGTAAAGACAGTGGAGCAGTCAGAAGGGCCGGCTCTGGGCGTGGCTATTCTGGCCGGTGTGGGCTGCGGCATTTATGAGAGCGTGGAGGCGGCCTGCGAGGCGCTGATTTCCCCGGATAAGGTGACCGGGCCGAAGGATGATGAGGCAGAGACTTACAGCAAATATCATGCATTGTATAAGAAGCTGTATGGGGATTTGAAGGAGCGGTATAAGGAGCTTGCAGGGCTGTAAATTTGCGGATTTCTGCATTTCTGCGGGCGGAACATGTGCCTGCAGAACAAAAATAAAAACATAGATAGGAGGCATTGACATGGAGATCAAACGAGTGACGGACCCGGCGTTCCGGGTGTACGGTAAGGTAGTGGATGGCTACGACTGCGGCCCTCTTCTGGAGGCCATGGAGAAGACACCCCTTCCGG
>JAGHER010000055.1 GCA_017889125.1 Lachnospiraceae bacterium
AAGGATGCATCTGGCTGGCGGCGGAGCAAAGCTCCAGCATCGTCTCATATCGTCCCTGCTTTTTTAGGATCCCGCAGAGGCGGTTTAAGCAGTGGAAAT
The DNA here is from genome assembly GCA_017889125.1 of Lachnospiraceae bacterium. Classification (GTDB taxonomy): domain Bacteria; phylum Bacillota; class Clostridia; order Lachnospirales; family Lachnospiraceae; genus Caccovicinus. The sequence goes on from JAGHER010000055.1 coordinate 100, forward strand.
ACCATTTCTGGTAATAGGCCGCTTCCACTGTGGCCCATTCTTCACCGCTTAGCATGGGGAGAAATTCGCCGGTGTAATGCTGGCAGAAGTCCATCAGGAGGGCTTCCTCCTCGTCCTGTTCTGCCTTCCCCACCTTCTCCGGCCCGTTTCGGATGGGCAGGAGCAGCTTATCCAGATAGCCGGTGTCGGTGTCCACATGATAATCGGTGGAGAAGTAATACCTGGACTTTTCCAGGACAATGTACTGTCCATGGGGAAAGTCTGACCGGGCTACGGCCTTCCGCAGAAGGTAGATCTGCTGGCGCAGGTTGCTCATCTGCCGCTCCGGGTCATCTTCGCCGGTCTGAACCGCCTTCAAAAGCACATCCCGTGCCATGCCTTCGTCCCCGGCTTTTAGCAGCATCAGGAAGATCTGCATGGCTTTGCTCTTCATATTGGTGTCCAGCCGGATGTCCCGGCCGTAATAATTCAGGGAATAGCCGCCTAAAAACCGGGCATAAAAGCCGGTATATGGCCGTTCTTTCACAGAAGCCCCTCCTTTCCCCGACGGTAAAACTGTCAACTTGAGTACACTTTGGTTTACACCCTTCTGTCTCATGGAAAGTGGGAGAAAATCAGAAAAAATCCCGAAAAAAGATAAGAAAACAAAAGAAAAAGGCCCTAAAGTGGGGCCAATAAAAGGAAAAAAGCTAATAATCCGACCGTAAACCAAAGTGTACTTTAATTTACAGCCGAACCGCCTTCATTGAGGACAGTATAGCACAGCAAGTGTCAAAGAAAGCATTTCATCCTAACGAAAAAATGAAGTTTTTTACGAAAAATATAAAATTTTATGAACGGATTGGGCACTGTATGAGGCACAACTATTGCGAAAAGTGTTTTGAAATGGAAAAAGCGAATCCTATCCAGCAGGAATCAAATGATTTAGATACAAGAAAAAGCATCAAAGTGAGCTTTCTTATCTAATTAGGAAAGGGCTTTAGTAAGGATTGAGTAAAGATTTGCTATGCGGTATTCCACCAGCTCCCGGAGACCAGGGGAACCCAAGTCCGTTACGGTCTCCATGGAGCCGGATGGAACATCCTTTTGGATCATCGAAAATAATATTGGACAGCTGATGGGAAGCTACAAAAGCCTGCTAATTAAATTAAAGGCGGTAACCACATAGATGAAAATTGCCGCTCCGCAAAAGAAGGCTGCGTCTTTTTTCGCGCCTTTATCATAATACGCTTTGGCATTTGCCAGCATGGACAATCTTCTAAAATTCCTTCCCCGCCAGAATCTCCAGATAATCCTTGTAATTCTCTTCCAAAAGCGCAGGCGTGTCCAGGCCGTATGGGCATTTGGATGCGCAGGCGCGGCAGTGGAGGCAGTCTTTGATCTTATCCATCATGGCCCTGGCCTCCGGCGTCAGCTGTTTTTCGGAGGGGGAACGGCGGATGAGAAGGCTCATCCTGGCGCAGGTATTGATCTCGATGCCCACCGGGCAGGGCATACAGTAGCCGCAGCCCCGGCAGAAGTTTCCGGAAAGCTCCTTCCGGTCATGGTCAATCAGCGCCTGGTACTCCTCCGTCATTTCCGGCGGATTGTCCATATAGGCTAAAAATTCATCCAGCTCCCGCTCTCTCTGGATGCCCCAGATGGGAAGCACGTGTTCAAAGTCCCGCATATACGCATAGGCCGCCGCTGAGTTGGTAATCAGGCCGCCGGACAGGGCCTTCATGGCGATAAAGCCCATGTCTGCCTTCCGGCAAAGCTCTACTACCTCCAGGTCAGGCGCTGCCGCCAGATAGGAAAATGGGAACTGCAGCGTCTCGTACAGGCCGCTTTCGATGGCTTCCTTTGCCACATTCAGGCGGTGGTTGGTGATGCCGATGTGGCGCACCATTCCCTGCTCTTTGGCCTTAGCCATTGCCTCATAAAGACCGGTTCCATCGCCGGGCTTGGGGCAGAATGCCGGATTGTGAAACTGGTAAATGTCCAGATAATCGGTTTTCAGATTCTTTAACGTGGTCTCCAGATCCCTCCAGAAGCCGTCGGCATTTCCCGATGGGCTTTTGGACGCCAGATAAATCTCCTTCCGCACATCTGCCAGGGCCTCTCCCAGCTTTTCCTCGCTGTCGGAATAGCTTCTTGCCGTGTCAAAGAAGCGGAAGCCGCCCTCATAGGCCTTCCGCAGAAGACAGACCGCCTTCTCCATATTAACCCTCTGTACGGGAAGCGCGCCGAAGCCATTTTTCGGCACGGTTATCCCGGTTCTTCCTAATGTAACCTGATCCATACTCTACTCCTTCCTCCGCCTGCCGCAGCCAAGGATGCTGTTAGGCATCGCCGCTGTGGAAATTGCGGAACCGCTTTTGCTGCTGCATCTAATTGCTGCAATATCTGAACTCTCCGCTGCTAAAATTCTCCAGCGTATTAAATTCATTATATCTGTCCCGGTATGGAAAGTCAATTCAGCAGCAGGCGGCCGCTCTGCTTCTTTTCCAGATGTACTGTCTTCCGCTCCCAGATCTTCGTCCAGTAAAGCAGATACAAAATCAGGGCGGAGATGCCGTTGCTGACAACCACCGAGTACCAGATGCTCTCCACGCCCATGTGCAGCACGCTGGAGCAGAACCACAGGGTAAGGAAACGGAAGCCCCAGATCCGGGCTGCGTCCACGGTCATGGTGACCAGCGTATGGCCGCTTCCCTGGAAAAGGCCCTGGGTCACATTGTAAAAGGCATTGCTCCAGCAGAAGAACGCCATCAGGGACAAAAACTCCGCCGCCAGGGGCACGACCTCCTCATCTGCCGTAAAGAACCGAACCATAGGCTCCGCCACAAAGGGCCGGGACAGCACCATGCCGCAGACGAAGAGAAAGACAGCTCCTATGGTCAGGGCAAGATGGTAGGACTTTTTCACCCGCCGGATATTTCCCGCACCGTAATTCTGCCCCACGATGGTGGAGAGAGCCGAGCCAATGCCGTTGGCGGGAAGGGTAATCAGGCTGTTGATCTTGTTGCCGATTCCGTAAGCCGTGGTGGCTGCCGCGCCGTAGGCCTGGACATTTTTCGTCATCAGCAGAAAGCCAAGCTGCATAGTGCTTCCTCCTACCGCCGTGGGAAGGCCGATCCGAAAGATGGACAAGACCTTATCCTTTTCCAGGCGGAAGCCTTTAAAATTCAGCCGCACCAGCTGGCCGGGGCGCCTGAGCATAATCAGGGCAATGACGGCGCCGGGAACCTTTGCCCCCATGGTGGCGATGGCCGCGCCGGAGATTCCCATGGAGAAAACCAGCAGAAGCAGGGGATCCAGAAGCATATTGATGAGAACACCTAACAGGTTCAGCAGCATGGGCCTTACCGTGTCGCCCTGGGCCTGCTTTACCGAGGTATAAAGATTAATCAGAAATAAAAAGGGCAGATCCAGCACCACAATCCGCAGGTAGGATACACCGCCCACGTAAATCTCCCCGTCGGCTCCCAGCCAGCGCACCACGCCTGGCGTAATCAGCCAGGAAACGGCGGCGCACACCAGGGCAAATATCATGGAAAACAGGCAGATGTGGTTGGCCATTACCCCGGCCTCCTCATCCTTTCTGGCGCCCAGGTACTGCGAAATCAAAATGGCCCCCGCAGTGGTAATTCCTGCACCGAAATTAATCAGGATATTCTGCACCGGGGAAACCAGGGTGATGGCTGCCTGGGACTGGGTCCCGATTTTGCCCAGCCAATAAGTATCTGTAAGATTATACAATGACTGAATAAAGCTGTTCAGCATAACCGGCACGGCCAGAAGGAGAACGGCGTGAACCAGATTCCCCTCCAGGATCATTTTTCTCCGGCTTTCACTGATGGGTTTAGCCATAATCACACACTCCTTTTGCTCTCTTGACAAATTCAGGTAAATCCTGTATGTTACTTACAATAGCACAAAAAGACTGTGAATACTACGGAAATATCCGCACTTTGCAGGGATAATTACAGAAAAAGTATCTATTTGTGAAAGGAGGCCAGCTTATGAGCACTGCTGTTTCCAAACCATTTTCCGATATGCACGCCGATTTTCGGATCACCAAGGTCAGGAGAGACCGGAGCCAGGGGCGGCAGGATACCCATGTCCATCCTTATTATGAAATCTTTTACCTGATTAACGGGGACTGTACCTTTTTCGCCGGGCACAATATTTACCGGCTGAACCGGGGCGACCTGGTGATTATCCCCAAGGGAGAGCTGCACAAGAGCACCTATCCGGAAACGGGCTACAGCGAGCGATTTGTCCTCTGCTTTAAGGAACCCCGCCTGGAATGGCTGCGGCAGCTGGTGGACGGGCAGCTCCTGGCAGATTCTCTCTCCCCCGGCGTCATTTCCATCCCGGAAAAGCGGCGGGAGTATCTGGAGTCCTTTATGGAACAGATGCTGGCCGAATCGGAAAATCCTGACCTTTTGTCCGCCGCCGTCATTCAGACCAAGCTGATGGAGGTGATTCTCTTTATTATCCGCTGCCGCCAGCTGGGCCAGGATGTGGTGAAGGATTTTGACGAGACCAACCAGCTGATTCAGCAGGCAGTCACCTATATTTATGAAAATTTCCGCAAACGGCTCACGCTGGAGGAGACTGCCGACCGGCTCCACATCAGCCGTTCTTATCTTTCCAAGCGGTTTAAGGCGGTGACGGGCTTTGGGTTTAAGGAATATCTGACCCATATCCGTATCCAGCATGCCTGCCGCCTGCTGCTGGATACGAACCGCTCTATCACCGACATTGCCCTAGAATGCGGCTTCGGGGACAGCAATTACTTTGGCGATGCCTTCCGGCATGTGAAGGGCGTGTCCCCCAGCCGCTATCGGAAGAACCGGGAGATGGTGTAAAAGAGATGATGTAAAGGAGATGATGTCAGGTCATTGGAAACCCTACCGGCGTCCGCTATCCTTCTCTCTTTTTACCCCCATCAGCTTTGTGATCAGCGCTACACTTCCCACATTATAGCCGCTGCAGGCGTAAAAGGCGTGGCTGTCTGCGCCCATGGCCGCCAGGAGGGGAAGCTTGTCCGGATCCACGTACAGCCGCCGGGCCAGAGGCTCTGCCAGCTCATCGAAATCCGCCACGGCAGTCTGAATCTCCGGCATGGCCTCCAGCACCTTCTTAAGGGTAACATTTTCCAATGCCTCTTTGTCAGAAAGAAGGAAAAGTACCTGGGGTTCCTGCCTGCGCAGGGCATCCCGCTCCTCCAGAAGCTCATTGAGCACATGCTCTGTGGGCTCCTGTCCCTCTGCCAGGAAAGCCAGAAGATTTACGCTTCCTTTGAGGATTTGGGAGATGGATGCAGCCTCTTCTTTTCCGTTTCTTCTATTTAATATGGTCACGGTAAAATCCTCTACCGGATGATCCATAAGCAGGTCATTTGCATCGGCCTGCCGGAGACGCAGGGGAATCGCTTTGCGGTCTTCCACTTCTGCAAAAAAGCAGTATCGGGACGCCAGCTGATTTCCATTGGGCAGGCGGCGGGTGGTGAGGATCTGGTAACGGCCAGGGGCAAGGGTCAGGGAAAGCTTTCTATCCTTAAACGCTGCATCGCTGTAGTCTAAAGATATAAAGCGGTTCTCCTGCCATCGGCCGATGGTCCAGGTTTGGTAATATTTCCACTGGGAGGCGTCCTCTGCAATGAGGGTTATCTGAGCCGGAGCCGCCGGTGATGACGCAGTTGGATTTTCCGCCGGGCTCACCGTCGAATCCGTAGCATTAAATCCATGACGCTCATCTGCTTCCTTCTCTCCCATCTTCCCGCAAACCCTGCGGAAGTCTCCATTTTCATAAATCTCGCAGTCAAGATTCACCGGATTAAGCCTTGCCGGGATTCCCAAAGTCCGGCAGATGGAAACAAAGAGAATTTTCCGGCTGGTTTCATTAGCCCGCCCAAGGCGAAGGGCAGCGGCTGGGGAGGCAAAGAGAGAACCGTAATCCAGCTCCGGCTCCCAGGAAAGGGTTGACTGGATGTATTCCCAGATGGAATCCGGACAGCTGCGAAAAGCCGCCTTTTCTGCCGGACTGAACCACTCTTCAATAAAGCTGCGGAAATTGGTCAGCTCCTCATAGCGAATCCTGGGACAAAGGATGTAGCGGGTGAAAATCTCGCCCTGCTCATTCCGCGAACTTTCATTTCGGGCCATCTCATCCTGCAAACTTTCCTTCTTATCTGTCTCATTCTCTGAATTTTCCTTCGTTCCTACCTCATCTCGGAGAAACTCCTCCCCAAAAACCTCCGGTGCAAAACCCTCCGGCGCAAAGGCCATGGCAGACAGGAGATGGTCTTCCAAAGTCTCCGCCCTAACATCCCGGTAATCCTTTGCCGTAAGGGTACGCAGAAGCTTTGCCCGCCAGGGATTCTCATCCCGGCTTAAAAACTGGTAAATCTCTGCGAAATTCCCACCGGCTTCCCGGAGTATATCCTGCTCCCCGGGATAAGCGGCGGCCTTTTCCTCCTGATAGGCGTCCTGCATCCGCTTCTGGCGCAGAGCTGCTGCCTCCTTCATGCGTTCCCGGTTCTTCTCCTTCTGCTCCCGGGTAAGACGGGCAGGGTGAAGGGGATAATCCTCCGGCGCTTCCACCTGGAAATCCTCCCACCGATCAAAGATCAACCGGTCAAAGGCCGGAAGCTTTGCCCCGCTATCCGGCAGCCGCAGGACGCAGCCGTCGGTATTTTTCACCGATACCAGGGCCTGGCAGCTGCGGCCGTCTTTTTCGGCACTGATGAGGATGTCCCCCAGGCCCATGGTGAGGAAGGCTTCTCCCGCTTTATTCGTCTTTACCTGGGCCACTGGGTAAAATTCGGCCATATTCAGGATGTTTGCCGACACAGCCGCGCCTTCCTCCGGCCTTCCCTGGCTGTCCTCTACCCGAATCCGAAAGCGCTTCACTCTGGCGTAAATGGCGGTGTCATTATAATAGAAGACGGGGCCTTCGCCGCCCAGGATCTCTGCACTTCCCGGAATCTCCGCATTTTCCAAAACTGCCTCAGCCCCCGGAACTCCTGTGCTTCCAGAAACCTCCGCACTTTCCAAAGCTGCCTCTGTCCCCGAAGTCTGCTCCTTCGCATCCTCCGCAGAAACCTCATCCCCAACCGGAAAATCCGAAAAGGTCATGGTATGCACCAGCATAGCCCGGGAGGATGCATTGGTAAACCAGCCCTTGTCCAAAATCTCCTCCGGCTCGCAGGCCCCCAGGAAATGCCAGCCCTCTTCCTCGCCGTCGCCCGTCCACACTTCAATCCAGGCGTGGTTGTCATCGCAGTGGGCCCACCGGGGCGTATACACCTGCCTTGCTGGGATGCCCACACTGCGGAAGGCGGTGACGGCAAAGGTGGATTCCTCTCCGCACCGGCCCTTTCCCGCCCGGTAAAAGGCCGCCGGAGAAGCCGTCCGGTCATCCGTGGACTGATAGGTGCCAATCTCCGCGCACCAGTAATTGATTTCCAATGCTGCCTCCGTCATGGAAAGCCCCTGGATCCGCTCTTTCAGCTGCCCGTAGAAAAAGGGGCGGCAATCCTCCAGCCCTTCCGTATTAATCCGCGGATACAAAACGTACTGGAGGAAAATCCCCTCCGGCAGTCGGCGGCACCATTCCACCTGTCGGCGAAGCATCAGGGCATGGCGCACAAAGCTTAAAAACAGCGAAAAATCATACATTCCCACATCCTGAAT
>JAGHER010000056.1 GCA_017889125.1 Lachnospiraceae bacterium
AAGCAGGCAGACAGGAGCAAGATATTATTTCAATTCATCAATAGCAGGAATATGCTGAGATTGAACGAAGAGAAAATGCCCGTGGTGAAGTCTGCCTGTGTGGATCCCCAGGTAAGGTTACGCTATCGGAAGTACATGGAAGTCTTGATGAAGCTAAACATCAATGGTATCATGGATACAACATATTCCTACGGCAATGAGCGTCTGACGATAGAGCGGTTCGATGGCTGGACTGGCTATTACACCTATGATCCTGATAATAAAGCCCTTTATGATAAATAGATAAGGGTTGAAAAATTATTTATTGTAGTAGATGAAATACAAGTTTGGAGGTGATTATATTGTTGAATAGAAGAAAAGATGAAATCGTTTATATTATAGGTATTGTAATACTGACCGTTATCATTATATGCCAGGGATTGTATATTCATATCCACAATAAAGATAAGCAGGGATATATGCAATCTGATTATGAATATAAAATATTTTGGGGCAAATGGGAAATAACTGAATTTATGGGTTATGGAAGGTATTGTGATGGAGAAAAACAGGATGAATATATAGGAAATACGGTTTATTATGATGAGGAAATAATACGAATCAATGATGATGTAGTATTAAGAGAACCAATATATCAATTTGGAATTATTCCCGCAGATAAATATTCAATTTATACACGGATATATCCACAGCAAGGTGGAGATATTTTATGGGGAAATAATAAAGAATATTTTGTTCATGTGCAATTAAAACAAACATTTACAGAAAATAAAACTTTCTTTGAGTATGGTAATCGATTTTATATTGTAGATGAAAATACGCTAATATTGGATACAGACGATGGATGGTATAAAATGGAAAGGCTAGACTATATAGACAGATATCCAAAAATCATAGAATCGATTTAATGAGTGCTTTTTTACAAAGCAGTTTATTGATACTTATGAATATAAACATGCAAAAATTGACTGGGAACGACAGCGAGAGTGTTACTTCCAGTATGAGATATATAGTGATTTTATAGAGGTGTATGAAGATACCCCTGTTGAGCAGATTATGAAGGAAGTATACCAGGAAATGAGAAAACGGTTTGAAGGGGTTTCGGTAGATTTCTTGTTGTGCAAAGAAGTAGAAGTGTAAAGCAGATTTTTGGTGAAGGAATAAGAAAGCTTTAGGGGGTAGCGATGGAAATAACGGGGAAAGAATTGATTTTTGAAAAGAGGAGGATAACTATATATTAGTGTGATGTCAGTAGGGTTGTATAAATATGAAGGTAATATTTATGACGAAAATGCAAAACTGGTTCTAAGTGAAAATATTGCATCCCAAAGATTTTATGAAAAATATTGGGAAAAGGCGATAAAGGAATTAAACATCAAATTTATGCAAGACGGGGCAGAAATTAATTTTGAACAGAAAGATATTGTTATAAAGGAATTAGGATTGTTATTATCTTGGGCTAAAGAGAATTTGTGCGGGAAAGATTTAGATTATATGAAATGTAGGATCGAAAATTTGCAGAAAGTTATACCAACAGCTCTTGAGGGTGAGGATGATATTCTCTATATTTTTTAATATTGATTAGAGACAACGTAACATGAAATTGTCTATTAAGCAGGTTGATGATTTATATACGAGGAGAAAGCTTTGAAGAAAAAATTTCGAATTGAAGATGAGGAACTGATAAATAAAAGCCATTTCCCGATTAAAGCAGTATTTGACATGGTTAGTGATGCCAGGTTTATGGAGGTATTAACAGGGCTAAGCAGAGGGAGGGGATTTGGAGAAAATTATGGGGCGTGTGTGTTTTGGAATGATTTAGATGATTATGATAAAGAGAATACTCCGCAATATGAGGGCGCTGAGTTTGGATTACATAATGGGGAAGAAATAATTATCGGATATCAAGACTTATTGTACTATTTGACAATAATATGCAAAAAGTATTGTAAAGAGTTTCCGGAAGAAACAAGAAAAGTAGAAAAGCTTTTAAATAACTGCAAAGAACAGTACAAAATATATATCAGCGTCTAATAAGATGGAGTTACCATCGATTTGTCAAAAGAAAGGTTAGGGAAGTGCTATGATAGTTTCTGGGATAGACATGGAGTAGTTGGAGAGTGTGCCGTTGTTGCAAAAAAATTTACCGAATTATTGTGGCAGCTATATAGCAATCGGGGTAAGTGTCTATTTTGGTTAAAGAGTGATTTTGTGTATCTGGGGGATGCATATGACGGGATATAAAATTAATTGAGCTTAAATATCGCAAGAACAATAACCGAATCTGCTGCAAAGGAACATAAAGCGGATATCTTTTCGCGCAGCTTTGTTCGGTGGTGCCCTCCGGAATAGTTGCTCTGATCATCTGGGGGATTTTGCTAGTCTTTATCTAGTTTCAGGAAGCGGGAGTATTTTTGCCAGAGCAGTTAAATCGTATAATAATATCAATGTATGTTAATGCGTATATTAATAACGTTGCTGCAATCTAGTAATCCGAAGTTTGAGCCAGATACTATAGGCGCATATAAAATATCCTGGAATAGACATGAATTTGTCGAAGAATATAGAATTAAAGGGTAATGTATTTGCCGCTCGGATTACCAAACTCTGCGAAATAAACGGCATTTGCACATACAATGCCGAGTTGGGTGGATGAGGCAGGAAGGGTCAGTATGAACAAAGTGGAGGATGTCTATAAATATGTACGAGGAGTTTACGAATGCAAAGAATTTTCATCATATCAGGATTTAATCGATAATACGGAAATTGTACTAAGAGAAAATGAAAATGAGGACAATAAATTTTATTTGATTCAAACAGAGTATGGGAATTTAGGCTTTACCTATTATCATTTAGGAATTAAGCCAAGCATAATCTTAAAAAATCATATTCTGTTTATGGGATTCGGAACAAGTATTGTTGTATATGATATTTTTAGAAAAGAGCTGTTATATAGGATAACGAATGCTATGCATGTTGCCTATGATTTGCAATATAATAGCTTTTTTGAAAATATAATAGTTGTTTGTGAATTATGTGTTTTAGGATTTGATTGTAAAGGAAAATTGTTATGGGAAAACAACTTTCGGGATATAATCGTGGATTACATCATAGAAGAGCAGAGTGTTGAGATACGATTTGAGGATGCAAGCGTTTTGATGATTTCTATTGGAGCTGGAAGATTTTTTTCTAATGGTTTAGAATGATTAAATCAAGTCGAGCAGGCAGAGGACAAGGCGCATGAGTTATTTTATATTTGGCAGTTTTGATTTAGAGCTAAATCTTAACATCCTTCAGGATATAAGAACTTATGGAAAACGAAAAAATGTGTATTTTTGGTTTAATGAAGAAATAACTTTTTACAAGGATATAACCAGAATGTGCATCGAGCAAAATTCTTGCGGAAATGTGCAATTTGCTTTAACTTCCGTTGAACAAAAGTATAACAGCAGCGATCTATTGTTTCCATATGATAAATACACGAATGAGGAATTGTTTCGAGATAAAAAGCGAGAATACTTCCGCCAGTGCTGCGAAAATAATTTAAATATTGTTTTTGACTGCCTGGAAAGACTGATAGAAATTGCCGCCCCTTCTCATTTGGAAATTTTTGTGGTTGAAGGGTATGATGATGTTTTTCAAAGGAAAATCTGTACATTAAATGAAATGAGGGAAGATTTACTTTGCCAAGTGGAACAAGCCTCCTTTATTGATTCTTGTATTTACCAAATATATAATTAAAAACGGATAGGGATGCTGGAATTATTTCAAAATCCAGGATGCAGCATAGCGGTAAGAGGAACATAAATATGGATTATATACTTGATATATTGTTGCCAAAAAGCGAAGTTAGTAAACTTGATTTATATGAAATATTAGTCGATTGGGGAGGGGAAAAACATTCTCAAAATCCTCGCAGATATACGAATAAAGCGAATCTGTTTTTCAAAGAATATGTAGATAACGAATATTATAAAAGATTTCTTGGTGATCAATGTTTAGCAGATAAATTTGTTGCATTGCATTTAGAAGGAAATTTGTTAGAGCTAGAAATATTAATAAATAATAAAAAAGACTTTTTTGATAATGAAGTAATGTTGTTTTTGCTCGAATTATTAAACCTTAAAAAATTTATTATTCTAATAATACGAGATGAAGAATGGATAGATGAAAAATATATAATTAGCAACAAAGAGGAATTGCAACGAATAATATGTGATAGTTTGTCTTGGTCGAATCCTAAAGGGGTCATAATAACTAATGACATGAGTGTGCTCACAATCCCCAAAGCTGCGATCTGAATCCGAATGTGCAGTATTTGTGGGCGAGATATTATCGAAGGGAGAAAAGCGGATTAACTTTATAACAAGTCGATACGGGTATAAGTTGAAGCCTAGGAAAACAAGGAGAAACTTTGCCGGGGAAAAGTGCTGCCTGGCTTTTGTGAATGATGTCCCTGTCAGGTAGGCAAAGATACCCAGGCAGCCGCAGCAGCACTCCCATATAGCTCTATTTCCAATTCCGTTTTAAAATTTCACTTTTAAGATACAATGTGTTTTTCCCAGAGGATTTAATCGGATGCAGCTTTCCATTCCTGGTCAGATAATCAATATTTTGCCGGCTGCAATTCAGGATTTCCGCGGCTTCAGCCACATTTACAACTCCATGCACAACAAAATTTTGAAAGTCCGCAATTGACAGCGGCACCTTTTTGCCAATTTGGTACAGGGTGGGAGCACTGATGCCCAAATTAATATCCCATTCAACACCGTGGCCGCCAGGCTGGAGATTGATGGCGTAAAAAAATGATGGATTCCGGAACAATACCTGAAAAGACGGCGCATCGTTAAAGTGTTCCTTAATACTGCATTTTTTCACGATTCCATCCCGGAAGAAAACTAAAAGCTCGTAGTTTTCCAGAGGAACAACATTCTCGATCCGTCGGGCAAATCGCTTTTGAATTTGCGAGGAAATCTGCTTTTCCTCAATCGGCACAAGGTAGTAATCATCCTGGGCGCACCTGCCCATGGACAGCATGAGCAAATCAAATTCGTCATATTCGTTTAAATGATTGTCTTTTAACACCTGACCAAGATTTTGCCGGTCGGGGGGAACAATTCTCTGCTGCACCCATAGCTTGCTCCAATACGAATTAACGGAAGTTTCACCTTTTTTGATAAAAGAAGAAAGAAGAAGAGGAGTTTCCCAGGGGTCTGCATTTTCTGGAAGCTCGATATAAAAGCGCTTTTCTGATTCATAGTAAAGTAAATAAGCCAGGTCAATTGGATTGACGGCAGATTCATCGCGAATGGCAAAAATCTTCATAGGCGCACCACCTTTTCCAAATCATTTCCCAAATCTTGTCCTGCATTGTCTGGGAAAGAATACCATCCAGACCGTTCAATAAAATCCTTTTGTCGCTTTCCTTCAGCGCATTCAGCTGAGGGCGCTTGCCCTCTGGAATCAGCTTTAAATTTTCCCAGGTGGAACTGGAACCGATGTAATTGTTGACGCGCCGATCTGCCATAACATCGTATGCAGCAGCTGCGGCGTCATCTGCACAGTTAAACAGCAGTGAAAGACCATGGTCAAAGAGGGGGGCCAGACTGACAGTCTTTTTGCGGCTGTTGCGCAGCACTTCGATATTTGCTCCGTGCCGGTCGCGGTTGAGAATAAGAAAATCGACCACCAGCATTTGGCAGATATAGTCTTCCCAGCCATTCCGGATGCAGAAATCAAGTGCAGATTCACCTTCTTCGTGCTCCGCTTCCCAATAGGCATCCAGCGCAAGCTTGCTTTCTCCCTTTTCCTTGAAATCCGCAGAAGCACAGAGATAAACCTCCTGCCGCTTGCCATCGATCATCACATCTGCGTGAATCAGCTGGTAATGCAGATGGGGAATTCCTAAAATATCCAGCAGGCGATCGATGATGATTTCATTGACGCACTCATGTCCGATCACGCCTTTAACTTTATCAAAATTCGAAAGCTTGTAATAGGTTTTCTTACCGCCCAGCATGGAGTATGCCTTCAAAAAAGAACCGGCCGTACCGGAGAAATTTCGGATTTTGGACCAGGAGAGATAGGTCAAATCCTGTTTTTCGTGAATAATTCTGTTCATATACCTTTATACTCCTTCTTAAGTTAATTGTATTTTATTACTTGTCATATGTCAAGTGTGAAAATGCTTCTGGGATAAGCAAAGGGAATCCGTGGAAGTGAATCAGGAGAAGGCATTCGCGTTAGATAGATAAAGGCAGCAGCCAGCAAATAAAGTCCTTTATTTCCCTAAATGAACACCAACACAAAATGGAACAATTTACCAGAATTCAGTTGCATGTCAAGCCTTGAAGTGCGGCCCACGCCAATGGTATCATGGAGAGCGGATGCGGCTGCCGTGCTTTTTGTGATTCGGAGGGGAGGGATCGGACGTTATCAACAGGATCGTATTTAAGAAAAAATGGGCAGAATGAAGCAATCAGGGAGACTGGTTGCTTTTTTTCGGCCTGGCGCGGCCGCCTGGCGGAGAGAAATGTAGGAGAAGCAGCAAACATTTTCTTAAATTTTGTCCAAACAGAGGCAAAAAGTATAAAATCGTACTCCGTATCCTTTTGGATGGCAGGGAAGCGGAAAAAGGGGTAAAAATAACGTATCAGGATATGGAAGAGCCATAATCCATATCCACACGGGAAAAGGAACCGGGCACGGAAAGAGGGCTCGGAAATGGGAGGACGAACGAAAGGAGAAGAGGAATTAAGAGATGAAGACACTTAAGCGAAAGCAAAAGCAGACGCATGTTCCCATGACGGGAAAGCAGAGATGGAAGCAGATTCAGAAGAATAAATTTCTTTGGGTGCTGATGATTCTTCCGGTTTTGTATTACGCCATCTTCTGCTATGGCCCCATGTACGGCGTGCTGATTTCTTTTAAGGATTACAAGATTGCAAAGGGGGTGTGGGGAAGCCCCTGGGTAGGATTTAAATGGTTTGAGAAATTCCTGATGGACCCGTATTTCTGGAAGCTGGTGCGCAACACCCTGTTGTTAAATATTTACGGCCTGATCTTTGGCTTCCCGATTCCGATTATTTTGGCGCTGATGCTGAATGAGGTGACCCATTCGAAATTTAAGCGGGTGATTCAGACAGTAAGCTATCTGCCTCATTTTATTTCTACGGTGGTTGTCTGCGGTATGCTGACGAACTTCCTGTCCATGGATGGTCTGATTAACCAGATTCTTTCCTTCTTTGGGCTGGAGAAGGTGCTGTTTTTGATGTATCCCCAGTATTTCCGGACGATCTTTACGGCCTCGGGCATCTGGCAGAGCTGTGGATGGACCTCCATCATTTATCTGGCCTCGCTGACGGCGGTGGATCAGGAGATTGTGGAGGCGGCCATGATTGACGGAGCTAACCGCTGGCAGCGAATCCGCAATGTGACCCTTCCGGCGATAGTGCCGACTATTTCTACCATGCTGATTATGCAGGTGGGCAAGCTGATGACCCTGGGCTATGAGAAGATTATCCTGCTGTACAATGGATCAACCTACGAGACGGCAGATACCATTGCTACCTATGTATACCGGAGAGGTATTCTGAATGCGGATTACAGCTATTCCACAGCGGTGGGCCTGTTCCAGTCGGTGGTGGGCGTCATCCTTCTGGTAACGGCAAACAAGCTTTCCAAGAAAATCAGCGAAACCGGCTTATGGTAAAGGGGAGGAGCTGCAATGAAAAAAGAGAGAGTAAGGGGAAGAAAGCCCCAGAGCCTGGGAAGCAGGATCTTTGATGTGGTGAATTACCTGCTTCTGGCGGCAGTTGGATTTGTGATGTTTTACCCTATGTTTTATGTGTTTATCGTGTCCATCAGCTCAGCAGAATACATAAATCAGGGAGCCATATCCTTTTTCCCGCGGGGAATTAATTTTGAAGCTTACAAGCGGGTGTTTGACACGGAATCTATCTGGACCGGATATAAGAACACATTTCTTTACACCATCGTGGGAACGGCGGTGAATGTGGCGCTGACGGCCATGTGCGCCTATCCCCTTTCCCGAAAGGATTTCTACGGGAAGAAGCCGCTGACGGTGTTTATCACCCTGACCATGTTTGTCAGCGGCGGCATGATCCCCCTGTATCTGGTGGTGAATGGCCTGCACATCATGGATACCATGTGGGCGGTGATTCTGCCCAGCGCCATCAGCACCTACAATATGATCGTTATGCGTACTTCCTTCAGTGCGATTCCGGATTCTCTTGTGGAGTCGGCTCATCTGGACGGAGCTAACGATGTGCACATTTTCTTTAAGATTGTGCTGCCTTTGTCAAAGCCAATCCTGGCGACTATGGTGCTCTTTTACGCAGTTACCCACTGGAACAGCTATTTCCCGGCGCTTCTGTATCTCAATGATCAGAGCAAATATCCGGTGCAGGTCATCATGCGGAATATCATTATTGACGGAGATATGGCGCAGGCCGGCGATATGAGCGGCATGCTGAATGTGGTGGCGACCAATTATAAATACGCCATCATCATTATTTCGGTGATTCCCATCCTGCTGATCTACCCCTTCCTGCAGAAGTATTTTACCAAGGGTGTAATGATCGGTGCGGTGAAGGGTTAAGGAAAATCAATAACCAAAAGATAAATTTTAGGAGGTTTTATTATGAGAAAACGTACAGTCAAACGCGCGGCAAGGCAGACGGCGGCAGCCGTTCTTGCAGGATGCATGCTTCTTGGTGGATGCTCCGGATCTGGTTCTGGATCAGGTTCTGGATCTGGCGGAGGAGCTGCGGCAACTACTGGAGCAGCGGGGAGTGAGGCACAGACTGCAGATGCGGATGTGGACAAGAGCTCCTGGGTATCGGAGGAGCCGGTGGAAATCAGCATTATGATGACGGACAATGCCAACCAGCCCTTAAAGCAGGATGCCCCTTCCCATGAAGAGATTTTTAAGAAGACCAATGTGAAGTTAAATATCCAGATCGTGCCCGCAAACGGCTACAACGAGAAGAAGAGCATCGTGCTGGGCACCAACAATTTCCCGGATATTATCTATATCCCCAATACGGCGGATATTGTGACCTACGGCGAGTCCGGCGTATTTGAGCCGCTGCTGCAGTATGTGAATGAGGAGACCATGCCCAACTTCTATAAGTTCTGGGAGCAGTATCCGGAGATGAAGCGGTATCTGCTGAATGATGAGCTGTATGTATTCCCCGTGGTTGCAAGAGAAGAGACGGCCAACGGTTTCGGCCCGGTGATTCGGACAGATCTTCTGGAGAAGAACAATCTGGAGACGCCGGAGACCTTTGACGAGCTTCTGGACACCCTTGCCAAGCTTAAGGAAGCAGATCCCAGCATCATCCCCTGGACGGGAAGAAAGGGAACCACGCAGCTTTTAAAGACCACATCCTATATGCTTGGCTCCGGCTATGGAAACAACGGTCTGTATTACGATGAGGACGAGAAGAAATACATCTTTGGACCGGCTTCCCAGAATTTCAAGGCTGTTCTGGATTACTTAAACCGTGCCTATGAGATGGGCGTGCTGGATCCGGAATTTGCCACCACCACAGCAGAACAGATGGATTCTAAGCTGGCAAGTGGCAAGTCGGTATTCTTCCTGGACAACAGCGGCTTCTCCATGAATTATACCAGCATGCTGCGGAAGGTAGATGGCTATGAGGATGCCACCTTCCAGATCCTTCCGATTCTGGAAAACAGCTTTGGCCAGAGACGGGCGCAGGCATATGCTACGGAGCTGCCTGGAAGATTTTACGCGGTAAATGCTTCCTCTGAGCATAAGGAGGAGATTATCAAGCTGATTGACTGGCTGTATTCCAAGGAAGGCTCCGACATCACCAACTACGGCGTGGAGGGCTACTCCTTTGAGTACAATGAGCAGGGTGAACCGGAGTTTAAGGAAGATTATGTAATGCAGTTTAAGGACGCTCAGCCTTCTGACTATTACGCTATTTATACCGATCTGGGCATTACCAAGCTGGATCTCTGCCTGTGGGCATGCAATACCAAGACCTGGTTTGAGATTCAGAAGATTGACGGAAACTGGACAGAAGAAAGTGACGAGTACTGGAACATCATTGCAAACGACGCGGCTTACGTACAGCCTCATATTGATCCGCCGTTAACCTCCGAGGAATCGGAAGAGGTACAGGACATTCTGGCGGATGTCAATACCATGCTGGAGCAGGAATACAATAAGTACATTATGGGTGAAGCAGAAATTGATCAGTGGGACAGCGTAATCAGCCAGTGCGAGGATATGGGTATCCGCCGCCTGGAACAGATTTACAATGATGCGGAAGCCAGAGTGCTGCAGCAGTAACGGCAAAAATCCGGCTCCGGGAGCAAAAGGCCTCCGGAGCCTTTTTAAAAAGAGGAGAAAACATGGAGATCAGACAAAGACATCAGGAATTTATCGTTGGAGAGGAGCGTCCCTTTGACAGTGCCCATGCGTCTACGCTGGTTCTGCTTAAGGATGGGACTGTGGTGGCCTCATGGTTCGGCGGAAGCTGGGAGAAGGCATCGGATGTGGCGATCTGGGTTTCCCGCCGGGTAAACGGCATCTGGGAAGCGCCGAAAAAGGCGGCGGATGCAAAGAATATCGCCACATGGAACCCGGTGCTTTTTGTTCGGGAGGATGAGAGTATTATCCTTTTTTATAAGGTGGGAGAGACGATCCCTGTGTGGAAGACCTGGTATGTGGAAAGCCATGACGGAGGCCGTACCTTCAGCCAGCCAAAGGAGCTGGTGGAGGGAGATGAGCAGGGCGGCCGGGGGCCGGTAAAGAATAAGCCTATCCGCCTGACAGACGGCACCGTGCTTGCTCCGGCCTCTATAGAGGGGGAGTACTGGGACGCTTTTGTGGATATATCGGAGGATGACTGCCGCACCTGGACCATGAGCGAGATGGTGCCTGCAAGACGGTGCAGCGCGGAGCCCAGAATCATTGACCGGCCCTATCATCCCCAGCATCTCTATGGAAAGGGTCTGATTCAGCCGACTCTGTGGCAGGATGGGGCGGGAGATGTGCATATGCTTCTGCGTACCACCAGCTCCCGGATCTTCCGCAGCGATTCTGCAGACGGCGGCCGCACCTGGTCGGTGGCATACGATACGGGGCTTCCCAACAATAACAGCGGAATTGATTTAACGGCTATGCCCAATGGAGATCTGGTGCTGGTGTACAATCCCCGGGAGAATCTGCCGGGCCACTGGAAGGGCCCCAGAACACCCCTTTCCGTAGCGGTGTCAAAGGACAATGGAAAGTCTTTCCAGCATCTTGCGGATCTGGAGAACGGCGTAGGCAGCTTCTGCTATCCTGCAGTAATCTGCGCCGGGCCGGGTAAGGTGATGATTACGTATACCTGGAACCGGAAAACCATCGTGTTTGCCGAGTTGGAATATGAAGACTGAGGAGGAAAATGGATATACAGAAGCAATGGAAGGAGCCGGAGGCCTGGTATCGCTCCTTTCCCTTCTGGGCCTGGAATGGAAGGCTTGAGAAGGAGGAGCTGATCCGGCAGATCCGGCTGATGAAGGAAGCCGGGGTTGGAGGTTTTTTTATCCATTCCCGGGACGGCCTGGAGACAGAATACATGGGGCCGGAATGGATGGACTGCGTGAAGGCGGCAGTCCAGGAAGCAAAACGCCTTGGCATGTGCGCCTGGCTTTATGACGAAGACCGTTTTCCCTCTGGGACTGCAGGAGGCAGTGTGACGGCCTGCGGCGATGCGTATCGGTGCAAGGGTTTGGCTCTGGAGGTGCTGGAGGCCGGGGAGTATGAGCGGGTCTGGCAGGAGGAGATCCGGGAGCGCCTGAGGGATGAGCAGGGGAAGTGTGCAGGTGATGGAGCTGGATGTGCTGGCAGATCGGTAGATTGCGAAAGCGGAGGCGGCAGATTTACAGATGAGCGCACTGGATTTCTGGCGGCGTATGCTGCCTGCATTGAAGGCGAGAAGCTTTTGTCCTTCCGGCGCCTGGAGATGAAAGAGACAGAAATCTTTCAGGACAGGGAAGTACTGCTTGTGGTGCGTCTCGCCGTCTCCGCGCCCAGCGAATGGTTCAACCATCAGGCGCCGCCGGACAACCTGAATCCGGACTGTGTGAAGAAGTTTATTGCCCTCACCCATGAGAAGTACCGGGAGACGGTGGGAGAGGAGTTTGGCGCGGTGATTCCTGGGATTTTTACCGATGAGCCAAGCCTCCATGACCGCCATGCGTATTTTGGAGAAAAGCAGGCCTGGATTCCCTGGACCTTCGGACTTGGGGCGTATTTTCAGGAGCGGAATGGCTATGATTTCCTGGATCGGCTTCCCTGGATGTATTTTTCTGGGGAGGGCGCGGCGCAGACAAGAAGAGATTACTGGAAAACCATAGCGATTCGGTTTGGAGAGGCGTATTTCAAGACTATAGGCGACTGGTGTGAGGAGAATCATCTGCGGTTCACCGGTCATTTCCTGCAGGAGGATAAGATGGGCCTGGCAGTTCGGGTAAACGGGGCAGTGATGCCCAATTACCAGTACCAGCATGTGCCGGGAATCGATATGCTCTGTGAGCAGACTGGAGAATACCTGACGGTAAAGCAGTGCACCAGCGCGGCGGCGCAGCTGGGGAAAAAGCAGGTGCTTTCCGAAACCTATGGCTGTACCGGCTGGGACTTTACCTTTGAAGGGCAGAAATGGATGGGAGACTGGCAGTTTGTGCTGGGGGTAAATCGCCGGTGTCAGCATCTGGCGCTGTACAGCCTCCGGGGCTGCCGGAAGAGGGATTATCCGCCGTCCTTTAACTACAATACCAGCTGGTGGAGAGAAAATAAGCGGACGGAGGACTATTTTGCCCGGCTTTCCCTGGCCTTGGAGCAAGGGGAGGTTATCCGGGAAATCCTCCTCATTCATCCCTTAAGCACCGTATGGAGCCGTCTGGGTGTCAGTCCCTGGGGGAATCCGGTAAGACGGAATGAGCGGGATGTGCCGGAGCTGAATCAGTACGGGGAACGGTTTAACCGCCTGATTGAGGAGCTGGAGCGGGAGCATCTGGATCTGGATTTAGGCGACGAGCTTTTGATGGAGCAGTATGGAAGCGTTCGGGATGGGAAGCTTTGGGTGGGCCAGATGGGCTATTCTGTGGTGGTGATCCCGCCGGATATG
>JAGHER010000057.1 GCA_017889125.1 Lachnospiraceae bacterium
ACAATCTTGATCTCATCCTCGGGGATGGGCGTATCTTCGTTGCGGAACGCATCGGAGAAAGAGGGAGCGGACTGCTTGCGGTCCACCAGTTTTCTCTTATATTTTAAGATCTGGCGCTCGATAATTTCCTCTACCAGATCGATGGAAACATACATGTCGCTGCTGGATTCCTCCGCGCGGATGATAGTTCCTTTGATGGGAATCGTCACCTCGATGCTCTGGCGCTCTCTCTGGACGCTCATGGTAACGTTCACTTCCGTATCGGGAGTAAAATAACGATCCAATTTTCCGATTTTTTCTTCCACTGCCTGCTTTAACCCGGGGGTCACTTCGATATTTCTTCCAACGATCGTATAACGCATACTATCAACTCCTTTATTTGAGATGCTTTCAGTATAGCATATTATTTAGATAAAGACAAGAAAGACAACGCAATTGCAAAGACAATTTTGGGTAATTTTTTCTGTTTTTTCATTGAATAATCTGCCGGGCCTTTTTGTCAGCCTGATGCCTGCCGCGGAAAAAAGTCAAGGGGAAATAAGAAAAAAATCGTCGGAAAATGTAGGTTTATGCGTTCTACACAAAAATTCATTTCCTCTGCCCATCCGATGGAAAATTCGGTTAAAAACAGTGAAAAATGTGGATAATGTGGATAACTTGGTGTATAAGTGGGTTTTCCGCGAAAAATGAAGGCTTTTCTGTGGAGAAAATCAAAGAAAAATGTGAACAAACGAATGTGGACAATGTGGATAAGTCAAAAATCGAACAGAGATTTTGTGCAATCTTACCAGTTGACCATAAAAATAGATTTTATGGTAACCAGGAATGTTAATTTTTTATGAACACATTGAATAAAGTGAAAGATAGTGATACAATAAGTAGGATTAATTTGGGCTGCGGGATTTTTGCGCCCAAATTGGGGTTGCAGTATGGAGAATCCAAAACTGGATACAGCGCTGCCGCAGGCTGGACATCAGCCCCAGGCAGCTTTTGAAATGCAGGATTGAAGTTAGGAGAATGTTATGAACATTATTGAGAAAGTCTTTGGCACCCACAGTGACAGGGAATTAAAGCTGATCTATCCCATTGTGGATAAGATCGAGAGCATGCGTCCCGAGATGCAGAAGCTGTCGGATGAGGAGCTGCGGGACAAGACACGGATTTTCAAGGAGCGGCTGGCGAAGGGAGAGACTCTGGACGATATTCTTCCGGAGGCATTTGCCGTAGTCCGCGAGGCCGCCAAGAGAACCTTAAATATGGAACATTTCCGGGTACAGCTGATCGGCGGTATCGTCCTTCACCAGGGACGAATCGCAGAGATGCGTACCGGTGAAGGTAAGACGCTGGTATCTACGGCGCCTGCTTATCTGAATGCACTGGCCGGAAAGGGCGTCCACATTGTAACGGTAAATGACTACCTGGCAAAGCGTGACGCTGAGTGGATGGGACAGGTACACCGTTTCCTGGGCCTGACTGTAGGCGTGGTGCTCAATGACATGAATTCCGAGCAGAGAAAGGCCCAGTATGCCTGCGACATTACCTACGTGACCAATAATGAGCTGGGCTTCGATTATCTGCGTGACAATATGGCCATCTACAAGGAGCAGATGGTGCTGCGGGGCTTAGAGTACGCCATCATCGATGAGGTGGACTCGGTGCTGATTGACGAAGCGCGGACGCCTCTGATTATTTCCGGCCAGAGCGGCAAGTCTACCAAGCTTTATGAGGTCTGCGACATTTTAGCCCGCCAGTTAGAGCGGGGCGAGGAGTCTGCAGAATTTTCCAAGATGAACGCCATCTTAGGCGAGGAGATCGAGGAGACCGGCGACTTTATCGTCAATGAAAAGGACAAAGTAGTAAACCTGACCGAGCAGGGCGTAAAGAAGGTGGAGGATTTCTTCCATATTGAAAACCTGGCGGATCCGGAGAACCTGGAGATCCAGCACAATATCATCCTGGCCCTTCGTGCCAACAACCTGATGCACAGAGATAAGGATTACGTAGTGAAGGACGATGAGGTGCTGATCGTTGATGAATTTACCGGCCGTATTATGCCCGGCAGACGGTATTCTGACGGCCTCCATCAGGCCATTGAGGCCAAGGAGCACGTGAACGTGCGCCGGGAGAGCCGGACCCTGGCCACCATCACCTTCCAGAACTTCTTTAACAAGTTTGTGAAGAAGGCCGGTATGACCGGTACGGCCCTTACCGAGGAGAAGGAGTTCCGCAATATTTACGGCATGGATGTTATCGCCATCCCTACCAATAAGCCCATCGCCCGTGTGGATCTGGATGATGCGGTATATAAGACCAAGAAGGAAAAGTTCAAGGCCGTGGTGGATGAGATCGAGGCAGCCCACAAGAAGGGCCAGCCGGTGCTGGTAGGCACCATCACCATCGAGACTTCCGAGATGCTCAGCGGCATGCTGCGCCGCCGGGGTATCCCCCACAAGGTGCTGAATGCCAAGTTCCACGAGCTGGAGGCGGAGATCGTGGCCGATGCCGGTATTCATGGCGCCGTCACCATCGCCACCAATATGGCTGGACGTGGTACGGATATTAAGCTGGATGAGGAAGCCAGATCTCTGGGCGGACTTAAAGTTATCGGTACGGAGCGCCATGAGTCCCGCCGTATTGACAATCAGTTAAGAGGACGTTCTGGACGTCAGGGCGACCCCGGCGAGTCCCGCTTCTACCTGTCCCTGGAGGATGACCTGATGCGGCTTTTCGGCTCCGAGCGTCTGATGAAGATGTTTGAGGCCCTGGGCGTGCCGGAGGGCGAGCAGATCGAGCACAAGATGCTGTCCAACGCCATCGAGAAGGCCCAGATGAAGATCGAGACCAACAACTTCGGTATCCGTGAGAACCTGTTAAAGTATGACGAGGTAAACAACGAGCAGAGAGAGATCATCTATGCCGAGCGCCGGAAGGTACTGGACGGCGACAACATGCGGGATGTTATCCTGAAGATGGTCACCGACATTGTGGAGAACGCGGTGGAGATGTCCATCTCCGACGAGCAGACTCCGGAAAACTGGGATCTGAAGGAATTAAATTCCCTTCTTCTTCCTATCGTTCCCTTAAAGCCCATTACGCTTACGGATGAGATGAAGAAGATGAAGAAGAAGGAGCTGATGCACAATCTCAAGGAGCAGGCCATCAAGCTTTACGAGGCCAAGGAGGCAGAGTTCCCCGAGTCCGAGCAGATGCGTGAGATTGAGCGTGTGATCCTTCTTAAGGTCATCGATAATAAGTGGATGGCCCATATCGACGATATGGATCAGCTGCGTGAGGGCATCGGCCTTCAGGCCTACGGCCAGCGCGACCCGGTAGTAGAGTACAAGATGAATGCCTACGAGATGTTCGAGGGCATGACGGCAGCCATCCGCGAGGATACCGTCCGCATCCTCTTCCACATCCGCGTAGAGCAGAAGGTGGAGCGTGAGCCTGCGGCCAAGGTGACCGGCACCAATAAGGACGATACCAGCGTGAAGGCCCCCAAGAAGCGGGATGTGCAGAAGATCTACCCCAACGATCCCTGCCCCTGCGGAAGCGGTAAGAAGTATAAGCAGTGCTGCGGCAGAAAGCCTTTGGGCGCCTGATTGCAGCAGCGATGATATAAGGAAATACGGTTGCGGCAGGTTGTTTTGCTGCAGCCGTATTTTTTGCGTTCTGGCAGTCAGACAGAATCCGCAGCCGCAAGGAACCCTTGCCAATTCAGCATTTTTCATGTATGATGGGTATGGCGGAAGTGCCGAAAATAAAGTATAGAAAGCGGGTGAAGCTTGTGGTTGAGCTGGATCAGTTCAAATATACGTTGTCAACGTATGAGAAACCATTAGTGGAAGTGAGGGATTCACTTTGACCTGGACAATAAGGTCAAGCGAATCGAAGAGTTAGATAAAAATATGGAGGAGCCGGGCTTCTGGGATGATGCCGAAAAGTCCGCCCGCCTGGTAAAGGAAGCAAAGAATTTAAAGGATACGGTGGAGGGCTTTCAGAAGCTGGAGACCGCCTATGAGGAGATCGGCCTGTTGATTGAGATGGGCAATGAGGAGAATGACGCCTCAGTGATCCCGGAGATTCAGCAGATGATGGATGAGTTCTCGGAGAAGCTGGAGAATCTGCGGCTGGCTACCCTCCTTACCGGTGAATACGATAACTGCAATGCCATCCTCCGGCTCAATGCCGGCGCAGGCGGCACCGAGTCCTGCGACTGGTGCAGCATGCTCTACCGGATGTACTGCCGGTGGGCCGACAAGCACGGCTTTGAGACAGAGGTGCTGGACTTTTTGGACGGCGACGAGGCAGGCATCAAGTCGGTGGCCATCCAGATTAATGGAAGCAATGCCTTCGGGTATCTGAAATCCGAGCGTGGCGTGCACCGCCTTGTGCGTATCTCCCCCTTCAATGCGGCAGGAAAGCGGCAGACCTCTTTTGTCTCCTGCGATGTGATGCCGGACATTGAGGAGGATCTGGACGTGGAGATCAATATGGACGATCTGCGGATCGACACCTACCGCTCCAGCGGCGCAGGCGGCCAGCATATCAACAAGACCTCCTCGGCTATCCGGATTACCCATATTCCCACGGGAATCGTGGTCACCTGTCAGAACGAGCGTTCCCAGTTCCAGAACAAGGACAAGGCTATGCAGATGTTAAAGACCAAGCTGATGATGTTAAAGCAGCAGGAGAATGCGGAGAAGATCTCCGACATCCGCGGCGATGTGAAGGAAATCGGCTGGGGCAATCAGATCCGCTCCTACGTCCTTCAGCCCTACACCATGGTGAAGGATCACCGGACTGGTGAGGAGAGCGGCAATGTAAGCAGCGTTCTGGACGGCGGGATCGATCCCTTTGTGAGCGCTTACTTAAAGTGGCTCAGCCTGGGATGCCCGGATAAGCACGCCCAGGATTAAGCTGCGCGGCCTGAGCTGGGCGGTGATTGGGCAGATGCTGGATATCTGCGCGGCCCGGCGCAGGCGGCAGGGCAAAATGCAGCAGAAAAAATAGTTGCAAATACTGCATAATTATGCTAATATCTTCCTTACGAACACAGATGTTTTCCGGAAGCGGACAAACCAAGGCTCCGGTTATACAGACGGAGGAAACCATGGAAGAAAAAAGCAAGTATTTTGTCGTAAAACAAAAAGCAGTGCCGGAGGTGCTCCTAAAGGTGGTGGAGGCCAAGAAGCTTCTTGAATCGGAGCGGGCCATCACCATCCAGGAGGCCACGGACCGTGTAGGCATCAGCCGCAGCTCGTTTTACAAGTACAAAGATGATATTTTCCCTTTTTACGATAATACAAAAGGAAAAACCATAACCCTGGTAATTCAGATGGATGATGAGCAGGGTCTGCTGTCCGATCTGCTTCATGTAGTGGCGGTGTACAAAGCCAATATTCTGACGATTCATCAGAGTATTCCGGTTAACGGAGTCGCCACCCTGACCTTAAGTGTTGAGGTCAGGTCCAATACAGGCAATGTCTCCAAGATGGTGGAAGACATTGAGGAGATGAACGGAATCCACTATGTGAAAATATTAGCCAGGGAGTAGAACGATTATGATGAATGTAGCAATTATGGGATACGGCACCATCGGCTCCGGTGTGGCCGAGATCTTAGAGACAAACAAGGAAATCATTGCAAGAAACGTAGGCCAGGAAGTGGCCTTAAAGTATGTCCTGGATCTGCGGAATTTTCCGGACAGCCCCGTTGCGGATAAGGTGATTCACGATTTTTCGATTATTGAGAATGACCCGGAGGTACAGCTGGTGGTGGAAACCATGGGCGGCCTGAATCCCTCCTATCCCTTTGTGAAGGCCTGCCTGCTGGCAGGAAAGCATGTGGCCACCTCCAATAAGGCTCTGGTGGCGGCTTACGGCACGGAGCTTCTTAAGATTGCCCGGGAAAAGGAAGTGAATTTCTTTTTCGAGGCCAGCGTAGGCGGCGGCATTCCCATTATCCGTCCCCTGTACCGGTGCCTGATGGGGGAGAAAATCCTGGATATTACCGGAATCCTCAACGGCACCACCAACTTTATCCTCACCAAGATGGATAAGGAGGGCTGGGCCTTTGATTCTGCTTTAAAGGAGGCCCAGCGCTTAGGCTATGCGGAGCGGAATCCGGAGGCCGATGTGGAAGGGCACGATACCTGCCGCAAGCTGGCGATCCTTACGGCCATGGCTACGGGGAAGGAAGTTAATTACGAGGATATTTATACAGAAGGCATCACGGCCATTTCCGATGTGGATTTCCGGTACGCCGACAAGATGGGCATGTCCATCAAGCTTTTCGGCGCCAGCCGGGTAGGCAGGGATGAGATGGTGAATGCTTATGTGGCGCCCATAATGATTGACCGGAGGCACCCCCTCTATACGGTGAGCGATGTGTACAATGGCATCCTGGTGACGGGAAACATGCTGGGTGAGACCATGTACTACGGAAGCGGCGCCGGAAAGCTGCCTACGGCCAGCGCCGTTGTGGCGGATATCATCGACGCGGCCAAGCACGTAAACCGGAATGTGGTGATGGGCTGGAGCAGCGAGCGCCAGCAGATTGCGCCAATGGAGGCCAATGAGTTCCGCTACTTTATGCGGATGGCCGGCCGGCCGGAGGAGCACCTGGACAGCTTGATGGACTTTGGGCCGGAGGAAGCGGTGACTTTGGAGGGCATGGACGAGTTTGCAGTAATCACCAAGCCCATGCTGGAAGCTGATTTCCAGGAAGCATCCGCCGGTCTGGACAGACTGATTAAATTTATACGGGTGGAGCGGTAGACATGTTAATTGTAAAAAAATTTGGAGGAAGCTCCGTTGCCGATAAAGAACGGATTTTCAATGTAGCAAAACGGTGCGTGGAGGATTATGAGAAAGGAAATCAGGTAGTTGTGGTTCTCTCTGCTATGGGAAAAACCACTGACGGTCTGATTGCAAAGGCTCATGAGATTGACCCTAATCCGCCCAAACGGGAGTTAGATATGCTTCTGGTGACCGGCGAGCAGGTTTCTGTGGCCCTTATGGCCATGGCTTTCCATTCCCTCGGCGTGCCGGCGGTATCCTTGAACGCGGCTCAGGTGGCCATGCGCACCACCTCCGCCTACGGCACGGCCAAGCTGAAAAGGATCGACACCGAGCGAATCCGTCATGAGCTGGACAGCCGCCGGATTGTGATTGTTACCGGATTCCAGGGAATCAATAAATACGATGACATGACCACTCTCGGGCGGGGCGGCTCCGATACCACGGCAGTGGCCCTGGCGGCAGCGCTCCGGGCGGATGCCTGCGAGATCTATACAGATGTGGAGGGCGTGTACACGGCTGATCCCAGGCTGGTGCCCAATGCCAGAAAGCTTTCTGAGGTTTCCTACGATGAAATGCTTGAGCTTGCATCCCTGGGGGCAAAGGTCCTGCACAACCGTTCGGTGGAGATGGCCAAAAAGTATGGAGTACAGCTTGTGGTTCTTTCCAGTCTGACCAGGGCGGAGGGAACTGTGGTGAAGGAGGACGCGAAAATGGAGCGCATGTTGATCAGCGGTGTGGCTGCCGATAAGAATACAGCCCGGATTTCCGTCATCGGGGTAAAGAATGAGCCGGGTATCGCCTTTAAGATTTTCAATATTCTGGCACGGAATCACATCAATGTGGATATTATTATCCAGTCTGTGGGCCGGGAGGACAGAAAGGACATTTCCTTCACGGTGGCCAGGACGGATCTGCAGGAGGCCATGACCCTGCTCAATGAGAACCAGGACGCCATTACCGCTCAGGACATTACCTGCGAGGAGGATGTGGCCAAGGTTTCCATTATCGGAGCCGGAATGCTCAGCAATCCCGGCGTGGCAGCGCGGATGTTTGAGGCTCTTTATGGCGCCAATATCAATATCAAGATGATTGCCACATCGGAGATCCGTATTACCGTACTCATCGATGAGGCGGACGCTAACCGGGCAGTAAGGACGGTGCATGACGCATTTGACATGGGTGATTAAATTTCTGGAAACGGGGCAGGGACTTCCCTGCCTGTTCCATTTTCTGACAGGCTTTTACTGTCCTGGCTGCGGAGGTACCCGGGCAGTCCGTCTTCTCCTGCGGGGAGATGTGGCCGGGAGCTTTCAATATCATCCCTTTGTGCTGTACGCCTGCATGGCTCTGCTTGTGGAAGCCCTGATCTGCGGCTCCTGTCTGGTCAGACGGCAGTTTATGGGAGAAAAGCAGCTCCGATATCTGCCGGGAATGGAGCGCCGCTACCGCTGGTGGGTGATTGCCGGGGCAGTGATTGTCATTGTAAACTGGATTGTTAAAAATGTCCTTCTTCTGGCTGGGATTGATTTGCTTTTGCCATTGTCATGAGAAGCTGGGACAGAAAGAAAAAATAGAAAACAGAAAGCAGGAAAGAAAAGCAGCCGCCAGGTGAAGGCTCTGTCTGAAGAAGCAGAAAGCCTTCGCCTGACGGCTGTTTGGTTCAGCTGTGCGGTGCCCTGGCTGTGCCAACTGATCTTATGCCATTGAGTTACGGCATCCAGCTGTTCTGGTACTGGCGTATAATTTCGTCCACCATGGCAGGAAACTGAGGGTCCTTCAGAAGATTGATGGCTCTCACATATAAGGCAAAGAGCATCAGGCTTCCCACCAGGCCGATGATGGACAGAATCAGCCCGGTAGTGGCGTAGCTGGAAAAACGGCCGTCCTTTCTGGACTGGATGGAGAGAACCAGTCCGGCCATGCCTGCGGCAAAGCCCGGACAGACGCCGTAGGGGAAACAGCAGCAGTTGACCATAAGGGAGATCACACCCAGCAAAATGGCGGTGACCTCCTTTTTATCTGCCGGCGGCTTCGGACCCTCTGGACCGCCAGGAGATGGAGGGGGCGTCATGCGGGGCGGCTCCTGGCCATAGTTTCCATGGCCATTAGGGCTGTCATAGAAGCTGCCGGGATTGCCATAGTTTCCGCCGGGAGGCATTTGCCAGGGAGCATTTTGCGGCCCGTTCTGCCAGGAATTGTTCTGAGGGGCGCTTTGCCAGCCTCCGTCCTGCGATGAATTCTGCCAGTCCCCGCCCTGAGGCGCGTTACCCTGCGGGCGGCTCTGCCAGTTCCAATCCTGCGGAGCGTCATTCTGTGGATGGCTCTGCCAGTCCCCGCCCTGCGGAGCGTTATCCTGCGGGCGGCTCTGCCAGTTCCAATCCTGCGGAGCGTTATCCTGCGGGCGGCTCTGCCAGTCCCCGCCCTGCGGAGCATTATCCTGCGGCTGACTCTGCAGGTGCTCATTCTGCGGCAGATCTGGAGAATCGGAACGCTCATCTGCCCTTTTGGCATCTGCCGGGGATGGACAGGAAGTGTCGGTTATATGGTCTGGATCGGGTGTCCAGGTGTTTTCCTTCATACAATATTCCTCCGTTGTATTCAGTAATTGCACCGCCATTGTAGCACGAAAACAAACGGCTGTCCAGACGCAACAGACTTGCCAAAGGAGGAGAGATGAATTATAATAAGACAATCGACCGAAGAAATTGAGAGGTAACATATGGATATTATTAAAGCGCTGCAGGAAGAGCTGCAGATCGGACGCGGCCAGGTAGAAGCCACAGTGAAGCTGATTGACGAGGGAAATACCATTCCGTTTATTGCCAGATACCGGAAGGAAGCCACCGGCTCTTTAAATGACGAGGTGCTGCGGAATCTGGACGAGCGTCTGCGTTATCTGCGGAATCTGGAAGAGAAGAAGAATCAGGTGATTGCCACCATACGCGATCAGGAAAAGCTGACGCCGGAGCTGGAGAAGCAGATTTTGGAGGCGAAGACCCTGGTGGCGGTGGAGGATCTTTACCGGCCGTACCGCCCGAAGCGGCGGACCAGAGCCACCGCGGCCAGAGAGAAAGGCCTGGAGCCCCTGGCAGAGTGGATTATGGCCCAGGCAGCGCAGAGGCCTGCGGAGGAAGAGGCGCTTCAGTATGTAGATGCAGAGAAGGGCGTAGACAGTGCCAAGGCAGCAGTAGAGGGTGCATTGGATATTATTGCCGAGCAGATTTCCGACCAGGCGGCCTACCGGACCTACATCCGGCAGCTGACCATGGAGGAGGGCCTTCTTCAGTCTGAGGCGCGGGACGATACGGCCCAGACAGTATATGAGATGTATTATCACCATGAAGAGCCGGTATCCAAGGTGGCGGGCCACCGGGTGCTGGCCATCAACCGGGGCGAAGCGGAGAAGGTGCTGAACGTTAAGATTGCTGCCCCCGCAGAGCGGATCCTTCGTTATCTGGAAACCCAGATTATCACGGAAGAGAATCCCTACACCACGCCTTTACTTAAGGCCGCAGCGGAGGATTCCTACAGCCGTCTGATCGGCCCCTCCATCGAGCGGGAGATCCGCAGCCAGCTGACTGAGCAGGCAGAGGAAGGCGCCATCAAGGTATTTGGGAAGAATCTTGAGCAGCTTCTCATGCAGCCGCCTATTGCCGGACAGGTGGTTCTGGGATGGGACCCGGCTTTTAGAACCGGCTGTAAGCTGGCCGTGGTTGACGCCACGGGAAAGGTGCTGGATACGGTAGTAATCTACCCCACAGCTCCCCAGAACAAGGTAGAGGAGGCAAAGAAGGTCTTAAAGGGCCTCATTGAAAAGTACGGCATTACCCTGATTTCTGTGGGCAATGGAACGGCCTCCCGGGAATCGGAGAAGGTGATTGTAGAGCTGTTAAAGGAGATTCCGCAGAAGGTTCAGTATGTGATTGTCAATGAAGCCGGAGCCTCTGTGTATTCAGCCAGCAAGCTGGCCACGGAGGAATTCCCGGAGTTTGATGTGGGCCAGAGGAGCGCCGCTTCCATCGCCCGCCGCCTCCAGGACCCGCTGGCAGAGTTAGTCAAGATCGAGCCCAAGGCCATCGGCGTGGGACAGTATCAGCATGACATGAACCAGAAGCATTTAAGCGAGACCCTGAGCGGTGTGGTGGAGGACTGTGTAAATAAGGTTGGCGTGGATCTGAACACCGCATCGGCATCGTTATTGGAGTATGTGTCCGGCATCAGCAAGGCCCTTGCCAAGAATATCGTGGCCTACCGCGAGGAGAACGGCGCCTTTGCCAGCAGAAAGCAGCTTCTTAAGGTTGCCAAGCTGGGGCCAAAGGCCTTTGAGCAGTGCGCCGGTTTCCTGCGCATCCAGAATGGAGAGAATCCGCTGGATTATACCGGCGTTCACCCGGAAAGCTATCCGGCGGCAGAAAAGCTTCTGGATAAGCTGGGGATGAAGCCTCAGGAAATCCTGGAAGGGGCAAGAAGCATTATGGTCAGAGATTACCCGGCTATGGCAGAGGAGCTTGGCGTGGGTGAGCCTACCCTTAGGGATATTGTAAAAGAGCTGTGCAGTCCCGGGCGGGATCCCCGTGAGGAGATGCCCAGACCTATTCTCCGCACCGATGTGATGGAGCTTAAGGATCTGAAGCCGGGCATGATCTTAAAGGGAACGGTGCGCAATGTTATTGACTTCGGCGCTTTTGTGGATATCGGCGTGCATCAGGATGGACTGGTTCACATCTCCGAGATGACCGACCGCTTTATCCGCCATCCCCTTGAGGCGGTCAGCGTAGGCGACATTGTGGATGTGCGTGTGCTGGATGTGGACGTGGCCAAGCAGCGAATCAGCCTGTCCATGAAGCTTCAGGAGGACGGCCCCAGACCGGAAAAGAAGAAGGACGGCGGAGACAGCGGAAGAAACCGGAATAGCCAGGATGGCAGAAGAAGCCAGAATGGCCAGGATGGAGGAAGAAACCGCAGCGGCCAGAACGGCCAGGATAATCGCAGCCAGAAAAAGCCCCAGATGGATAAGCGCCGGGCAGCCGGTGCCCCGTCAGGAGCGGGAAAGAACGGCCGGAAGGAAAACCGCCGGGACGGCAGCGTGCGCATTCCCGACCGGGGAATTTTTGCGGGCAAGACGATTCGCTGATGACCGAAGCATAAATATTGACCTGAGGAGGAGAACAGGAGCAGGATGGAGGAAAGGAAAGAGAGAAGCTTTTCATTTGCAGTAAAGCCCACGGCCAGTCAGCTGTGGAGATTTTCCGTTCATTACGCCAACAGCGGATTCCGGGGGATTGTCAATCTGATTCTGGTAGGCGGCTCCCTTCTTCTGCTGGCAGGCGGATGGAGAAGTCTGGAAGCTCTTCAGCGAGGGCTGCTGGTCTTTATCGTGCTGCTGTTTGTGGTCTGGCAGCCGGCCATGCTGTATTTAAAATCGCTGCGCCAGGCGAAGGAGCTGGAAAAGCATCCGGCGCTGGAGCTGACCTTCCATGAGGAAGGGGTGGAGATTGTCCGGGAGGATGCAAGGGGCCATATTGCCTGGGAGGATATCTGCCGGATTGAGGCTGTGGGAAGCATGATTATCGTATACAGTGATCCGGTTCACGCATCGTTGATTTCCAGGGCCATTATGGGTGATGAGGAGGAAGCCTTCCGGCAGCTGATCCGGGAAAAGCTTCCCCGAACGCGGAGGAAAAGGATCTGATGAAGAAAACAATTGAGACAGGAACGGCGGAGGAGACTTTCGCCCTTGGCCTTCAGCTGGGGCAGACGGCACAGCCGGGCCAGGTATACTGCCTGGAGGGAGATCTGGGCGTGGGGAAGACCGTATTTGCCCAGGGCTTTGCCCGGGGACTTGGCATCCATGATGCAGTTAACAGCCCCACCTTTACCATCCTCCAGTCCTATGAGGAGGGCCGGATTCCCTTTTACCACTTTGATGTGTACCGCATCGCAGATGTGGAGGAGATGGAAGAAATCGGATATGAGGACTGCTTTTACGGCGAGGGCGTAAGCCTTGTGGAATGGCCGGGACTGATCCGGGAGCTTTTGCCCGAGGATGCCATCTGGATTTCCATTGAAAAGGATGCAGAGCGGGGATTTGATTACCGCCGGATTACCATATCCGCCGCAGAAGCGGGCAAATGATGGAGTAATCCGCGTTTCCCTGAGCGATGACGGGGAGCAGGTAAGGAGAGTTATGAGAATATTAGGAATTGAGAGTTCCTCCCTGGTAGCTGGCGTGGCGCTGGTTACCGATGGAATTCTGACAGCAGAATACACGGTGAATTACAAAAAGACCCACTCGCAGACCCTTCTGCCTATGCTGGACGAGATCGGCCGGCTTCTGGAGCTGGATCTGCATACAGTGGACGGCATTGCGGTGTCTGCGGGCCCTGGTTCCTTTACCGGGCTGCGTATCGGCTCAGCTACGGCCAAGGGGCTGGGGCTGGCCTTAAAGAAGCCCCTTCTGGCCGTACCTACGGTGGAGGCTCTGGCTTATAATTTATGGGGGGCCTCATCTCTGGTCTGCCCCATTATGGACGCCAGGAGAAATCAGGTATACACCGGCCTTTACTATGTGGAGGAGGAGCTTCTGGTGGAAAAGGAGCCCTGTGCCATGGACATGCATGCACTTATCGGGGAGTTAAATGCCAGAGGCGAGCGGGTGCTCTTCCTGGGAGACGGCGTGCCGGTTTATGAGCCGGTTATCCGCAGGGAGCTGACGGTTCCCTGTGCATTTGCACCGGCCCAGAGCAGCCGGCAGAGGGCGGCCAGCGTGGCAGCCCTGGGCTATCTTTATATGAAACGGGGAGAGATGGTAGATGCGGCTGAATTTAAGCCGGAGTACCTGAGAAAGCCCCAGGCGGAGCGTGAGAGGGAAGGGATTGAGCTGTGAAAATCCGCTACATGACAGAAGCTGATCTGGATCAGGCGGCCGCCATCGAGGCGGCCTGTTTTCGGGAGCCTTGGTCACGGGCCCTTTTGGCTTCCGGCCTGGGCAGCCCGTGGAATGTTTATCTGGCTGCGGAAGCAAAGGACGGCCGTCTGGCCGGATACGGCGCGGCATGTGTGATTGCCGGCGAGGGAGAAATCCAGCGCATTGCCGTGCTGGAGGAGTTCCGCAGGCAGGGCCTTGGCCGGAAACTGCTGGATGCCATGGCAGCATCAGCCAGAAAAAAAGGGGCCGGGGCCATGACTCTGGAGGTTCGGGAATCCAATGAACCGGCGATAAAGCTGTACTTTTCCGCGGGATTCCGCACAGAAGCCCAGCGGAAGGACTATTACCGCAATCCGCGGGAGGATGCCCTTATCATGTGGAACCGCAGCATATAAGGGAGCCATGCAACATTTACCACTTAAAATCTGCAGAATCTGCGCTATACTGGAGCCATAGGAAATTTGACGGTTTCCTTTTGGCAGATGCATGTTTATCCCGGAAAAGCTTCGGGGCAGCTGCGCTGATTTTAAGAAAGGTGAGGATGTTATGAGACGATACGGTACCAACGGACAGCTGGAAGCAGTTGTCTGCAACAAATGCGGGAAAAAGCTGGCAGTGCAGCAGGGGATTCTGCGGGAAGGCGCATTGATGCTGGACCACTGCTGGGATTATTTTTCGGAGAAGGATGGAGAGATCCATCATTTTGATTTATGTGAAGAATGCTATGATGACTTGATCAGTCAGTTTAAAATTGCCGTAGATGTGGAGGAGCGGACGGAATTCTTTTAAAGGGGTCCCCCCTTTCCGGCTGGCCGAAAGGAACCTCCGGCATCCACGGCAGCTTAAGGAGAGAAAAGGATGTTAGATGTCTGCCTGCTGGGAACCGGAGGGATGATGCCGCTGCCATACCGGTGGCTTACCGCCCTCATGACCCGCTGCGAAGGAAGCAATCTGCTGATCGACTGCGGGGAAGGCACCCAGATTGCATTGAAGGAAAAGGGCTGGAGCCCAAAGCCCATTGATTATATTTGTTTTACCCATTACCATGCTGACCACATCAGCGGCCTTCCGGGCCTGCTCCTTACCATGGGGAATGCGGAGCGGACGGAGCCCCTTACCGTCATCGGCCCCCGAGGCTTAGAGCGGGTGGTAGGAGCGCTGCGAACCATCGCCCCGGAGCTGCCCTTTGAGCTGAAATTTCTGGAGCTGACGGAAAATACCCATCAGTTCCGCCTGGGGCCATACATTTTGGATGCTTATCGGGTGAACCATAATGTGACCTGCTACGGCTACGCCGTCACCATCCCCCGCACAGGGCGTTTTGATGTTGAGCGGGCCAGGGCCCAGGAAATCCCCCAGAAATACTGGAACCGGCTGCAGAAGGGCCAGACCGTGGAGGAGGACGGACGGATCCTTACCCCGGATATGGTTCTTGGCCCTGCCAGACGGGGGATCAAGGTGGCTTACTGCACCGACACCCGCCCGGTGCCGGTGATTGCCCAGTATGCCAAGGACGCGGATCTGATGATCTGCGAGGGCATGTACGGCGAGAAGGATAAGGCGGCCAAGGCAAGAGAGTACAAGCATATGACCTTTTATGAGGCGGCCCGCCTGGCAAAGGAGGCCGGCCCCAGGGAGCTTTGGCTGACCCATTACAGCCCGTCCCTTATCCGGCCGGATGACTTTATGGAGGAGGTCAGAGCGATCTTTCCGGCGGCAAAAGCGGCCCGGGACGGCTGGAGCCGGGAGCTGGGCTTTGAGGAGGACGAAGGATGAGTGAAGATACGTATATTCTGGCGATTGAAAGCTCCTGCGACGAGACGGCAGCGGCGGTAGTGAAGAACGGCCGTACGGTGCTCTCTAATGTGATCTCTTCCCAGATTGCACTGCACACCTTATACGGCGGCGTGGTGCCGGAGATCGCATCCCGCAAGCATATTGAAAAGATTAATCAGGTAATCGAGGAGGCCTTGGCAGAGGCCAAGATGACCCTGGAGGAGATGACGGCCATTGCTGTTACCTATGGCCCTGGATTGGTAGGCGCTCTTTTGGTGGGCGTGGCAGAGGCAAAGGCTATCGCCTATGCAGCAGGAAAGCCGCTGGTTGGGGTGCACCACATCGAGGGCCACGTTTCGGCGAATTTTATCGAGCACCCTGATCTGGAGCCGCCCTTCGTGTGCCTCATTGTATCCGGCGGCCACACCCATCTGGTTATTGTGAAGGATTACGGCGAATTTGAGATCCTGGGCCGGACCAGAGATGACGCGGCAGGAGAGGCCTTTGATAAGGTAGCCCGGGCAGTAGGCCTGGGATATCCCGGAGGCCCTAAGATTGATCAGGCAGCTAAGGAAGGCAACCCCGATGCCATCGAGTTCCCCCGGGGAAAGATTGAGGGCTCACCCTATGATTTCAGCTTCAGCGGTCTGAAATCCTGCGTTTTAAATTACATCAACCACGCAAAGATGACGGGAGAGGAGATCAATGTGCCGGATCTGGCTGCCTCCTTCCAGCATTCTGTTGTGGATTCCCTGGTGAGCCGCACCATCGCGGCAGCAAAGGAATACGGTTACCGCCGGGTAGCCATCGCAGGCGGCGTAGCTTCCAATTCTGCGCTGCGGGCTGGGATGAAGGCTGCCTGCCGGAAAGCGGGACTGACCCTTTATTACCCCTCGCCCATTTTCTGCACGGACAACGCCGCCATGATCGGTGTGGCCGGTTATTATGAATATAAGAAGGGAAATATAAGCGGGTGGGATTTAAACGCTGTCCCGAATTTAAAGCTTGGGGAGCGGTAAAGCTAAGAAAACCCAGAAAAATCAACACAAGAGAAGACACAGGAAACGTTTTAATCAGCGTTCCCTAAACGAAAAACAAAAAGGGGCGGATGAGATGAAGGAAAGAATCGGAGCGGTGATCCTTGCGGCCGGGCAGGGAAAGCGGATGCACACAGCAGTGGCAAAGCAGTTTCTGGAGCTGAATGGACGCCCGCTGATTACCTACGCCCTTTCTGCCTTTCAGGAGAGTATGGCAGAGGATCTGGTGCTGGTCACCGGGGCAGAGCAGTTAGATTACTGCCGGAGAGAAATTGTGGAAGCCTTTGGCTTTACCAAGGTAAAAGCCGTGGTGGCTGGAGGGAAGGAACGCTATCATTCAGTATATGAAGGATTAAAGGCCCTTGCACAGCTTGGGCCAATGGATTATGTCTTGATTCATGACGGCGCGCGGCCTATGGTTAACGGGGAGATCATCCGGCGCTCTATTGAGGGCGCCAGAAAATACGGGGCTTGCGTAGCCGGGATGCCGGTAAAGGATACCATCAAGCTGGCAGATGCCGAAGGCTTTGGCGCCGGTACACCAGATCGAAGCCGGCTGTGGCAGATCCAGACGCCCCAGACCTTCTCCTTCCCATTGATTTTTGAGGCCTACTCCCGGATTCTGTCCCGCCCTGAAGGCCAGGAGCGCATTACCGATGATGCCATGGTGCTGGAAGCAGAGAGTGACTGCCGGGTAAAGCTCATTGAAGGCGACTACCGGAATATTAAGGTAACCACTCCTGAGGACATTCTCATTGCAGAAGCATTGCTGAAAGGCGAAAAAGGCAGGAAATAGGCACGGTCAAAAAGCTTGTCAAAAAAAGACGAAAAAATAGAAAAAAGCTGTTGACAGAATTTGCATCACGTGGTAATATATCTAGGTCGCGTTAAGACAGCAAGTAAAAACTTCATAAACACTTTGAAAAATTTCAAAAAAGTTGAAAATAATGCTTGACAAACAAAAGCTTATCTGATAGAATAGCTAAGCGCGTTTGGAGAGATATCGAAGTGGTCATAACGAGGCGGTCTTGAAAACCGTTTGTCCGAAAGGGCGCGTGGGTTCGAATCCCACTCTCTCCGCTCGAGACAAATGCATATAGAATTAAGCGTCAACCATGCAGAAGTACCCAAGTGGTTGAAGGGGCTCCCCTGGAAAGGGAGTAGGTCGTTAATAGCGGCGCGAGGGTTCAAATCCCTCCTTCTGCGTTCGGCATCGCAAGATGCTGCATGAACCTTGAGAATTGAAGATTGAATCATACACAGACCCTGAAAATTCTTAAAAAACAAGGC
>JAGHER010000058.1 GCA_017889125.1 Lachnospiraceae bacterium
TGAAGGCAGCAAGACAGAGAAGAAAGAAGGAAGCCATGAAGAGAAATAGAAAAATGAAAAAGATGGCAGCTTTTCTGACGGCATTGTTATTGACAGCACTTTGCCTATGCCAGGCCGTGTTTGCTGCAGACACAGCGGGAATTGACCTTACACGGCAGGCATCGTTACAGATTGATTTGAAAGAGGTGGGCGTGAGCACCACCGATAAGACCGCTACCATAGCCGTATACAAGGCAGGCGAGTGGGACGGCACAAAGGGCCAGTATAAGCTGACCAGCCTCTTCGCCGGTTCCGGCGCGGACATCACGAAGCTGGATACAGGGGCAGCGGTAGCGGCGGCATCCAAGACCCTGGACGAATACGCGGTAGCCCAGAACCTGACGGAAGCTGGAAAGCAGACCACTTCCAACGGAGAGGCATCCTTTAGCGGCCTTTCCACAGGCCTGTACCTGGTGTGCCAGAGAAAAGGGGAAAGAGATAACGTGACCATCACTCCCTTCCTGACCACCCTTCCGGTACTGGATGAGGAGACGGACAGCTGGAATTACACCGTAAAGTGCTATCCCAAGAGTCAGGCAGACTCCACCACCCCGGGCGATGACAACCAGGGCGGCGGTGGCGGCACAGGAAGCCCCGGCGGAGGCAGCAGTTCCGGCGGAAGCGGCGGCCGCACCCAGACAGACCTGACAGGCCCGGGAACCACCACCATGATCGGCGATGACCCGGCGCCCCAGGCTGGCTTAACCAGCGGGGACGGCGAAATCCCCATTGAAATTGAAGAGGAAGGCGTACCGTTATTCGCCCTTCCCAAGACCGGTGATGACAGCGCCACCTACGGCATGCTCATCAGCGTGATGGTACTGGCGGCAGTTGGCGGTGTGCTGATGTTCCGGAAACGGAAGGAAGCTGCGGAAGTCTAAATGAAGAATTAGGAATTAAGAATTAAGGAAACGCAGATGACCGCATCGTTTCCTCAACAAAAATTAAGAAACCACGAAAAATCCCACAGGAATCAGGTAAAGATGATGAATCAAACACCGGATTTTCCTGTGGGAAATTTTTTGCAAAACATAACAACGATATATTGCCCTAAAGGCTAATTTGTGCTATACTTTTCGCATGGGGAACCAGAGAGCTAAAAGGCGGCTTACCCTCCTGTTATAGGAGGGGCTAAACCCTCCAGACCAAATACTAAAGAGGAAAGGAGGGCGTATCAATGAATATTACTTATTCGGATTTTTTCCAGTTTTGTATATTTGTTGTTGCTCTTGTTAGTCTGTGTCATCAGATTTTCAAGGGAAAGAAATAGCCGCCACTATTCGCAGTAGTGACGGCTGACCTTGTAAAAGGTTGATGCGTTACTGTTGAGGGTAGGCCGCTTCTCTGGCTTTCCCTTTCTATTACCACTATAGCACATCTGCCCATCGACTGCAAGCATTAATTTGTCGAAATTTCGTCCATCTCATATCTAAATCTATAGCTATATCTCTAACTATAGCCCATCCTTATGCTATCCTTGCCTCTACGCTTATCCCTACTCCTTAAAATTCCTCCCATAAGAATAATGAAAAAAGGCAAAGGATGCCACAAATAACACCACCATGACCCCAAACACAGCCACGCCCTCGACACTGGAAAATAAATCGCGATACCGCAGCAGGGAGATGCCGATGAAGATCAGGAGGGGGAGCCAGATCAGAGAGAGGAAGCGGAAACGGCGGTATTTTTCCGCGGACATCCCCTGGGGAAGGTAGTCCTCGGGGTGAAGCATCTCGCAGTGAATGACGATGCCGAAGCGGCTGGAGGTCCGGTAGGCCTTGTATTCGATGCCGTCGAGCTCAAAATGGGGTGTCATTCCCCTGCGGGTGATGGAAAGTTCCATACCTTCCTGGGCGGCAAATTTCTGCAGCTCCTGGGCGAATTCCTCTGGATTGCCGCAGGGGGCGTCGGGCATGAAGGAGAAGGTGCGGCGGCTCTCCGCACGGGATACAGCCTTGTAATCCTCGGCAAAGCGGGCGAATACCGATCCCTTTTGCTCGGCCTCTTCCATGGCGGCCAGATAATGGTCAGCGTCTACCTCGGCCAGCTGGCGCTCCTGGATTTTGCTGCAGAAGTCTATGGCGGCGGTGAGGCGGTTTTTCTCTTCTTCCAGGTATTCCCTGTGCTGTTCCAGTGCTTCCTCCAGGGACAGTGTTCCCTGGAAAAGGCTGTGGATGTGGGCGATGGGCATATCCAGCTTTCGGAAAAGCCGGATCAGCTTTAACCGGCGGATATCCTCGTCGCTGTATTCCCGGTAGGAATTTCCCTTATTCCTTGCCGGATGGATGAGCCCCTGCTTTTCGTAGTAACGGATATTCTGCTCGCTGATTCCTGTGGAAGCGGCAGCCTCTTTGATGGATTTCATGTGATCCCTCCTTTTATAAGAATACTATAAGGGTTATAGCAGGTATAAAGTCAAGGAGTTTTGAAGAATTTTGAGGAACGAGTACAGATCTGGATAGAGTTCCAGCGGAGTGGGAGTGCAGAACCGTGAAGTTAAAGTGCGGAACCGCAGATTTGGGAAAAATGTCCACCCTCCTCCTGGGTTTGGTTTCCTCTGCTGTTTTCCGCTGTTGTTTTTCTCACGTCCACTTCGCCCACTTCCATCCGCCTCACTCGCCTTACTACTCCGCCCCACTGCGTTTATTTTCCATGGACGTAACCCGCGAACTATGGTATAATACATAAAATAGTGCTGGGAGTCCGTCGGCGGCGCGGCGGGATTCCTTTTATTTGTGTGGACGGGGACTGCCCTGGCAGTCAGGTTCAAAGGAGAAAGTAAAGATGAAGAATAAGATTCGGGTCAAAGGACAGCTGAGCGTGTATCTCCAGTGGCCCTTGATTTTGTCGGTGGTGCTGCTGGCGGCGATGGTGGTGATGGGGGCCATTGATGTGACGGCAGGCGCGGTGATGAGTGTGTTTACCCTGCTGTACATCCTGCTTGCGCTGGGCATTTATTTTTACCAGAAGAAGAATGTACTGGCCGGTCTGGTGGAGTTTTCCTCGGAATATGCCTGGATACAGAAGCAGCTTTTGTCGGAAATGATGCAGCCTTATGCCATTGCCGATGACCGGGGGCGGCTTTTGTGGGTGAATGAGGCCTTCGGCCAGCTTGTTGGTCTGGATAGGCATAGCAGAAAGAGCCTTCTGGCCATGTTCCCGGAGATTACCCGGGAAGTTATGGAGCAGAAGGAGGAGCCGGTGACCATTCACACGGAGTATGGGAACCGGAATTACCGGATGGATTTAAAGTGGGTGGCCTTAAAGGACGCCGCTTCTCTGAAGGAAACCCTGGGAAAGGATCTTTCGGAGGAATATCTCCTGACGGTGTATCTGGCCGATGAGACGGAGATCCTTCATTATAAGAAGGAGATCGACAACCAGAAGATGGTGGCCGGACTGATTTATCTGGATAATTACGATGAGGCGTTAGAAAGCGTGGAGGAGGTTCGCCGCTCTCTTCTGACGGCTCTGATTGACCGGAAGATTAATAAATACATTTCCGCCATGAACGGTATCGTGAAGAAGTTAGAGAAGGATAAGTATTTCTTTGCGGTGAAGCAGCAGTACGTGGAGCGGATTAAGAGTGACCGTTTTGCCATCTTAGAGGAGGTCAAGACGGTGAATATCGGCAATGAGATGGCGGTGACCTTGAGCATCGGCATGGGCATGAACGGGGAGACCTACAGCCAGAATTATGATTATGCCAGAGTGTCCATTGACATGGCCCTGGGCCGCGGCGGCGACCAGGCGGTGATTAAGGACGGGGAGAAGATCCAGTATTTTGGCGGCAAGGCCCAGCAGGTGGAGAAGAGCACCCGGGTGAAGGCGCGGGTGAAGGCTCACGCCCTCCGTGAGCTGATGGAGAGCAAGGACCGTCTGCTGATTATGGGACACAAGATGGCGGATATCGACTCTTTCGGTGCGGCCATCGGCATTTACCGCATTGCCACGGCCATGAATAAAAAGGCCCATATTGTGATTAACGATGTGACCATGTCGGTGAAGCCCATGATGGACCGTTTTATCGGGAATCCGGATTATCCGGAGGATATGTTTTTGAAGGGGCCACGGGCGGCGGAGCTGGTGGATGCCAATACCATGCTGGTGGTGGTGGATGTGAACCGGCCCAGCATTACGGACGCACCGGCCCTCCTTAAGCTGGTGAAGACCATCGTGGTTCTGGACCATCACCGTCAGAGCAGCGAGATTATTGACAATGCGGTGCTTTCCTACGTGGAGCCTTATGCTTCCTCGGCCTGCGAGATGGTGGCGGAGGTGCTGCAGTACATTGCGGATGGGATCCGTATGCGGCCGGCTGAAGCGGATGCCATGTATGCCGGTATTGTGATTGATACCAATAATTTTGTGAATCAGACCGGCGTGCGTACCTTTGAGGCGGCGGCATTCCTGCGGAGAAACGGCGCGGATGTGACCCGGGTGCGCAAGCTTTTCCGGGACAATATGGCTGAATACCAGGCCAAGGCGGAGGCTGTCCGCCGGGCGGAGGTCTACCGGGATGTATTTGCCATCAGTGAGTGTCCGGCAGAGGGCCTTGCCAGTCCCACCATCGTGGGCGCTCAGGCGGCCAATGACCTGCTGGAGATCAACGGAATCAAGGCTTCCGTGGTAATCACTGAGTATAATCATATCATTTACCTCAGTGCCAGGTCTATTGATGAGGTAAATGTGCAGGTGATGATGGAGCATCTTGGCGGCGGCGGCCACCGGGCTGTGGCAGGCGCCCAGTTAGAGGGCGTGACGGTGGATGAGGCCCGGGCCAAGATCAAGATTGTTATTG
Organism: Lachnospiraceae bacterium; assembly: GCA_017889125.1. GTDB lineage: Bacteria > Bacillota > Clostridia > Lachnospirales > Lachnospiraceae > Caccovicinus. Next base: position 4,841 of record JAGHER010000058.1, read on the forward strand.
ATGAAATGCTGAAGAAAGGGGATATATCATAATGGATATTGTATTATTAGAGGATGTAAAGGCATTAGGGAAAAAGGGACAGGTGGTAAAGGTAAATGACGGCTACGCCAGAAACTTTATCCTTCCCAAGAAGCTGGGCGTGGAGGCCACGCCGAAGAATTTAAATGAGTTAAAGCTGCAGAAGGCCAACGCGGAGAAGGTGGCGGCTCAGCAGCTGGCGGAGGCGAAGGCCCTGGCAGAGCAGCTGGAGAAGCTTTCCGTGACTGTTTCCATGAAGGCCGGTGAGGGCGGAAGAGCCTTTGGCTCCGTGTCCGGCAAGGAAATCAGCAAGGCCATCAAGGATCAGCTGAAGATGGATATTGATAAGAAGAAATTCATTCTTCCGGATCCCTTAAAGACCTTCGGAACTCATGAAGTACCCATCCGGCTTCACAAGGATGTGACCGCTAAGCTGGCGGTAAAGGTAGTGGAGGCATAAAGATATGGATGAAGCGCTGTTAAAACGGGTGCTTCCTCATAGCGTAGAGGCAGAGCAGTCGGTAATCGGATCCATGCTGATGGATCGGGAGGCCATCATCTCTGCCTCTGAAATTATTACGGCAGATGATTTTTACCAGCATCAGTACGGCGTGATGTTTGAGTCTATGGTGGAGCTGTTTAATGAGGGAAAGCCGGTGGATCTGGTGACTCTCCAGAACCGGCTTAAGGAAAAGGATGTGCCGCCGGAGGTCAGCAGCCTGGAGTTTGTCCGGGACATTATGGCCACGGTGCCTACCTCGGTAAATGTAAAGTCCTATGCCAATATTGTCCGGGAGAAGGCGGTGCTGCGCCGTCTGATCCGGGTAAATGAGGAGATTGCCAATACCTGCTACGCAGGAAAGGAGAAGCTGGAGGACATCCTGGCCCATACGGAAAAGTCCATATTTGACCTGCTGCAGAGCCGCAATGCGGGGGAATTTGTCCCCATCCGGCAGGTGGCATTGAATGTACTGGAAAAGATCGAGACGGCTTCCCGGTCCGGCGGGACGGTGACGGGTATCCCCACCGGATTCATTGACCTGGATTACAAGACCTCCGGCATGCAGCCTTCGGACCTGGTGCTTCTGGCGGCCCGTCCTTCTATGGGAAAGACCGCCTTCGTGCTGAATCTGGTGGATTATGTGGCGGTGCGCAAGGGCCTGCCCTGCATGGTATTCAGTCTGGAGATGTCCAAGGAGCAGCTGGTAAACCGTATGCTGGCCATGGAGTCCAATGTAGATTCCCAGAAGCTGCGTACAGGAAGCCTGACGGACGCGGACTGGGATGCGGTGGTGGAGGGCATCGGCATTATCGGCAATTCCAAGCTGATTATCGACGATACGCCGGGTATTTCCATCACGGAACTGCGCAGCAAGTGCAGGAAGATGAAGCTGGAGTACGGTCTGCAGATGATTATCATCGACTACCTGCAGCTGATGACCGGCTCGGGAAAGACCAGCGACAATCGGCAGCAGGAGATTTCGGAGATTTCCCGTTCGCTGAAGGCCCTTGCCAGGGAGATGAATGCGCCGGTGATCGCCCTGTCCCAGCTGAGCCGTGCCTGCGAGACCAGGCAGGATCACCGGCCTATGCTGTCGGACTTAAGAGAGTCGGGAGCTATCGAGCAGGACGCCGACGTGGTTATGTTCCTTTACCGGGATGATTATTATAATAAGGATACGGATAAGCCCAATGTGGCGGAGGTCATTATCGCCAAGCAGAGAAACGGCCCTATTGGTACGGTGGAGCTTTTGTGGCGTCCGGAGTTTACGAAGTTTGTGAATATGGCGAAGTCTTGATGAGGGCGATGGGCAGGAGGATTTGCAGAAATGGATACGAAGCGAGTAGTGATAAAAGACCGGCAGAATCCGGCGGATGAGGAGCTTTTGGAGGCGGCCCGGATTCTTAAGGAGGGCGGCCTGGTGGCATTCCCTACGGAGACCGTCTACGGCCTGGGTGGGAACGCCCTGGATGAAACCGCCGCCCGCCGGATTTATGAGGCTAAAGGGCGGCCCTCGGACAATCCGCTGATTGCCCATATTTCCTGTATGGAGGAGCTGGGGCCCCTGGTGAGCCAGGTGCCGGAAGCGGGGCGGATTTTGGCTGAGCGGTTCTGGCCGGGGCCATTGACCATGATTTTTCCGAAAAGTGAGAAGGTGCCCTTAGGAACCACCGGAGGTCTGGATACGGTGGCGGTACGGATGCCGGATGATCCGGTGGCCAGGAAGCTAATCCGCCTGGCGGGGGTTCCCGTGGCTGCGCCCAGCGCCAATACCTCGGGACGGCCAAGCCCCACCACGGCTGACCATGTGTGGCAGGATCTTCACGGAAAGGTGGAGATGATTGTGGACGGCGGTCCGGTGGGCATCGGTGTGGAGTCTACCATTGTGGATGTGACCGGCCCGGTGCCGGTGATCCTGCGGCCGGGCTTTATCACCCAGGAGATGCTGGATGAGCTTTTCGGCCATGTGGAGGTAGATCCGGCCATCACCGGCCCCATGAAGGAGGGCGTCCATCCCAAGGCGCCGGGCATGAAGTACCGGCATTACGCACCCAAGGGCCAGCTGACCTTAGTGGAGCTTAGCGAGGAGACCGTGAAGGCCCTTTATTCACCGGGCAGCAGCCTTTACAGCCAGGTTTCCCGGATGATGGCCCACGGCGGGAGAAGCTGGAGCCTGGATCTGGAAAGCTTTTACATGGCCTGGCAGGTGAACCGCCTGGCAGAGGAGAAGGCGAAGGAAGGATGCAGCGTGGGGGTCATCTGTACGGAGGAGACCCAGGATGTGTATACGGTTCCTGTGCGGCGGAGCATCGGGCGGCGGGCCAGTGCCGATTCCGTGGCCCATAATCTGTACGCCGTGCTCCGGGAGTTTGATGACCTTGGGGTAGATTATATCTTTTCGGAAAGCTTTGCCAGAGACCATCTGGGGCAGGCGATAATGAACCGGCTCAGCAAGGCGGCGGGGTATCAGATCCGGCGGGTGTGAGGAAAACAGGATTTAGAGAAAGAAGAGGTGGCGGTATGACACATAAAAGAGAAGATTACATTACATGGGATGAGTATTTTATGGGCGTGGCCAGCCTTTCGGCCAGACGGTCAAAGGATCCCAGCACCCAGGTGGGGGCCTGTATCGTCAGCCAGGATAATAAAATCCTGTCCATGGGCTACAATGGCTTTCCCAAGGGCTGCTCCGATGATGAATTTCCCTGGGACAAGGAGCATGAGAAGGATGATCCTTACAATGCCAAATATTTTTATTCTACCCACAGTGAGCTGAATGCGATATTAAATTACCGGGGCGGAAGTCTGGAGGGGAGCAAGCTTTATGTAACCCTTTTTCCCTGCAATGAGTGTGCCAAGGCCATCATCCAGGCGGGAATCAAGACGTTAATTTACGCCTGCGACAAGTACAGCGACACGCCTGCCGTCCGGGCCTCCAAGCGGATGCTTAATGCGGCGGGGGTTCGGTATTATCAGTATGAGCCTTCCGGAAGAACCATTAAGATTCAGGTGTAGGGACAAATTCAAGCGAAAAGGAAACGGACGGATGAAATGTCTTCTTGCGGCGATTAACGCAAAATATATCCACTCCAATCTTGGTGTATACAGCCTGCGGGCCTACGGGGAAAAGCATCTGGGGCCGGGGGTGGAAATCCAGATTGGAGAATATACCATTAATCATTCCCAGGAGGCGATCCTGGCGGATATTTACCGGAGAAAGCCGGATGTGGTGGGATTTTCCTGCTATATCTGGAATATAGATTATGTGAAGCAGCTGCTGGCGGACCTGCCCAAGGTGCTTCCCCATGTGCGCATCTGGCTGGGCGGGCCGGAGGCTTCCTACAGCGGAGAAGGTCTTCTCTCCCAGTTCCCTCAGATTGATCTGGTGATGAAGGGAGAGGGGGAGGAGACCTTTTGCCGCCTTTTGTCCTGTCTGGAGGATTCCTGGGGGCAGGAGAGAAGTGCGGATTTATCTCAAATCCCCGGCATTGTGTACCGGGATGTGGACGGCGTGATTAAGGATACCGGTTCGGCTCCGCTGATGGATTTGGATACCATTCCCTTCCCTTACCGGGAGCTTCAGGATATGGAGCACCGAATCCTGTATTATGAGAGCAGCCGGGGATGTCCCTTTTCCTGCAGCTACTGCCTTTCCTCTTTGGATAAAAGGGTGCGGCTGCGAAGCCTTAAGCTGGTGGAGGAGGAGCTTTCTTTCTTCCTGGAGCGGCGGGTGCCCCAGGTGAAGTTTGTGGACCGTACCTTTAACTGCCGGAAGGATCATGCTATGGCCATTTGGCGGTTTCTGGCGGAGCATGACAACGGGGTGACGAATTTTCATTTTGAGATTTCTGCGGATCTGCTGGATGAGGAGGAGCTGGCGCTGTTTCGCACTATGCGGCCGGGCTTAATCCAGCTGGAGACCGGCGTGCAGACGGCTAATCCCCGTACCCTGGCGGAGATTCGGAGAAAGACGGATTTAGCGCGTATTCGGGAAATGACTCTGCGCATCCATGAGTTTGGAAATATCCATCAGCACCTGGATTTGATCGCGGGCCTTCCCTGGGAGGATAAGGAAAGCTTCCTGCGCTCCTTCGATGTGGTCTATGCCATGAAGCCGGATCAGCTGCAGCTTGGCTTTCTGAAAGTGCTGAAAGGTTCCTTTATGGAGGAGCAGAAGGAGGCATACGAGATTGCCTTCACGGAGCGGCCGCCCTTTGAAGTGCTTTCCACCCGCTGGCTGTCTTATGAGGATGTGCTGGAATTAAAAGGGATGGAAGAGATGGTGGAGGTTTATTACAACAGCGGGCAGTTTTCCAACACCATAAGATTGATGGAGAGTCTTTTTGACCGGACCTGTGAGATGTTTCTGGCCCTGGGAGCGTGGCATGAAGAGCAGGGGCTTCGGGATGTGGGCCACAGCCGGCTGGCGCGGTATGAGCAGCTTTTCTGTTTTCTGGCGTCCCGCTTTTCCGGGCAGACGGAGGAGTTCAGATGGGCGCTGACGGTGGATTATTACCTGCGGGAAAATGCGGGCACCCGGCCGTCCTTCGCTGCAGAGCCGTGGCAGAGCCGGAGGGCAGAACAGCTGCAGCGGTGGGAGACAGAAGGACGGCAGAGCCAGGAGGCAGGACTGACGCAGCATCGGGAGATGGAGCAGCGGAAATGCCAGGAAGTGGAGCAGCAGTGCCAGGAGGCAGAGGAACGGCAGGATCGGAAGGCGGAGCAACGGAAGTGCCAGGAGACAAAACAGCGGCAATACCGGGAGGCGGTGCGGCGGTTTTACCAGGAAGAGGAGAAGAAACGCCGGTACCTTCATGGTTACGAGGGCTTTGATTCCCGGCAGCTGGCCAAGATGACCCACCTGGAAGTCATTGAAGAAGGGCGCGGCCTGCTTTTTGATTATCGAAACCGGGATCCGCTGACGAAGAATGCCAGACTGGTAGAGGTGCCTCTTTGAGAAGCGTGCCAGACTGGTGGAGGTGCCTCTTTGAGAAGCGTGCCATGGCTGGTGGAGGTGTCTCTTTGAGAAAATACCAGAACTGCAGAGGCTCGGCTGTGAGCGGCAGGCAAGCGGGCGCGGGCTGGGCTGCCAGCACCGCCGCCGCTTTGCTGCAAGAAGGAGGAAATATAGAGGGAAATATGACGGAAAATGAATATATTGCGGTGGATCTGGAAACCACCGGGCTTAATCCGAAGGAGGACAGGATACTGGAAATCGGCGCCCTGCTGGTGCGGGACGGGGTGGTGCAGGAGGAATTTCAGCGCCTGGTTAATCCCTGCTGTCTCCTTGGGGAGACTACGGTACAGATTACGGGGATTACCGATGAGATGGCTGCCGGAGGTGCGGAGCTTAAGGCGGCGATGGAGGAATTTCTGGATTTTTGCGGCGGCCTTCCGCTGCTGGGGCACCGGGTGCTTTTTGATTATCGGTTCTTGAAGCGGGCGGCGGTAAATCTGGGCCATTCCTTCGAGCGGAGCGGGATGGATACCCTGGAGCTGTGCCGACGGTTTATGCCAGTGGAGGAGAAGAAAAATCTTCAGGATGCCTGCCGGTATTTCGGGATCACCAGCATGGGCAGCCACCGGGCCCTTTGGGATGCCTGGAGCGCCCATTTTTTGTACCAGGAGCTGGCTGGACGGTACAGGGCCGCGGATGAGAAACCATTTCTTCCCAAACCGTTGATTTACAAGGTAAAAAGGGAGCAGCCAGCCTCAAAAAGGCAAAAAGAACGCTTGCAGGAATTACTAAAATATCATAAAATAAAAGCACCTGTGCAGCTTGACAGCCTGACCAGAAATGAAGCGTCCAGGCTTGTGGATAAGATCACAGCGAAATATGGAAGAATATAAAAGAGGTGATAAATCATGATGAATATGCGCAGCAATAAAAAGAGACAGATTCTGTCCGCCGCGATCGTGATTATTTTAATTGCGGCAATGGTAGTACCGACGGTGGCAGCATATCTGAGTTAGTGAGGACAAGTATGAAAAAGTATGGGGTTTGTGCGGCCGTTCTTTTGGGAGCGGCCGCTGTAAGCTGCTGGGGAGCAGGGATTTCCCTGGCCGGACAGGCTGTGATTCCCCAGGGCCTGTCAGTGGGAGACCGTTCTCTGGAGGGCCTTACCTTGGATGAGGCGCTGGAGACGGTTTCTGCTTATGTGGATGAGCTTCTGGCCAGACCGGTGATTCTGGAGGCCGGGGAGGTCAGCGCTTCAGCTACGGCGGGGGAGCTTGGCGTGGTCTGGAGCAATGAGGCGGAGGTAACCCAGGAGGTCAGCCGCTATGAAAACAGCAATCTGCTGGAGCGCTATATGATGACAGAGGATCTGGCGCAGGAGCCAGTGTCTATTCCTGTGGTTACTGAGGTCAGCCCCGGGAGTGTGGAGCAGTTTATTGCTGCAGAGTTAAAGGATGTGGGCCAGCCAGCCCAGGATGCGGTGATCCGGCGGGAGAACGGGGAATTTATCATCACGCCGGAGGTGACCGGCTATGAGGTGGATGTGGAAGCCACCAGCCAGGCTCTTCGGGAGGCTCTGGGACAGGGACTTGAGCAGGAGATCCGGGTGACGGCGGAGGCGAAAGAGACGGTGCCAAAGGTGACAGCGGCCCAGCTGGAGACCATACAGGATGTGCTGGGAACTTTTTCTACGGACTTTTCCAGCAGCGGAGCGGCCCGTTCCACGAATCTTACCGTAGGTGCGGGAAAGATTAATGGCCATGTGCTGATGCCGGGGGAGACTTTGTCTGGCTATGAGTGCCTGCAGCCTTTTACCACAGCCAATGGCTACAAGGCGGCGGCATCCTATGAAAACGGCCGGGTGGTGGACAGTATTGGCGGCGGTGTCTGCCAGATTTCGACCACTCTTTACAATGCGTCCCTTCTTGCGGAGCTGGAGATTACCCAGCGCCAGAATCATTCTATGACGGTAGGGTACGTGAAGCCTTCCCAGGATGCGGCCATTGCCGGGACGTATAAGGATCTTAAGGTAACGAATCCGTACGATACGCCAATTTACGTAGAAGGATATACGAAGGGCAGGACCCTTACCTTTACCATATATGGTCAGGAGACCAGGCCGGAGAATCGGACCATCCGTTTTCAGTCGGAGACGCTGCAGACCATCAGCCCGGGTGCGCCCAAGGAGGTGACGAATGCTTCCCTGGCGCCGGGGGCCAGAGTGCAGATCCAGTCGGCCCACACCGGCTTAAAGTCCAGACTGTGGAAGATTGTGTCTGTGGATGGAGTAGAGCAGGAGCGGACGATCGTATCTTCGGATACCTACAATGCCTCTCCGGCTATTGTACAGGTAGGCCCGCCTGTGGCTGTGCCGCCAGCGGCCGGGCAGGTGGTGCCTGGAGCGGAAGGGCAGCCAGATGTGCCGGGAACAGAGGGCCTGGAGGGCGGACTGGGAGAAGGCCAGTCGGCTGGGCAGGCAGTGCCGGGAGCAGAAAGCCAGCCAGCCGGGCAGACGGTGCCTAGTGCAGAAGGCCAGTCGGCCGGGCAGATGGCGCCTGGTGCAGAAGGCCAGCCGGCCGGGCAGGCAGTGCCAGGAGCAGAAGGCCAGCCGGCCGGGCAGGCGGCGCCGGGAGCAGAAAGCCAGGCATCCGGGCAGACAGCGGGTCAGCCCGCTGAATCGACTGCACCAGAAGCGGCAGGCCAGGGCGGCGGCCAGGAAATGAGCCAGCCCGTGCCTGGAGCAGCAGCTCAGTCGGCAGGCCAGTCATCCGGTCAGCCTGCGCCGCAGGCAGCCGGTCAGCCCACACCGGAGACGGCGGTTCCGGAAACGGTTCCCGTTCCGCCGATGAGTTAAATTGCGGCTGGAAAATAGAAAATGATAGGCAAAACAGCGGAAGGGATAAAGATGCTGGAGGATGAGAGAAAAGGGCTGATGAAGCCGGGACAGGATCTGGTGGTGGCCGGGCTGATCGGCCGCCCGGGAACCAGGGCGCTGGCAAAGGGCTGCCGGGAGGAGCTTTCCCGGTGGTTTTCCCAAAGCTATATTAAAGGAATTACAGAGAGCCGGGAGACGGAGGTTTCCCGGCATCTGAATGATTTCCGGGAGCTGGGCGCGGCTGCCTTTGAACCGGCAGGCCAGGGCGGCATCCTGAAGGCCATATGGGATCTGACGGGAGCCTGCGGAGTCGGCGCCGTGTTCTGGCTCAGGCGGATTCCCGTGGGACAGGATACCATTGAGGTATGCGAGCGGTGCGGGGCAAATCCATACCGCCTCTGGTGCGGCAGCTGCCTGGTGATGGCCGCAGAAAACGGCGGCCGGATTGTGGAGACCTGTGAGAACCTGGGGATTCCGGCGGCAGTGATCGGGCAGGTGACCGGCGGCATTGCCCGGGAGATGCGCCACGGCGAAGAGACCGGCTATCTGGAGCGGCCCAAAGAAGATGAATTAATTCGGATTCTGGGGCAGGAGCAGGCTTCGGAGCTTCTGCGCGGCGAGGAGTGGGCAAAATCCGAAGCCTGATTGGAATTGGAGGAAGAAAATGAGAGAAAAGATTTTAGCGGTAATTGAGAAAAACAGCCGCATTGATATCAAGGATCTGGCGATCCTTCTGGGGGAGAGCGAGATCGCGGTAGCTAATGAGATCGCGGAGATGGAAAAGGAGCACATTATCTGCGGATACCACACGTTAATTAATTGGGACAATACCAGCGATGAGAAGGTGGTTGCGCTGATCGAGGTGAAGGTAACGCCGCAGCGGGGCATGGGCTTTGACAAGATTGCGGAACGGATTTATCAGTACAGCGAGGTGGAGTCGGTGTACTTAATGTCCGGCGCCTTTGACTTTACGGTGTTTATCGAGGGACGGACCATGCGGCAGGTGGCACAGTTTGTGGCGGAAAAGCTTTCTCCTATGGAATCCGTCTTAAGCACAGCTACCCATTTCGTGCTGAAAAAATACAAAGACCACGGAACCATTATTTCGGAACCGGTTCAGGATGAAAGGATGCTGATTACCCCATGAGAAATCCTTTGTCAGATAAAATCGTAACAATTCCGCCATCCGGTATACGGAAATTTTTTGATATTGTCAGTGAGATGAAGGATGCCATCTCCCTGGGCGTGGGCGAGCCGGATTTTGACACGCCCTGGCATATCCGGGAGGAGGGCATCTATTCCCTGGAAAAGGGCAGGACATTTTATACGTCCAATGCAGGCCTTAAGGAGCTTAAGGTGGAAATCTGCCGGTACATAAATCGCCGCCAGGAGGTGGCTTATGACCCGGATCATGAGGTGATGGTCACTGTAGGCGGAAGCGAGGCCATCGACCTTGCCCTGCGGGCTATGCTGAATCCAGGGGACGAGGTGCTTATTCCGCAGCCCAGCTACGTTTCCTACGTACCCTGCACCATTCTGGCCGACGGCCAGCCGGTGATTATCGAGCTGGAGGAAAAGGATCAGTTTAAGCTTACCGCCGAAAAGCTGCGGGAAAAGCTTACGCCCAAATCCAAGATCCTGATTCTTCCCTTCCCCAACAATCCCACGGGAGCGGTGATGGGAAAGGAGGATCTTGAGGAGATTGCAAAGGTGATCGAGGAGCACGATCTGTTTGTGATTTCCGATGAGATTTATTCGGAGCTGACCTATGAGCAGAAGCATGTGTCCATCGTCGCCATTCCCGGGATGAAGGAGCGGACGGTGTTAATTAACGGTTTTTCCAAATCCTATGCCATGACCGGCTGGCGTCTGGGCTACGCCTGTGCCCCGGCAGAGATTTTAAAGCAAATGCTTAAGATTCATCAGTTTGCCATCATGTGCGCCCCCACCACCAGCCAGTACGCGGCGGTTTCCGCCCTGCGAAACGGCGACGGGGATGTGGAGATGATGCGGGAGTCCTACAATCAGCGGCGGCGGTATCTGATGCACGCCTTCCGGGAGATGGGGCTGGAATGTTTCGAGCCTTACGGCGCATTTTACACCTTCCCCAGCATCAAGCGGTTTGGTATGAGCTCCGATGAATTTGCTACGAAGCTTCTTCAGGAAGAGAAGGTTGCGGTGGTGCCGGGGACGGCCTTCGGGGACTGCGGCGAGGGATATCTGCGGATTTCCTATGCGTATTCGCTGGAAAATCTGAAGGAGGCCCTGGGCCGGATTCAGCGGTTTATTCAGAAATTAGAGCAAGAGTAGAATCTGGAACTGAGAAAACTCAGAGCAGGAACGGAATCTGGAACTGAAAAAACTCCGAAACAGGAGCAGATATAGAAGCAAGAGGAGTGAGACTGCGGTGAACATCGTACTTTACGAGCCGGAGATGCCGGCAAATACGGGAAATATCGGAAGAACCTGCGTGGCCACCAACACCCGCCTTCATCTCATCGAGCCGCTGGGCTTTAAGATTAATGAAAAGGCCGTAAAGCGGGCCGGACTGGATTACTGGGATAAGCTGGATGTGACCGTTTATCCGGATTTTGAGGATTTCCTGGAAAAAAATCCCGGGGCAAAGATTTACATGGCTACCACCAAGGGAAAGCATGTGTATTCCGATGTGGCTTACCCGCCGGACTGCTACCTGATGTTTGGCCCGGAGAGCCGGGGAATTCCGGAGGAGATTCTCATCAAGCATCCGGAAAATTGCGTACGCATTCCCATGTGGGGAGATATCCGTTCGCTAAACCTTGCCAATTCGGTGGCGGTGATCCTCTACGAGGCGCTGCGGCAGAACGGATTTGAAAAGATGACCCTGGAGGGGCATCTGCACCATCTTAGCTGGGCGGAGGATATCGATGGGTAAATATTGTACAGAGTGTGGAACAGAGCTGATCGAGAAGGAGCTGGAAAGAGAGGGCTTGGTGCCCTACTGCCCCAGCTGCAAAGCCTATCGTTTCCCTGGCTTTAATGTGGCCGTCAGCATCATTGTCATGAATCCGTCGGAGGATAAGATTCTGCTGATTCAGCAGTACGGGTCGAAGGACTATATCCTGGTTGCCGGGTATGTGAACAAAGGGGAAGACGCGGAGCATACTGTCGCCAGGGAGCTTCAGGAAGAAACGGGCTTGAAGGCGCGGAAAATCCAGTTTAACCGGAGCCATTATTTTGCGCCCAGCAATACGCTGATGCTTAATTTCTCCTGCGTGACGGAGGATGAGACACTGGCGGAGCTGACCGATGAAGTGGATTATGCCAAATGGTTTGCCATCGCGGAGGCGAAGGAGAACATTAAGCCAAACAGCCTTGCCAAACGGTTCCTTAAGGAGTTTTTGGAGAAAATTGAAGGTTAAATGCCTTTGGCGGACTTTCGGGCCGGACAACCTGGCCGCGTACGCTGAAGGGAATAAATAACCTGCCAGATGCCTATAATAGAAGAAAATAGGTACAGGCAGGTTTTTTATTTTATGAAATTATTGGAACAGCTGCGTATCCGGCCCAGACCGGAGATATATTATTTTAATACCAGACGGGAATTTTACCCGCAGCTTCTGGCGGCAAAGCTGGAAGAGCTGATCGGACAGGAGTTTGCCCGGGGGAAGGAGGGGGTGGTGTTTTTGTGCATCGGCACAGACCGCTCCACCGGGGACAGCCTGGGGCCGCTGATTGGACATAAGCTTAAGGAGAGGGGCAGAAGGCGGCGGGCGGCGGGCAGCCCGTACATGGAGACAGGCGCCGCATCCTTCTTTGGCGCTGCATACGGCGACAGCACAAACAGCGCAAACAGCACAAACAGTACAAACAGCGCATACAGTACAAACAGCGTAAACAGTACAAGCAGCACAAACAACGCGAGAACGGGCGCCCTGGTCTACGGCACCCTGGAGCGGCCGGTTCACGCCATGAATCTGGAGCAGTACCGGGCCTTTGTGATGAAGAAATTTCCCCGGCGGGTAGTGGTGGCTGTGGATGCTTCTGTGGGCAATCTGGAGCATGTAGGTTATGTGACTTTAGGAAAGGGTTCATTAAAGCCGGGACTGGGCGTCAGCAAGGATCTGTGTGAGGTGGGAGATATTTTCATCACCGGCATTGTGGGCGGCTGCACCAGCTTCGACCCGGTGATGCTTCAGAGCGTCCGCCTTGCCATGGTGATGCGGATGGCGGACTGTATCTGCGACAGCATCTGCCTTGTCGAAAATTTCTGGGATTTTCCGTCAGTGGTTTGACAATTTTCTTCTATGCCCTGTGCTATTCTGTTAGGGATAATAGGAAAGCAGGTGATGGCATGGGTGAATTGTATGAGCCTTATCCCAGACTGCCGAAAAACTTCCGGCAGATTGGCGAACGGGACGATATTGTGAGAGTATATCTGGAAGACTATGTGAACACGTATTTAAAGCGCTTGTTCCCTGTGGGGGGACAAGACCTGCGTGCCGGTCTTCTTCTTGGAAATACGGAAGAGCACGGCGGTCTCGCCTATGTTTTTATTGACGGTGCGCTGGAGATGGAAAATGTGACGGAGACCGGGGAAAAGGTGGAATTTACCGAGGAGGCCTGGCAGAAGGCCTATCAGTCCATGGAGGAAATGTTTCCTAAGCGGACGGTGCAGGGGTGGTTTCTCTGCGGTGCTCCCGGCAGCCAGCTGAGCCCGTTAAACTACTGGAAGCAGCATGGCCAGTACTTTTCCGGGAAAAATAAGCTGATGTATCTAAACAGCGGGCTGGAGGGGGAGGAGGCCCTTTACATTACCTCCAGTGACGGCTTTTATAAGCTGCGGGGGCACTGCATTTATTATGAGCGGAACCAGATGATGCAGGATTACATGGTCCTGAGAAAGGACAGCAAGCGGGTGGAAACCGGGGGAAGCGACCCGGTTATTCGGGATTTCCGGAGAAAGATGGAGCAGAAAAAGGAAATGGCCCAGGATCAGAGCCACACCATTCATTTCCTGCGGGGGATGTGCGGCTGCCTGGCGGTGCTCACCCTGGCGGGAGGCGTGGCTGCCTTAAACAGCGTGGAAAAGATGAAGGATATGGAGGCGGTGATGGCTTCCGTGCTTCCTGACGCAGATGGAGTGGCCGGGATGCTTTTAGGCGGCGCGGATGGAAGCGGAAACGGCATGGGTATCATCGTGGAGGAAGCTTCCGGCGATGTGTTTCCCACAGTGGCAGATCCGAATATGGCGGATGTGGATACAGCAGCCCCAGGTGCGGCCGGTCTGACAGTGGAGAGCGGACAGGAAGCGGCGGAGGCTGCCTCTGGTCTGGTGGAGGCCCGCGGCGCCGGAGCTGACGGAGGGGCAGCAGCGGCCGAGGACACGCTGCCGGCTGCCAGAGAAAATCAGCTGGAAAGCGGAGAAAGCGGCAGCAGGGAAAGCTCGCTGGGAGGAAGTCAGTCAGGAAGCAGCCAGTCGGGAAACAGTCAGTCGGGAAGCGGCCAATCGGGAAGCGGCCAGTCGGGAAGCGGCCAATCGGGAAGCAGCCAGTCCGGGAGCAGCACATCCGGCGCAGCGGCATCCGGTGATGGAGATGAGGCCTCAGAGGCTTTTGCCGGACAGGCTTCCGGCCGTCAGCTGGAGCCAAAGCCAGGACAGAGCGTCTACATGGTGCAGGAGGGGGACACGCTCTACGGTATCTGCTTTAAGCTTTACCAGAATCTCAGCCAGGTGGATGAAATCTGCCGGATCAACGGGTTGGATGATGTAAATCACCTGGAAGCGGGCCGCCGCCTGATCGTGCCCTGAGTGAGCGCGTTGATCGCAGATGGCGGATTGCCGATTGCTCCGCATTCTGCGCCCTGGCAGCATTCAGGAGGAAAACCACAAAAAACCACCAAAAAAAACCGGAAAAAAACCGCCGAAAAAGATAATGGCGTTTCGGAATAAAATGTTGTATACTAAGGATAAATTTGTGTGTGCAGTTCAGAAGGGAGACAGCAGAGACGGGCAAGGAGGCTTTAGGAGAACGCAATGGATGAAAAAAATACAACAAACCGGGACACCATGAACCGGGAGATGAAAAAGCAGCAGCTTCGCCGGCAGATTGTGCCGTCTCCAGGGGCACAGGCAGCGGGACTGGCTCCGGAGCCGGAAATGACGGAAGAGGAGCTTCGGGAGGCACACAGGAAGGCGGTGCGCCGCAGGTTTTTGATTGCCGCCGTCATACTGGTGATTGCTGCTTTGGCCGGGGCGGGATTTTATTACTGGTGGCAGTATCATGAATATACGGAGTACGCCGTCTCCTGGGAGACGGATCTGATTGCCGCCGATGGAGAGGCCAGGACGGAGAGCAGCTTTACCGGGTATGTGGATTTCGGCAGCAACATGATTAAATATACCAAGGACGGGGCGTCCTACATTGACTCCCGGGGGAAGACCATATGGGTGCAGACCTATGAGATGAAGTCGCCTATCGCTGAGGTAAACGGCAGCTACGCGGTTATTGCCGACCAGCAGGGTAACAGCATTTATATCTGCAATGAGGAGGGCTGCCAGGGCGTGGCGACCACCCTTCTGCCCATTGTGAAGGTCAGCGTTTCGGCCCAGGGCGTGGCCGGGGCCATCTTAGAGGATGCCAATTCCAACTACATAACCTGGTTTCGGCGGGACGGCCAGCAGCTGGATATTACCATCAAATCCCGGCTTTCCGGCGACGGCTATCCCCTGGATTTCAGCTTTTCTCCAGATGGGAACAAGGTAATCTGTTCCTACGTATACATGAATAACGGAATGATGGACAGCCGGGTGGTATTTTACGATTTCTCAGAGATCGGGAAAAATGCTTCACCCAAGCGTCTGGTAGGCGGGTTTGATGACATCTTTACCGGCACCATTGTGCCAAGGGTCCGCTTCCTGACGGACATCTATTCCTTCGCCTGCTCCGATCAGGGCCTGACCTTCTTCAGTTCCAAGAATCTGGCTTCGCCGGAGATGCTTTCTCAGGTGACGGCAGAGGGAGAGATCTGCAGCTTGTTTTATTCTGCGGAATACGTAGGGCTGATTGTGGCCAACAGCGAGGGGGAGAATCCTTATCATATGGAGATTTACAGCCCGGCAGGAAAGCTTCTCCTGCGCAGGGATTTCAATTTCCCCTACAAGGAGGTATCCTTTGGCGGGGATCAGATCTTTTTGTGGAATGAGGACACGCTGCAGATTTATAATCTGGCGGGAACGCTGAAATTCAGCGGTACCTTTGACAATACCATATCCAAGGTAACCCGGGGCAGATTCCCCAATACCTACATCATTACGGATCCGCAGAAGATGCGGGAAATCACGCTGCAGCGGTAAACCGTGTCTGAAGGGTAAGCCGTATCCCCAGTGAACGTTCAGCGCGGCGAGAGATAAAATGAAACAGAAGAAAAGGAGTATGAGAAATGGGAAGCAAATGCATTGGAATTGATATCGGAGGAACATCGGTAAAGCTGGGAATCTTTACTGTGGAGGGAAAGCTTCTGGAAAAGTGGGAGGTACCCACCAGAAAGGAAAACAACGGCAGCCAGATCCTTCCCGATGTGGCGGAATCCATCAAGAAGAAATTGAAGGAAATGGGCATTGAGAAGGATGACGTGATTGGCGCAGGCGTTGGTGTACCCGGCCCCATCCTGCCGGACGGAAGCGTGGAGGTCTGCGTAAATCTGGGATGGAAGAATGCCAACCCTCAGGAGGAATTAAGCGGACTTCTGGATGGTATGCTGGTGCGCAGCGGAAATGATGCCAATGTGGCGGCCCTGGGCGAAATGTGGCAGGGCGGCGGCATGGGCTACCGGGATATCGTTATGGTAACCCTGGGAACCGGCGTAGGCGGCGGCGTAATCATCGATGAAAAGATCATTGCCGGGCGGCACGGTCTGGCCGGTGAGATCGGCCATATCCATGTGCGGGATGAGGAGACCGAGTACTGCAACTGCGGCGGCAGAGGCTGTCTGGAGCAGGTGGCTTCCGCCACAGGTATCGCCAGAGAGGCCAGACGGGCCATGGCTGCCAGTCAGGAGCCGTCATCCATGCGCCGTTTTGGCGATCATATTTCCGCGAAAAATGTGCTGGACTGCGCAAAGAGCGGGGACGCCCTTGCCCTGGAGGTGACGGAGACGGTATCCCGCTATCTGGGACTTGCCTGCGCGCAGATTGCCCTGACCGTGGATCCGGAGGCATTCGTTATCGGCGGCGGCGTGTCCAGGGCAGGGCAGTTCCTGATTGACCGGATTCAGAAGTATTATGACAGCTATGTGGCCATTTCTGCCAATAAGGGCGTATTGAAGCTGGCAAAGCTGGGGAATGACGCCGGGATTTTTGGTGCGGCGAGATTGGTGCTGGATTAAGACTGGCGCTGGGAAAAGAATATATGTTGGTATGGCGGCTCCGCACAGGGATTGAGGTTTGGGTTCTTTGTGCGGGGCTGTTTTTATAACGATTATGGTAGGGAACAAGAGAAAGGCGCATACGAGAGATATGTGATAAATAAAATCCAGGGGCTGTCATAGACAGCCCCTGATTTCAAAACAATATTAA
>JAGHER010000059.1 GCA_017889125.1 Lachnospiraceae bacterium
AAAACATCCGTTCCGAAAGCTCCTGCTCTTTTCCGCCATAATATCGCTTCCAGGCCTCCACGCCTTCCTCATGAGTTACAAACTCTCTGGCGGATGTCTCGATCGCCATCCACGGGATTTCATCTCCTAGAAAGTGCCGTGAAAGCCCATGTTTACAGCATTTCTGCGATATGATCTTTCGCTCGGCAGTCATCCTATCAAGCTTTGTGGTCTGTATTCTGTTGCTGTGCTCATCCGAAAGCCGAGCCACCTTTCTTCCTCACACTCGGGATAATTAAAAGGTGCTATCTTATACCTCAACAAATACTTTCTTAAATACTAGCTGTGTAAAGACATCATCTACCTGCTTTGCAATCGCCTTTGAGTCGATGATCGTTCCCATCTCAATATTGCCTTGCTGTCCGTGATACGAGAGGTTAGCAGAAGTAATCAAGGTCTTGCCTCTGTCCACAGATATCACTTTGGCGTGGAGAGCTGCCATTGCATCCTCTGCTTTTGGATAGTTGTAAATCTTCAGGAATCTACCCTTGTACCTGCAGAGCTTATCAAAGGTTCCTTGGCTTTCTATGTGGTTCACATAGAACTTGACGAATACACCTTTCTGACTCTTGTCGATAATCAAGTCCACCATCTCCTTGAAGTAGTCAGAAAGTGAGTATCCCGTTATCAAAATGCTTTTCTCAGCCCCTTCAAGAAGGCTCTCAACAGTGTTCTTTGTGGGCTTTGCCTTAAAGGAGAATCCTGTAGGAGCAGTTAACACCAATGACGCACTTTCTTTCGGAGCATCTTGCATTGCCCCAGCCACCAAAGCGTAAATATCCTTCGCTTCCTTATCGGCTACAGATGGAAAGCATTTTTTTATTGCCCTTACACTGTCTTCTGGGCTATTTCCTGCAAGAACGGAATTCTTCAATTCATCAAGCAGTATATCTAAACTTATATTTCCAGTTGACATAGGTCTGCCACCAACTCCTTGAAATATGCATCCTGCTCTCGTCCGCCAATTGGAACTACCAACCCTCTATCCAGCATCCTGTTTCCATTTTCACATGCCGTCTCTGAAATCATACAGCAAGAATGGCATGCCGCTCCGTTCGAATTATTTCCGGCTGGCACGTTATTCATACACTCCGGATCATTCGTACAAAGCAGAGCTTCCTGGAACGCATCCGCCATAAGCTTAACCAGCTTGTTGATATTGCCCAACTCAACAAGTCCGCCGAGAGAGCCTTCTTTATCAGCACTTCCAGTGTATAACAGAATACCTGACATTTTATCGCCAAAATATATTCTCTCCCGAATTGCCGAAGATGAATACCCGGAGGACATCGACATTTGCCTTATCATCAGATGCGAGAACGTATGCAGCAGTACGTATGCAGCATTCCTGAGAGTGGTTACCTTCCAGCCTTTTGCCTCACAGAAGTCCTTGTAGCCTTCCTCATATTTCTTTGAAAGTCGTTTGACTGACCCGTTAATCCACCTGTCAATGGCGTCCTTGTTGAACTCGATAAATATTCCTTCACCATGAACTTCTGCTGCCGGGAGCCAACGTTCCGTTCTGTTCTTGTTAAGAAGCACGATATTGGTCTGCTCATCTGCATCGGCATCCGGATCAGGAGCCTCAACTCTGGTGAAGCCCATAAGAACCCTGACCTCACGAAGTCTGGTTACCCGAATTACTCTGCTAAAGTACGGTTTCAGATAATCCGGAAGATCATCCTCCTCGGCTTTGAAATGTTTTTTGTTTGAGGCGTATTGGGGATCGTTATGATGGGTAATCGCCTCATACTCCATCTGTTTAATTTCTGTAAATTCTTTTATGTTGTCCAAACGCTTTTTCAAAGCAGCATCAAAGTCTTCGCGTGAATAATTATCTGCAAAATATTTTTCATATACCTTTGTAACGCCGACCTCTCCCCAGTCCGCTTTGTATTCCTCGATAAGTCTCAGGTGTTCATCAATCAGGTTGTACAGCGGATTAATCCAAGGTGGTATAGAGATGGCACTTCTGGTTACGGCAAAGTACACATTTGATGCACCTCGCTGCGACGGAATAATAGGTCTCGTACATTTCTTATTTCTAGTGCTTGGCCTAAAAGCATGATGACCGGTACAAGCAAGCCCTTCGAAGTTTTCCTTCTGCGTTGCACCGCTCATACTTCTCTTAGTATCACAGGTTTTACACTCAACCCACATATCAGCCAGCGTAGAAGTATTACCTGTGGAATACATCCTAAGCTTTCCGTTACAGCTTGTGTCGCCACGATGCACCCACCACTGCCAAGGGAAGTCATCCATATGCCCATTTTCGCATATCGTAATAAAACGAGCAGGGTAAGCGGATCTGTGACAGTCAGGGCATGTAACCCCAAATTTCAGATACTTGTCCAAGTCAAAGTTTTCCCTAGCATCAAACAATCTCCCGCACTGCAGATTAGAGCAGACGTGAGCATATGGGAAAGTAACCACCGGAACATCTCCCATATAGGAAGTCCGAGGCATATAGAAACAATCAACTCCAAGGTAGGATGCCAGCCTGCCGTCTATGATTTTCTTCCCTTTCTCTTTCCAGAAGTTCGTATCCAGTACGGTCACCGAATCTTTTACGGCATCCACGATAGACCCTGGCCCGAATGTTGTAATGATCTGGTTAGGCCTAAGCTCGCCCAACTTATTATTATCAAATGCCATCTATCAGTCCTCCGTGTAATAATACATATTTGCTGCATTCTCTACCTCTCGCATAGAACTTAAGGTAGCCTTCTCTATATCGGTGCAGTTTTCACTATAATAGTTCATCAGTCGGTTATATCTGGCCGTTCCATAGACATAATAACGCAGGGACTTCTGGTCATGAGTAAGCAATTTCCACCAGTCAATGAACTGATCTATCTCATTCTCAACGTCTGCTCTTACGGCAGGTTTGATAATGTTCAGTCTGTCCAGAATTACATCTTTCACTTCCTTCAGCTGCGCATCTGTTAGATCTTCGATATTTGCCGCTGCCTCATTTCCAGCAAAGTCTGGATACTTCAGCCTTATCGCAGAAATGACAAGCGCATGGAGCACACGATCACGCGCTCTTGCAGAAAAAGGTGTTGCCGTTATCCCTTCTACGAATCTGTACAGCTGAGAATGATAGCCCGTGAAATTCTCATAATGTGATAAGTCTCGCGGTCTATACGGATTGTAAAGAGCGACAACCAGACCAGGGAAAGCACGTCCAATACGGCTTGTCGCCTGAATGTACTCGGAGTTCTGCTTCGGCTGCCCCGTCACAACCATCAGTCCAAGCCTGTCGACATCCATACCGACGGCAATCATATTTGTGGCCACCGCAGTATCCAAGCAGCCAGTTTCCGTATATTTCGTCTCCAACTGCTTGAGTTTCTTCGGTATCTCAAAAGAGGTCATACGAGATGTAATCTCGATATTCTTATTCCTGTCAAGGAACCTCTGTTTATCGTATCCGTACTTTCTGGTCAAACGCCACATCCTCTTTGGAATGTCATCTTGAAGAAGACGCACGGCGCCGCCAAGCTCTCGGATACTGTTGTAGTAGCCCACCAAGGTGTAGTACGGATCAATAATATCCTTAAACTCTTTCTGCTTTGAAAGTTCAAATGCAGTCTGTAAAATAACCGCATAGGTACGCAATAGTGTAGTCTTTACCGATTGACCAGGTGCGCAGACGCCAACATATTTACGGAAAGGATCGCTATCAATCGGAATTTCTTTAATAAAGAAACTATCTCCAATCTCAAAACCATTCGGCGGGAATTGGGACGTCTCCTTACGAGCGTACAGACACTCCGTCTGCTCTGCAGCATTCTTGATGGTTGCTGTAGACACCACGTACTTCGGCTTGATTTTTTTGCTATTTTTCTTATAGCTACATAAATCCTCGATGATGGTCTCGTAAGCACCATATACCGTACCAAGAGGTCCCGTAATGAGATGAAGCTCATCCTGAATAATCAGTTCTGGAGGAAGGAATGGCTTTATCGGAGTAATTGTTGCCGCGGGCAATCTGTCTGTTTTTCTATGAGTTTTGTGGTCATCGCCGATGGCAACATATCCATCCCGACTGCAAAAACGGTCTACACGTCCGAATATTGCATTTGTCTTTGGATCCCAAGGCAGTCTTGCGAATTTATCTACTGTCGATAGGATTATGGTCGGACACTTAGAATAAATCTGTTCATCCACTAGATAAACAGGAATCTGCATCCGGTTCTGCTTGTACTTATAAAACATGCAAGTATCATCAGCACAATAAATCTCTACTGACTTCTTTTCTGCATTGATATAGAACTCGTCCTCTGACAATGGTTTTCCACAGAACGGGCAAGTCAAAAGCTGTTTGTAAATAAGATTTTTCTGTCTTCTCGCTTCATAAGGCTTTTCAGGATTCTCTTTCAGGTCATCAAATTTATTTGGTGTCACACCGCCACCTACCCAGAATCCAATGCTAATGGGTTCATTACCGTACTTCTCAGGTTCTCTCAGGCGAATCATCTCAGCCGCCACAACCATTTTTGTGATGCGGTCCCTCTGCTGCGTCGTAAGAAGCCGGAGGGTATACCGCAATATGGCTGTCACGCCACCGTCACGGTTATAGCCATCGTCAGTCCTATTCTGTCTTCTATTGGCGATAGTAAAGGCCATAAGGCCAAGGTATGCCTCGGTTTTACCTCCGCCTGTCGGGAAATAAAGCAAATCGACAATGCTACGGTCTCGGTGCTCAGGGTCTACTATTCCTGACAGATTCATAAGAATAAATGCAATTTGGAACGGTCTCCATGCGAAGTCATTCTTCGGGTCTTTCGGATTAACAAAATCTCCGAAATTACAGGCAATACCGCTCCCATGCTTCTTGGAATAATTCATGATATTTCTCTGAAGAAGCATCGTACGATTCATAAAACAGAAGGCTTCAAAAGCAGCATTGTTTTGTACAAGTAAAGCGATACCCTCCCGAATCCTATCAAGTGCCTTATTGCATTCTGAAATCACATGATTGCCGATCTCAGAAACAAATTCCGGGGCAGCCATCTTATAATCACCGTTCAGTTTTTCGTGAATCCACTTTTCATAAGCATCAGCAAGTACATTCAGTTTGCTAATGGTATCTTCTTTTTTCTGCTTTACAGAAAGACCGCGCATGGAGAAAAAAAACGGATCAAATCCTGGCAGTGCAGCACTTACTCCCGGAAATTCATATTGAGGGATGAAATCAGACTGCACATAATTTGTGGTGCCGTTTTCAACGGTTCCCCATGTAGCAGCACAGCCACGACCTCTTCCCATAATCGGTCTCTGTTCAAAATAAAACTCGTCTGCTGCCAGCACTTTGCGGCATAAATGCTCCGCTATAAAAACATTGGCATTAGTAGGGGCATACACCTTGATGTTCACTTGGAACATAAGAGCCTCCAGATTATTCTCCGGATTCTTCCTTCTGTTCATGATGTATGCGGTCACTAAAGAATGTCCCTCTTTCAAAGGAATCCTCGAGACATGAACACAAACATTGGAATCACAGACAAGGCTATACTCGTGGGATCTTCCAAAAGATGTGAAGTCTACCTCCAGCGTCTCTTTCATCGGAATCCTTGTGTAAGAGGCTCTTTCAATCTCTTTTCCATCTTTATTTGTCACCTTTTCCGTTGACTTGGAATAGTCACCCCAAGAAAGATCTAAATTGACTTTATTAGTGTCGCTCTTAATGTAGAAACTTATACCAATGGAAGATGGAAGCTGAAAATGTGTCGTGGTTATAGGCTCATTTTCATCATCCTCGCCGGCGGTATAATCTTCTCCATCCTCGTAAGTGATGACAGAATCTATTTCCTGTTCAGATGTATCGTCCTCTGAACCTTGGGACAGGTCTGTTTGCGGTGCAAGCAGACCTATTACATAGGCATGCCGAGGATTTTCATCCAAGACTTCCTCTTCCATAAGAGGCCCCATTAAATCTGTCTTCATTGCGTCAATGATTCGCTGACGCACTACGGAATATCTAAAACGATCCTCCATGTTTATTCCTCCGAAACTTTATGAGCGGTTCCCAGAGTATACTTGCAGGTATTTCCGAGATGAACATTGTCATCGGAAATCAGCTTATACTCCCACTTCTTATGATCCGGATCAGCGGTCGAGGCAAACTCACACCACTTGATACCTTCTCTAGCTTTGGAAACCACCTCTTCCTTCGTTACTTCATTCGCTGCCTTTACCTCAACCATAAACTTCCCAGAAGATGTCTCCACAAGGAAATCGGGATTATACTGCTGTCCGGCTTTCCAGAAGAGCCCCAGTTGATTCAGCGGCGGCTTGATCCAGCGGATAACATCAGGATCTTCTTCCAAAATGACAGAGAAAATCCTTTCTGTATCGCTATCAAAGGCATTCGCTGGATAATAGGATTTCTTATACCCAGTAAACAGGTATTTCTTTATATTACCCTTATCCGAAAACGGCTTGTCGAATTTTACCTTTCCATCATCCTTTACATTCTTCACGAACTTGCGAAACAGAATCAGATCCTTCTGTACAATATGAACATCCTCCGTTTTCCTGTCCATATGTTCATAAACCTGCTTGCGAATATCAGCAACAATCAGTGTCGCATATCGGCGTACAATTCTTCTCTTGTTCTCTTCATCCCCAGGAATCTGGCTCAAGTATTGCTCCACCACGTCAATAACAAAGTCTGCATCATCATAGGAGAGCTCACTAATCGCATCCAGCAGCATACATGCCAATGTGTTCATGGCATCGTTTACTTCCAGAATTTGCGCGTCCACGAGAGAAAGAAGCTGCTGATTTACAGCATCAAATCTTTCAATCTTTGCCATTGCCACTTCGAAGTCAGCAATGGTACGCTTTACTTCAAAGCGATTGAACTTTACTTCAGATGTCGTCTGAACTAAGATTTTAGGGACAGAGATAGCCTTTGCAGAGTATTCTGTCATTACCTTTACGAACTCCTCTTGGTTGAGCGGCTGTTTTCCATTCTTTGATATAACTACCGGCTGTGCCTCCGTTTCAGCAGAACCACGGCTGCCTGTACCATCGGCCATGTCGGGCTGATAGTCAAAAATCGACATCTGGTTTGTATCTTCGTTTTTCTTCCTGCTCTGCGCGGCAACAAAGTTCTTCAGATATTCTTGGTAAATTTCAAGCTGAGTCTTTGGATTCTGCACTTCAGCAAAGGACTTTACACCGGCATCCACGAAGGCAAGGTCAAAGAGATTCATCTGACCTTCATCTGCAACACCGGAAACATCCACAGATTTCATCGGTTCCACTGTTGCATTGTCCAAGTCACGATATTTGAAGATATCACTGCTCTTAATCTCATCAACCAGCTCCCTATAATGATCATGGGCAACGATATCAAGGGAATCAAGAGCTTCATTTCCTGTCTGCTCGCCGAACGGAAGACGTAGACCACGCCCGATAGTCTGCATAGCCAAGATATCGCTCTTCGCAGCATTCAGTGGAATAATGGTGAAGAGATTATTTACATCCCATCCTTCTTTCAGCTTGTATATATGCAGGACAATCTCAATCGGATTCATGGCACTCTCTATAGAAAGCAAAAGCCGGATGTTCTCTTCAGATTCCTCGCCGGTCTGTTTGGAGTGTATCTCGATAACTTTTCCTTTGTACTTACCATTCAAGAATGCATCATTATCTATCAGAGCACGAATTTTTTTTGCGTGTTCTGTATCCTTGCACGCAATCAGAACAATGGGTTTCACATAGTCCAGATCGTTATCAATGCAATATTCTCTAAGGACGGTCTTTCTGTATTCGTGCAGAGTCAGTCCGTCTCTTATTTTCATTTCCTCAATATCATCTTGGCTATATCCAGCCATATTGGAACGCCCCATAACAACGGGAATTTTCAGATATCCCTCCACAGCACCACGGGCAAGATCATAGGCATAGATGATATTGGTTGTGGACTTCGGTGTTGCCGTAAACTCTAATCCCAACACAGGCTTAAGATAATTGATGGCCTTCATAGATGCAGGAGCATAGTACCGATGCGCCTCATCCATGCAGATGACAAGATCATCAAACTGAGCCAACACGTCGGCAAAGGAAGCTCCCAGTGTCTCCTTAAATTTATGGAAGTTGAACTGGCTGTCTGTCTTGCTGTTAAAAATCTTGCCAATGTTAAAGATAAACAGCTGTATCTCCGAAGTCTTCTCCACAAAGAACGTTTGCTGGTGATACTTTATCGGATAGGCATCATAGTTTTCTCCATCGTAGACCTTCGGCCTGCCCATTTCGGATTCAAGTCCCTTGAAGATATACTTCGGGTGATTCGGATTGGTTTCCTTACGGAGCTTGTCGTAAATCGTGTTTCCTGGTACCAAGATAAAGAAGTGCTTGTATCCCTTGGTCTTATACAGGTAATAAATGCTTGCTCCCATCAGCCTCGTTTTGCCGATACCTGTAGCCATTGCATAGCAGAAGGAAGGGAAGTCAAACTTTGCATTTACCTTCCGCTGGTTCTCGCAGTATTCCGTTGCTGCAGCCTCAACCACAACCTTGGAGTCCTTCTTGTAATCACAATGGGTACTGATGGCATCAAGATATGAGAGAGCCTCCTCCTGCGGAGTTCTCAAGCTCATGGCATATTTGATTTTATTTACTATCTCGGACATTATCGCACCTCGCTTTCAAACACACACTTTTCAAGAAGGTCTTTCGGGATCTTCTTAACCTCAATGTTATCGGGCAATACCATGTCTGATTGCACCTTGGTTCCATAGATCAGTAGCGATTCACCCTCCGCAAGATGTGCTGACAATGCAGTAATGTATGACGCATTCACGAATTCCATCGTCACATGAATATATCTCTTCTCAGAAGAGTACCCATGAAATACATCTCTCAGTTTATACTTAAAACCTTCAATCTTACAGATTGCCCCACAGATCATGTCAAAATTGTATTCCGGGTTTATCTGATAAATCGGTAATTTATCATTCTTCACCAGCAGGCTCGGAGCAAGCTCATAGAAGTGGTATCCGCCTCCACCTTGCCATCCAAGTTCCTTACTCACACCTCCTTGCTCACCATCAATAACTTTATCAAGACGCACTTTGCAAAGCGTATAAGCTTGTTCTCCAAGTTCAACGCCAATATATTGTCGGTTCATTTTATGAGCAACAGCAACACTTGTGCCTGAACCCAGAAAAGAATCCAGAATATAATCCCCCTCATCTGTGCAAATATCTAAAATGTACTTAATCAATTTTTCTGGCTTTGGCGTGTCAAATGCATTTACATTGTCGAACAGAGCTTTAATTTCAGCTTTGGCAACCCTGTTACTTCCGGCATCTTTAAAGCTCCACAATGTTTCCGGTGGACGCTCAGTCTCACCTTCCGCAAAAATACGGTAATTTGCTGACCATCCAGAACGCCCCTTTACCCATTCAATTAATTCTGGGTTATTCTCCACCTTCTCTTTAGACCAACGCCACCGTCCATCCGTTCCGTCTCCTTTTACAGGGAAGATCTCTGTTCCATCAGGTGCGATTAGTGGGTAATATAAATTGGGACGATCTTCGCGCGAGTCCGCCGATCCCATATATCTCAATGGCTTTAAGTAATATCTTCGACCATCT
Source organism: Lachnospiraceae bacterium (assembly GCA_017889125.1). Lineage (GTDB taxonomy): Bacteria > Bacillota > Clostridia > Lachnospirales > Lachnospiraceae > Caccovicinus. Next base: position 9,654 of record JAGHER010000059.1, read on the forward strand.
TCTGATGTTTTGTTGTAATGTTCCGGCACCTTACTGCTTGATATTTTCTTTATTTTTATCGCATCAATATTTTTGGCAAATACAAGTGTATGGTCATACCTTGTAGAAAAAAGCTTTGCATCCATCCTTGGACTATCAGCTTTTTCCCATGCAACATCAGCCACAAAATTTCGACGACCAAATATTTCGTCACATACAATTTTCAAATAATGAACTTCATTATCGTCAAGCGAAATCCATATACTTCCATCCTCACTAAGCAATGTGTACAGCAGAGAAATTCTATCTCTCATCAGTGAAAGCCAAATACTATGTTCGACGGAATCATCATATTGTTGGAATGCTGTTCCGGTATTATATGGAGGATCGATGTAAATACATCTTATTTTCCCAGCAAAATCCTGCTGGAGAGCTTGGAGGGCAATCAGATTATCTCCATGTATAAGCATATTCCTACTTTGTGGATCCCCATATGATTTTGTCGTATCTTCAAGTAGGAGTCGAGGTTCAATAACCTTTTCTTCATACTTTCCGACCCAGGTCAGCTCTAATCTTCCCGTTTTTTGCATAGCCATCTCTCCTAAAACTTCAGCACGATATTAACCAGAAGGAGCGGATTAATATCAAACTGCTTGTTGAATGTTTCTATTTCCTTCTCGCCATCAGCCTTGAACTTGGAGCTCCGTTCATGGAATGACTCTTGGAACTTCTCCAAGGCTTTGGACTTCTCATCAATCTTTTTCCTTATATCTATCTTCTCGTAGAAATTATTGGAGGCACGCTCCTGAGTTTTCAGCTCCTCAATCTCATCATTCATGTCCTGATAGGTAACAACGAGCTGTTCCATCTGGATGCGTTCCCAATTTTCTATCTTCCGGCGGTTGTATTCCATAATTGGCTCTGTCTGCTCACGGTACTTCTTGGTCATTTCCGCCGTCAAATCATCGTATAACTTTTGATACAGCTGTTGCTCTGCATCGGTTGGAGTGAAATACTTTACATCCATATCGTCAATCTGTTCCAATGCACAAACCAGATCCTCTTCGTCAAAATCTATGTATTTTCCATTTTCATCACAGAGCAACAGTACCGGGAACAGTAAGTCCGCGTTATTACAGAATGCTCCTACAAACAATGTGCCGTGAGAACTAAGAACATGTTCTCCCCAGTTATCTACCTTCCAGTAATGAAGACCTCCATCCACCTCTGGTGTTCCAACCTCTTCCCAGTACTCCACTTCCCGGAAATACTTATCAAGCTCTGCTTTTGTTCCATCCAAAGCCTGTGCTTTGACAGTGCTGCTTTCCATAATCAGTAGGGAACGAAGTTCTCTGGCCTTCTTATTCCGTTTGGCATTCAGCCTTCGATCGAGCTTATCAAACTCTCTTTTTATTTCTGCAGCAGTATTGCACGTCTGATATATCTCCAGAATCTGCTTTTCAAAATTCGTTCCGGAATCCAGTATGCCAAGAGCAATATCGGAAGCTCCAAACACGCCTTCAAACAGTTCAAATTTCTTTGAAAGAATATCATACACTCTCTGGTCTGCAACATTCTGTGTGTTCAGCAAATTAATTGCGACAACATCATTTTCCTGACCGTAGCGGTGACATCTACCAATCCGCTGCTCAATCTTCATTGGATTCCAAGGGAGATCATAATTAATGACCGTGTTACAGAATTGAAGGTTCAAGCCTTCAGAACCGGCATCCGTACAAATAAAAATCTTCGCATTGTTCTTGAAAAAATCAACAATAGCATGCTTGTACTCGACGTTTCTCCCGTGGTTGGCCTTCCCATAATTCTTAACCACCCAGGCCCTATAGATGTCCTTGGTCATGGTATCATCAAAATCCCCATTAAAAAGTAAAATGTCTTCATCAGCGTAACCTGACTTCCTAAGCTCATCAGCGACATATTTCTGTGTCCTCTTGGACTCAGTAAACACAACAACTTTCTGAGAAATCTCCTTTTCCAACTGGTACTGAAAGGCAATTCCGATTGCAGTCTTAAGCGCATCGATCTTGGTATTAGTCTTTATTTGCTTTGCCACTTCAATAATACGCTTTACCTCATCCAGCTCAGCCTGTATAAACTGCTTCTGAATCAGAGTATCCTCGTCCTCTGTCTCTTCGAAGCCCGACTCATCAATCTCGTCCTCTACATAGCTCCAGAACAGATCAAATCCCTCCTGGGCACTGGCAGACTTGCTTCCTTCCTTCAATTTTTCCAGTCTTTTCTGCAGCACCTCAAAGGTCTCAATCAGAGCGAAGCTTGATGAAGCAAGTAGCTTTCTGATTACGAGGATAATCAATGCCCTGTTTGATGTCGGGATTGAGTACAGCATCTCTCGTTTCAAGAAGTCGTTAACCCGCTGATAAAGCTCTATCTCATCCGGAGATAAAGTGAAATCTACAGTCTTGCAGATTCTCTTCTTGAAATTCATGTACTTGGCCACATCTTTACGAAGAGTCCTATATAAAACCGGCTGAAGTTCTCGCTTCAAGTCAGTGTAATCTCCATCCTTAATGTATCTCTTGCTAAAGACCTTCTCACTCCCGAAAACCCTCGGATCAATGAACGAAACGAGACCATGCAAATCCAATAGACTGTTCTGGAGCGGGGTAGCTGTCAGGAGGATTTTGGAAATTCCCTTCGACATATCAAAGAGGTTCTTAGCTCTCTTAGTCCCATGGAATACGTTCCTTAAATTGTGTGCTTCATCGATAATAATGAAGTCCCACTTTACCTCTGGGAAACGCTTCATCAGTTTCGATGAATAATCGTAGGAGGTTATTACAATGTGAACCTCGTTTGCATCGGTAAGTCTCTTACGCCACACGGAAGCAAGGCTTTCCACTGTCAGCCTGTCAAGAATATCCGCCTCAAGCCCGAACTTATCCTCAAGTTCAAGCTCCCATTGTTTTCTCAACGATGCCGGTAGAGCAATCAGTACTTTTTTTGCCCCCGTATCCAAAACATATTTAAGGACAAGGCCTGCCTCAATTGTCTTTCCCAGACCGACCTCATCTGCCAGAACAATGCCGCCAGTCTTTAATGCGCCGATAGCCGCACAGAAAGCATTTACCTGGTGCGGATTCGGTTCTATATTTGCATCCAGTAGAAAGTGGAACGGCGACGCTTTCAGTTCCAGTTTCTTGTATCTGCTGTATTGTTCAAGTAGCAGGTTACTCTCCATTGATTTCTCCTTCATGCAACTGTGCAAAGATACCCATAGCTATTCCTTTTGCCATCAGAGGCGGAACAGCATTACCTATCTGCACAAATTGTGATGTTCTCGGACCCTCAAAATAATAGCTGTCCGGGAACGACTGTATTCTAGCTGCCTCTCTCACAGTAATCGAGCGGCACTGGTTAATATCGGGATGGATAAAATAATGTCCATCTTTAGAAAGATGTGCCAGTATGGTATGACAGCACGCTTCATCTCCCTCAACAACCTTAAAGCGATCAGTAAAGGAGTGCCTGTTTTTATGCGTCTTCAGCTCGTCCGGAAGATCATTATAATTCAATCTCTTGTGTCCATCGTTCCAAAGTTCGATTGCCCTTCTGTAAATCTTGATATCCCTTTCAATATTCGGTCTGCAATTATGGTGCGTCAAAATATCTCCATTTTCTCTGATGCCGTACTGCGTAACATACTTTGATGCCTTGGCACGTCCATACCGGTCGGAGCTTTCGCCAGGATGGAGCTTAGGCAAATCTCTAAAGAGATCATTCACAATAGCGTCCGGAGTGATTTCTGCAAATTCAGGATATGCCAACCCACTTTGTTTCAGCCAGCCGACGATAATCATTCTCCGTCTGTTTTGCAGCACTCCAAAGGTCTTAGCATTCTGCTCGCGACATTCAATCTCATAACCGACCCGCTTGAGATATTTCTTTATATTCTTCCAAGTCGCTCCGCCATTAGCAGACTCAATACCCGTCACATTCTCAAATACGAACATGCTCGGCTGATACCTTTTCAGGAATCTGGCGTACAGCTTATAAAGGTAGTTCCTTGGATCTTCTGCCATAGGAACTTCCATGTGGCTGCTCTGGGCTCTTCCGACAAGCGAGTACGCTTGGCACGGAGGTCCACCTACTATTACATCTATCTTTTCAATACCTCGTATTTTCATGATGCCATCTATCTTCTTAAAAATCCCTGGCAGCGTTTCATCTGACATGGTCTCATTGATGATGGTCTTAGTAATGGATGCAGGGACGTGCTGCATGAATTCATCACGCGTCAGCTTCCTGCTTAAATACTTTATATATATATCGAGATTGTTGATGCCCTTGAGGTAGTAATAGGCATTCCTCGTCTCGAGCGTCTTTGCCGCAAATTCATTCATCTCCACATGAGCAATAGGTTTAAAGCCAGCCTGAAGGAAGCCCTCTGAAAGGCCGCCTGCTCCCGCGAAGAGGTCTATGAAATTGTAACTTTCCTGTTTGCTCTGCTGTGTCATACAAATTCCCCTTTACCTACTCTTGTGCTGCGGGTTCGTTTTCCTGTGGCTCATCTAGTATAAACTCCATGATATTTGCGACATTGCATTGAAGTTCCTGACAAATCAGAACAAGACCTTCTGTTGTGACATTTTCATCCTTCGTAAGTTTCGCTAAGGACGAAGAACTGATTCCTGCCTCTTTACGGAGGTCGGATTTCTTCATCTGCTTGTCAATTAATAACTTCCAAAGTTTGTTATAGCTCATATTCATATTGAATTACTCCTCTATGTCCCATAACCTTCCATATAATTCATAGCTATCTGTTGACAGTCTCAATACATAATTTCCTCTGTTTCTAACTTCTTCTCGTCCAAAGAACGAATGAACATCAAATAAGTTAGCTGCTCGATTACGGTCAATGGGGTCGTAATACCGCCAGTCCAGAGATCTGTCCAAATTTTATCAACTTTATTTTTGATTACACCTGTAATCATATATTTTTTCCTCCTAATTTTCTCTATTTTTCATTATACTATGTACAATTTAAAAAGACAAACGGAAAACACAAAATAGTGAATACAATTGTATTTATTCTGACATAAAAAATGCAGCAGAAAACACCATTCATCATCGGCATTTCCTGCTGCTCATTTTTCCGCTTTTCTCTTCTGCTATATTCACCAGAATTTTTCAATAAGCGTTTATTCCATTATCTTACAATCTCTATTTCTTCATTTTCTGATTTCTTTGCGCTTGCCAGCAGCCCATTTCTCTGCTGCCTGTTTTTTGCATTTTGTTTTTCAGCCGCCTGCTTTCTTGCTTGCTGCTTACCCGGACATCGCTTGCCCACAGTCAGCTTCTCCGCAGTCAGTTTCCCTCGCAGTCTAGCCTACTTCCTCGCCGCTCTCTTCCGCCCATACCAGACGATCACACCCACATAAAGTGCAGCGGCACAGATACCGATCACATAGGCAGCACCCCAGGGCACGTTAAAGCCGATTTTGGCATTGACAATGTATGTAACGGTGATAAACGCATACCATCCGCCGGGAATCAAGGGCATCCAGGCGAATTTTGCCCGGTTGTTTTCAAACATCCACACGGCAATCGCCAGGAAGGCGAAAAGGGACAGGGCCTGATTGGACCAGGCAAAGTAGCGCCAGAGGATGTTGAAGCCGTTGGCATTCATCTTTGCAAAGACCAGAATAGCTGCTACCAGAGCAAAAATTACAGCTGCCAGGCTCAGTCTCTTCTTAGTAGAAGTCTGATCAATATGGAAGCCGTCCGCCACAGCCAGACGCAGAGCACGAAGGGCCGTGTCGCCGGAGGTGATGGGCAGAACGATAACACCTACAAGGGCAATCACGCCGCCTACCGGCCCCAGGATATTCTTGCAGACCACGCCGATGGTTGCAGTAGCCAGAGATGCATCTGCGGCCTGCAGGCCCAGATTGTACACGCCCATAGCACCGGCTGCCCAGACCATGGCGATAAAGCCTTCTACGATCATCATATTGTAAAAGGTCATCCGGCCCTGGCGCTCACTCTTCATGGTTCTGGAAATGATGGCCGTCTGGGTCGAATGGAAGCCGGACAGAATACCGCAGGCTACCGTGATAAAGAAAATGGGAATAAAATGATTGGCCTCAAAATAATCCCCATAGGATACCAGTGCGCCGTTCCAGTTTTCCCAGATCTCAATCAGCGGATATCCCTTGGCAAACACACCCACAAACACACCTACTGCAGAAAACAGCAGGATCGCGCCGAATATAGGATAAATCCGTCCGATAATCTTGTCGATGGGGAACACTGTCGCCACCAGGTAATAAACGAAAATCACCCCGTAAATTACCCAGGTGGAGACAGACGTTGCCAGACCGTCAAAGCCAAATACCTGAGTAGCCGCAATATCTCCAGGGGTGTAGATAAATACCGCGCCCACCAAAAGCAGCAGCAGGCTGCAGAAAATCTGATAAAAGGTATACACACCTTTGTTGCTGTACCTGCGGATCATATCCGGCATCTGCGTACCGCCGTCCCGCAGGCAGATCATCCCGGAGAAATAATCATGCATAGCGCCGCCGATGATATTTCCGATGGGGATCGTGATAAATGCGATAGGGCCAAAAAGGATTCCCTGGATCGGCCCGAGAATCGGCCCGGTTCCGGCGATATTTAACAGGTTAATCAGGCTGTTTTTCCACTCCTGCATGGGCACAAAGTCCACCCCATCCTGCTTGGTATATGCCGGTGTCTTGCGGTCGTCAGGCTGAAAAACCCGCTCACAGAACCTGCCGTAAAGCATGGCTCCGACCACTAAAATAATCAGTCCTGCAATAAATGTAATCATGTGCTTTTCCTCCATTCCCAGATTGTTTTTCATGAAGACACGGCAGATGCTCTACTGTGCTTTCATTATGTTACATTACTGCACCGGTGCATTATAGCGCTAAAGTAAGGAAATGTAAATCGCCGTTTTTACCAAAAATCCAGCGAAAATTTTTCTATTCGAGCTGTTTTATCGTCATTTTCCGCTCCTTTCACCCGCCCCTTCTGTGTCATCCTTCCCGCCCGTTTCGCCTCTTTCATCCTCCCCCTTACTTGACACATCAACCGCCCTAAAATATAATTGATGATGTTGTATAGCCATAGATCAGGTAAGTAAAATAAGAAAATAAGATTAAGAAAAACCTACACAGGGAGGAAATACAATGAATATCGTGTTGGAGAACCTGACGAAGGAATTTCCGGCTCGGGGGAAGCGGAATTCCGGCAGCGTGAAGGCAGTGGACCATGTTTCCTGCCAGATCCCCGACGGGGAGCTGATGGGTCTTTTGGGGCCTTCCGGCTGCGGAAAAAGCACCACCCTGAACCTGCTGTGCGGCCTGGAAAAGCCTACGGAGGGCAAAATTTTCTTCGGTGATGAAGACGTGACCGCCCTTGCTCCGGAGTTTCGGGGTGTGGGCATGGTCTTTCAGAATTATGCGCTTTACCCTCATTTAAGTGTGCGCCAGAATATCCGCTTCCCGCTGGAGAACCGGAAGGGAAAGGACAAGCTTTCGAAAGAAGAGATGAACCGGCGGGTGGAGGACGCGGCCCGGCTGGTGCAGATCGAGGAGCTGATGGACAGGAAGCCTGGCGAGCTGTCCGGCGGCCAGCAGCAGCGGGTGGCCATTGCCCGCGCCCTGGTGAAGTTCCCAAAGGTGCTTCTTCTGGATGAGCCTCTTTCTAATCTGGATGCCCGGCTGCGGCTTAAGACCCGGGAGGAAATCCGAAAAATCCAGAAACAGACCGGCATTACCACCGTTTTCGTCACCCATGACCAGGACGAGGCCATGAGCATCTGCGACCGGATTGCCGTGATGAAGGACGGCCTGCTGATGCAGCAGGGAAGGCCCCAGGAGGTGTATGACCACCCGGCTAATCTTTTTGTTGCCCGGTTTTTGGGGACGCCGCCCATCAACCTTTTTGCGGGAGAAGTGCGCGGACAGACACTTTATCTGGGAGGAAAGCCGGTGCTTCCCGCTCCCGGCGTACCGGATCAGCCCGTATGGACAGGCATCCGGCCGGAGGGCTTCATCCTCAAAGCTGACGGGCCGCTGGAATGCCAGATGGAGCGGGTGGAGGTGACGGGACGGGATGTGAGCATTATTTCCTCTCACAGCGCCTGTACGGAAGGCACTCTCCGCTCCATCATCAGCAGTGAAGAAGGCGCCGCCGCTCCCACGGCCAGAACGGTGCGCTTTGCCTTAAAGCCCGGGAAGGTATTCCTCTTTTCCAAGGACACAGAGGAAGTGATTCCCCTTTCGGGAGAAGGGAAAGAATTATGAATGAGAGAAAGAATAAACTTATCAGCGAAAAAAATCACAAGGCCTGGCTTTACCTTCTGCCAGCCCTTCTCTTCCTGATTGCATTCATGGTTTACCCGCTGATCGATGTGCTGATTTATTCTGTGGAAGAAGGCTATAATTTTGCCTCCCAGACCTATTTTGGCGTAGGCGGATACAATTTCTCCTACGTGCTTCATGACCCGTACTTTCTGCAGGCGCTGAAAAATACCTTTATCCTGGTGGTCATCACCGTGCCTCTATCGACTATTCTGGCGCTGCTGATTTCCACTGGCCTAAGCTCCATCAAACCTCTGCGGGATCTTTACCAGACCATTTATTTTCTGCCCTACGTGACTAATACCCTGGCGGTGGGGCTGGTCTTTATGATTTTATTTCAGAAGACGGAGTACACTGACGGCCTGGTCAACCTGGTGATCCATTTCTTCGGCGGCTCCAGCGTGGATTTTATTGACGGGCCCTACTGGGCAAAGATGTTTGTCCTCTGCTTTTACACCATCTGGGTGGTTATGCCCTTTAAAATCCTGGTGCTTACCAGCGCCCTGGCCTCGGTAAATCCCGATTACTACAAGGCCGCAAAGGTGGACGGCACCCCGAAGCTTCGGGTATTTACCCGGATTACCCTGCCGATGATTTCTCCGATGATTGTTTATCTGGTCATCACCGGCTTTATCGGCGCCTTCAAGGCCTACAGCGATGCGGTGGCCCTTTTCGGCACGGACTTAAATGCGGCAGGCATGAATACCATCGTGGGCTACGTCTACGATATGCTTTACGGCGACAGCGGCGGTTATCCCTCTTACGCTTCGGCGGCGGCGATTATTCTCTTTGCCATCGTCCTTACGGTGACCTGCATCAATCTCCTGGTCAGCCGGAGCAGCCGGAAGTAAACGAGGCTGCCGAGTGCTGGTCAATATGTGCGAAAAGGCCAAACGTAAAACCCGCTGAAATCGCCGGATAACCAAAACGCCGCAAAACAAACAAGAAAGGCAAAATCATGGAACACCCTTTAACTACGGAACCCCCCTTAACTACAGAAACTCCCGAAACTGCTGAAGTTTCCTCAGCAATACAAACAAAACAAAAAAACACCCGCCGCACAGCCCTGATTCAGAAGGCAGTCATTTATTTCCTCCTGACCATCTGGGCGCTGATCGTCCTCTTTCCCTTCTACTGGATGGTACTGACCTCGGTTAAAAGCTATGGGGCCTACAATGCAGAGCACATTCCCGCCCTCTTCACCCTGTCTCCCACCCTCCAGAATTATGTGGACGCTTTCACCACCGTGCCTTTGGTGGGTTATCTGTTAAATACCTTAATCTTCACCGCGGCCACCACGATCCTGATGGTGGCGGTCAGCGTGCTGGCAGCCTACGCCTTTGCCCGGCTGGAATTTCGGGGAAAAAATCTGGTTTTCACCCTCTTTCTCTCCCTGATGATGATTCCCAGCGAGCTGGTGGTGATCACCAACTTCGTCACCATCACCAATCTGGGACTGCGGAGTACATTTACCGGACTGGTGCTGCCCTCCGTCACCTCTGTCTTTTACATTTATCTGCTGAAGGAAAATTTCCAGCAGGTTCCAGACGAGCTGTACCGGGCAGCCAAGGTGGACGGCACCTCAGATTTAAAATACCTGTGGAAGGTGATGATTCCCATCTGCCGCCCCACCATTGTCACCATTACCATTCTGAAAATCATTGAATGCTGGAATTCCTACGTCTGGCCCCGGCTGATTACCGACGACCCGGCCTACTATCTGGTGTCCAACGGCATTCAGGAAATCCGGGAAAATGGTTTCGGCCGGGAAAATATTCCCGCCATGATGGCCGCTGTGGTGGTGATCTCCCTTCCGTTAATTGTATTGTTCTTGTGCTTCCGGAAGAAGATCATGTCCGGCGTATCCAGGGGAGGGCTGAAAGGATGAAAAGACAGAACCATTTTCCCAGACTAATTCGACCTTGGTTTTTCCAGCCTTGGCTTGTCCGGCCTTTACTTTTCCTTCTGGGCGTACTGCTCACCGGACTATTCCTTACTGGCTGCCACGGCCAGAAGGAGCGGGCGGCATTTACCGTTCCAGAGGAATTTGACGTCTCCAGAGATTACCAGATCACCTTCTGGGCCAAAAACGACACCAACAAGACCCAGACCGACATTTATAAGCAGGCCATCACCGATTTTGAACGCCTGTATCCAAATATCACCGTAAACTTGCGGCTTTACACAGACTACGGCGATATTTACAACGATGTGATCACCAATATTTCCACCGGCACCACGCCCAACGTGTGCATCACCTACCCGGATCACATTGCCACTTATCTCACCGGCGATGAGGTGGTGGTGCCTTTAGATGAGCTTTTTACCGATGAGGATTACGGCCTTGGGGGAAAGAAGCTCCTCTTCGACTCTCCCGCCCAGTCCCAGATCGTTCCTCAGTTTCTGGAGGAATGCCGCATCGGCGGGCATTACTACGCAGTGCCCTACATGCGCTCTACGGAAGCCTGCTACGTCAATAAGACCTTTGTGGAGGCCCTGGGCTACACCCTTCCGGAAACCCTTACCTGGGACTTTATCTGGGAGGTTTCAGAGGCGGCCACGGAGAAAAATGCCGACGGCACCTTCAAGCTTAACGGCCAGGAGGTATTGATCCCCTTCATCTACAAGTCCACCGACAATATGATGATCCAGATGTTAAAGCAGCTGGACGCCGGTTACTCCACCAGCACCAGTCAGGTAGAGATCTTTAACGATACTACGAAGGAGATCCTTTACACCATCGCGGAACATACAAAAAACGGCGCCTTCTCCACCTTTAAGATCTCCGGCTATCCCGCCAATTTCCTCAATGCCGGGCAGTGCGTCTTTGCCATTGATTCCACTGCGGGAGCCACCTGGATGGGCAGCGATGCTCCTCTGGTGGACATTGCTGAGGAAGCGCTGGTGGATTTTGAGACGGCGGTTTTCCCTGTGCCACAGTTCGATCCGGAGCATCCCCAGATGATTTCCCAGGGCCCTTCCCTCTGCGTGTTTAACAAGGAGGATTCCCAGGAGGTACTGGCATCCTGGATTTTCGCCCAATACCTTTTGACGAATCCGGTGCAGATTGCCTACTCCGGCACAGAAGGGTACGTGCCGGTGACCAAGACTGCCCAGGAATCCGCGGAATACCAGGATTACCTTTCCCGGGAAGGCGAGGATAATTCCACCTACTACAGCGTGAAAATCCAGGCCTCAAAGCTCCTTTTAGCCCACGAGGCAGACACCTTCGTGACGCCGGTATTCAATGGCTCCGCCTCCCTGCGGAACGCGGCAGGCCAGCTGATTGAAAATGTGACCAAATCCGTCCGCCGCCGCCAGACCGTAGATGAGGCCTACATGGAGGCGCTGAAGGCTGACATCACCGCCCTCTACCATCTGGATGAATACGGCGCCCTCTCCGGAGAACAGGCCGATCTGGGCCCCCTGCCCCTGGCATCGAAAATCCTTCTGGATTCTCTTGGTGCGATTTGGGTATTGCTGATTGGCATCTTCCTTGTGGGGAAATTTAAGAAAAAGAATTGATTTTCTGATTTTTTCGGCTATAATGAATCTGTTGATGTTCGGACGCAGGTTTATCTGCGGCAAGGATTTTGACCTTGAGACTCGACAAAAACAGAAAAAAGGAGACGTATTATGAAAAAGACATTATCGATGCTGCTTGCCCTTTCCATGGCCTGCGCCCTGTCTGGCTGTGCAGGCGGCAGCAGTACAGCAACCACTGCAGCGGAAACCACCGCCGCAGAAGCAGAGACCACCGCAGAGGCTGCGGAGGATACCACCGAAGCTGCGGAGGATGCAGAGGACGCCGCTGAGGATACAGAAGCGGCTGAGGAATCCGGCGATGAGGCAGGCGTATTAAGCTACGAAGAGTACATGGCAGCCGAGCTGGATACGGAGGTAACCATCCAGGCTTACGTACAGGCAAAGCAGTCCTGGTGGGAGGATAAGGCTACTGTTTACGCCCAGGACCCGGACGGCGGCTACTTCATCTACAATATGGCCTGCTCCGAAGAGGATTATGACCGCTTAACTCCCGGAACCAAGATCCAGGTAACCGGCTACAAGGCTGAGTGGTCCGGCGAGGTGGAAATCATGGACGGCACTTTTGAATTTGTTGAAGGCGCCGACACCTATGTTGCTGATGCAACTGATGTAACCGACCTGCTGGGAACCGATGGACTGCAGGATTATCAGAACCAGTTCGTTACCTTTGTGGGCATGACTGTAGAGGCTGCTGGACAGGATGAGAACGGCAATGACGTTGCCTTCTTATACAACTGGGACGGCTCCGGCACAGAAGGCGATGACCTGTACTTCAACGCTTCCTACAAGGGCGAGACCTACACCTTCACCATCGAGTCTTATCTCTGTGACAGCACCACTGAGGTTTATTCCGCAGTGAAGAATCTGGAAATCGGCCAGACCATTGATATGGAAGGCTTTCTGTACTGGTATGAGGGTGTAAATCCCCATATTACCTCTGTGACGGTTATTGAGTAAGGCAGTAGAGGAAAATAATTTCCATTAAAAACACATAAGGCATCCCTTTCCGGTACAGTTTCTGCCGGAAGGAGATGCCTTATTTTTTCGCTTCCTTACTCTTTATACTCTTTAGCCCGTTACTATCCGGAAACCGCCGCAATCCCAGCCTTAAGCCTCCTAAGCCCATCCTCCAAAACCGTCCTCGGGCAGGCGATATTCAGCCGCAGGAAATTCTCCCCGGTGCTGCCGTACTGGCTACCCTCAGACAGGTACAGCCCGGTCTCCCGGCGGATTGTCTCGGCAATCTCCTCGCCGCTCATCCCCAGCCTGCCGCAGTCCAGCCACAGCAGATAGGTGGCCTGTGAGGGCACCAGATGAATGGACGGAAGCTCCTCATGGATAAACTCCGCCGCCCGCTGCTTATTCCCATACAGGTAGCTGCGAAGGGCATCCAGCCAGCCGCCGCCCCGGGTAAAAGCGGCCACAGCCGCTTCCACAGCGAAGGCATTTGGCTCCGCCACCTCATCGGTATTTAAGCCACGCCACACCTTATGCCGAAGCACCGGATTGGGAACGGATACGGCCGCCGTCTGCAGGCCTGCCATGTTAAACGCTTTCGTAGGCGCGATACAGGTGATGCTGTTCTCCCGGCACTCCTCGGAAACGGAGGCAAAGGGAACATAGCCAGTGCCCGGGTCAGTCAGGTCGCAATGGATCTCATCGGACACCACCACCACGTTATACTTCTTGCAGAGCGCGCCGATGCGCCGAAGGGTTTCCGCATCCCAGATTTTTCCCACCGGATTGTGGGGATTGCAGAGAATCATTAAGGTTGTCTGAGGATCAGAAAGCTTTTCTTCTAAATCGGCAAAATCAATCCCATAGGCTTCCCCATCATACCGCAGGGGGCTTTCTAATACCTGCCGGCCGTTATTTAAGATGGAGTTAAAGAAAATATTGTACACCGGCGTCTGGATCAGCACCTTCTCCGCTGGTGTGGTCAGCTTCCGAACAATGCTGGAGATGGCCGGAACCACGCCGGTACAGAAAATCAGCCAGTCCCGCTCCATGGTATACCCGTGCCGCGTTTTCCACCACTGAATATAGGCGTCATACCACCGCTCCGGCACCACCGAATAGCCAAAAACCCCGTGAGCCATCCGCTCCATCAGGGCCTGGCGGATTTCCGGGGCCGTCTGAAAATCCATATCCGCCACCCACATGGGAAGCTCACCCCCAGCCACATCCCATTTTAGTGAATCCGTTCCCCGCCGGTCAACCGGCGTATCAAAATCGTAGGTCACGCTAATTTCCTCCTTCTCCTTTACCATTTCCTTCCCGGCAGATAATCCGGGTCTTTTCCGGATCTACCTTATCCGCCTGGATAATCAGCTCTCCGATGGAATCCGCCTGGATCACGCCGCCGGATGGATTCATCACGCTGTCAATCTTTCCGATAATTTCCGCCTCCACCGTGGAATACTCAAAAGCCAGGGTGGTATTTAAAAGACGGCAGTTTTTCATCACCAGATGGTCAATGTAGCACATGCCCTGGAGGCTCTCCACGGTACAGTTAATGAGGGTCAGATTCTTTGCATTCCAGCCCAGGTACTCACCGGAAATAAAGGAATCGTACACCGTCACATTTTCGCTGTTCCAGAAGGCGTCCTTAGAAAGCAGGCGGGAATGGCGGATTTCCACATTCTTTACGCCGTCAAAGGAATAATTGCCGTACAGGGTCATATGGTCAATCTTCATATTCTGGCTGTTCATGGCAAAGTAATCGCCCTTTGCCGTCACATCTGTAAGCTCCACCCCGTCGCAGCTCCACAGAGTCTCCGCGGCGTTGGGAATGGACACCTTCCGCAGGGTCAGGTCATGGCAGCGGCGGAAATTCTTCGGCGCCTCAATGGCGGAATCCTCCACCTGGATATGGTCGCTGTACCAGACCCCGGCCCGGCCCATCTCAAACCAGGTGCAGTCCTTGGCCAGAACATTTTTCGCGTACCAGAGGGGATATTTCCACTTAAACATGCTGCCGTACAGCTCAATATTCCGGCTTTCCTTTAAGGGCGACTCCCCCTCGTCAAAAATGGTGTCATATATCTTTAAATCCCTTCCTTGAAACAGAGGACGCTCCCCTGTGTAAAAGCCTTGTCTGATTTCCTTCATCTCACTCATTGGTTCTCTCCTTTTCCTGATTATCCATCACACTTCCTGATTGATCTGATATACCAGATAGTCCAGACAGCAAATCTGCCGCTCCTGCTGATGGATTTGTTCCAGAAGCTTTTTCCGGTGAAGGGAAAGAAGCTTCAGCTGCTCTGCGCGGTTTCCTTTCTCCTGGTAAACCATAAACTGTTCCACCAATTCCGGGCTGCATCCGGCATCCTTAAGATTTTGCAGAACCGTCCGGGATGAATCACAATACCCCATAATTTTCGCCGTTCCCCCTTCCTCATATTTTCAGGCAACAGGAATATGCATTAACCTGCATTCCCCTGGCCTGGTCTCTCGCTTCGTTTCCTAGTATAAATCGGATTTCGGGAAAGGGCAAATACCTATGTTCTATGGATTTCCATAGAAAAAACAAATGGATTTCCTTTTTTATTATTGAGAATTATGGAAAAATGTAGTACGATGAGTACACGAATAATTTAAGGCTCATTCAGACGTTCGTTTTACCTTGATGAATGACGATGAGACAAGCATAAGAAAAGAGGCGCTAACCATGGAACTGCGTGTACTGCAATATTTTCTGGCCGTCGCCAGAGAACAGAATATTTCCGCCGCGGCGGAGTCCCTCCATCTCTCCCAGCCCACTCTTTCCACCCAGCTTAAGGCTCTGGAGGAGGAGCTGGGAAAACAGCTGTTAATCCGCGGAACAAAGGGTTCCCGGAAGGTGCTGCTTACCGAGGATGGGATGATTTTACGCAAGCGGGCGGAGGAGATCCTTTCCCTGGTAAAGCGCACCGAGAATGAAATTTCCCGTTCAGATGAAGCCGTTGTGGGCGATGTGTACATCGGCACCGGCGAGACGGACACCGTCCGCCTCTTTGCCCGGGCAGCCAAACAGCTGCAGGCCCAATGTCCCGATATCCATTACCACCTTTCCAGCGGAAACGCGGAATATGTGCTGGAGTATCTGGACAGAGGCCTGATCGACTTTGGCCTTCTCTTCGGCACGGTTGACACCCAGAAATATGATGCTATCCCCTTACCCATTCGGGATACCTGGGGCGTACTTATGCGAAGGGACTCGCCTCTGGCCGGGAAAGAGGCCGTCACCCCGGAAGATCTGTGGGACAAGCCCCTGATTATCTCCCGTCAGCGAGGCGATGACCAGTATCTGGCCCAATGGATGAAGAAGGAATTTTCCAGCCTGCACATTGTGGCCACCTACAACCTGATTTTCAATGCCTCCCTGCTGGTGGATGAGGGACTGGGCTATGCTCTGGGCCTTGACAAGCTGATTAATACAGATGGGAGCAGCCTGTGCTTCCGTCCCCTTTCCCCCGCCCTGGAGGCCTCTGCCTGCATCGTCTGGAAGAAATACCAGATTTTCTCCCGGCCTGCCCGGGTTTTTTTAGACTGCCTTCAGAAGCTGCAG
>JAGHER010000060.1 GCA_017889125.1 Lachnospiraceae bacterium
CCCTCGCGTCACACAAGAGGTTTTGCTTAGTGCTGCTGCATTCCTGCCCTGACACGGTTCACAAATTCCTGTTGCGCAAGACCCAGACGTCAACGCCACTTACCAAAGGCAGCTCCGCCCCATACAGGCCCGAGGCAGGATATCACCCTTGCTGGAGCGGATTGCAAGTACAGGGCACCGCTATCTCCCCGGCTGCGTGGAAACTTTATGACAATCTCATGGCCATCCAGCCCTCCCTCTGGGACTGGTAGCCTGTTTAGTATACCCTGCGGGGGCGGTTTTGTCAAGTATCGGCTTGCTTTTCCACCCGAAGCCTCACCCAGGACGCCTGCTCTCCGCCCCGATAGATGGTGACAGCAGCCTTCTGCTTATCCGGGCTGTCAAAGCCCAGCCGGGTATTGCTGTTGGGGAAAATAAAGTTTTTCGCAGAACAGGTGACGGTAACCCGCATCCGGTGGCCCGGCAGGAAGGTGTTGGAAATCTTGGTGGTGCGGATATCTGCCTGGTAAATCTTTCCCGGCTCCAGGTATTCCGGCTCCTCAAAGCCATTCCGGTACTTGGCCCCCAGCACGCCGTCCGCCAGCTTGACCGACCGGCCATTTTCGTCCACATCGGTAATGCGAACCACAAAATCCGTGTCCGGGCAGTCGCAGGAAAAGTAAATCCGCACCAGGGCATCTCCGGTGATGGTGAGGGGTTCTTCGAGAACCGGCGTGGAGTAGGTTAGAATATCCCTGCGCCGCTCCTCCTGGGTGTAGTCCTCCGGCACCTCCAGCTCATTTTCCGACATGTCCACAATGTGGGTGGACGGGAAATCCGGGTCGTAAAGCAGGGAATCCTGTTTATTTTCCGCGCCGCAAGGTTTTTCACAGGAGGGAAGTTTCGCATCGCAAGACTTCTCTCGGGAGGGAAGTTCGACGCCGCAAGGCTTCTCCCAGGAAAGCACCCCGGCTCCGCAGACAGTTCCTGTTCCCACCGCCTGATTTTCCTCTGTTCCGTCCAGATAGCAGATAACCTCTTTTGTCTCTTCCACCGGCCAGCTTTCGGCGGTTTTCCAACGGTTTTCGCCTACGGTATAGTATTCCACTGTGGGCGTTTTTTCGATGCCGTTGTCCACGCCTTTTAAGAAATGCTCCAGCCACATCATGCACAGCAGGTCCATATCATAGCGGAGGGCGTTCTCGCCCAGGTAAATTCCGTGAAGGTCATAGTCGGCGTTCCCGCTGTGCTTCCACGGCCCAAGGACGGCCTTCCAGGTGCCCTTTGGCCAGCTTTTGACCAGGTCCAGCGCCTCGGTGGTGCCCATGCCGTTGTCATCGAACCAGCCGGACATAATGAGAGCCGGAACGGGACCGCCCTGATACCGTTCTCTCCAGTTGGAGCGCTTCCAGAATTCATCCATATCCCGGTGCTCAAGCCATTTTTCCAGGAAAGGCACCGGATGGCCCAGGGCCTTTTCTGCCAGGACACTTAAAGGGCGGATATCCAGAATCTCATCCCAGTCCTCGCGCACCATCAGATCCGGCCGCATCCTCTGCTCGGACATGGCAAATGCCCAGGCCAGCATGCCGGAGGTGAAGCAGCCGCCCCTCCGGGGAATGTCCACAAAGGCGCTTCCTGCGGTGACGCTGCTTAACAGCGCTTTCAGGTGGGGATTTCCGCTGGCGGCTGCCGCCCACTGGACGTAGCCAAGGTAAGAGCCGCCGGTCATGGCCGCCTGGCCGTCGCTCCATTCCTGGGCGGCAATCCAGTTCAGGGTATCGTCTCCATCCTCCACCTCGTAGTATTCCGGAATCCATTGGCCGGTACTGTCCTCTCTGCCGCGGGTATCCTGAATCACCACCGCATAGCCACGCTGGACAAAGCGGTAGTAGACGGACGCGCCAACGCTTTTTCCGTAGGGGGTCCGCACAAGGACGGTTGGGAATTTTCGCGGTTTCTTCTGCCCTGTTGTCCGCCGCTCTGTACACCGCCGTTCCTCAGTATCTTCCTTCGTCCCGCCAAAATCCTCTTCTTCAAGGTCACCTGGCAGGTATACATCCGTTGCCAATCTCTCCCCGTCCCGGGTGGGCACGAAAAAGGTTCCCAAAAACCGCACCGGATGTACAGGGGCGGGCTGATTCTTTTTCCCATCGCCGCCTTCGGAAATTTCCGGATAAACCTGGCTCCACTTTTTTAACACCGTCTGCTGCTCAAAGCCATCCAGCACCAGCACTGCCGCGTAATCCCGCCCGCTCATGCAGACGGCATAGATTCCCTCTTTTCCGTAAAACAAATCCTTGGGGAACTTTCGTCTTCGCTGGATGTAGGAATCCTGCCGCCGGCGGGAAAACACCTCGCCGCCCTTTGTGGTAAAGCTTTCCGGCCGCCCCGCAATCTGCTCCTCATACTCCCGTCGGTTCTGGAAAAATTCCCGCAGGCTGCGGCTGCAGAGACCGGCAAAAAACACCTCATCCGTCTCCCCGTAGGACGCCCTGGGACAGAGCTTTCCCGTCTCCGGGTCAAGACGCCTGACAAAAATCGCTCCTTCTTCCTCGTCAATCTTTCCATACAAAATGCCGGAAAGGTAAAAATTCCATGTTTTCATCTGTTTACGCTCCAATCAGCATGCGAACCAGGTATGCCACGGCAATGCCGCAGTAGTTTCCGCAGACTCCGCCAATAATGCCCATCAGCAGACCAATGCTGATCAGGCTCTTCCACTTGGCACCGGAGGCCACAAGAGCCGCCGTAGTTCCGTCAGCGATGGCGCCGACGATTCCCAGCAGCACGTATTCCCGGCGGATCTTTAAGAGCCGGGTCACCGTAAGGTGCAGCAGCAAACTTCCCAGAATCACGCAGAGACAGAAGATGGTGATGTAGAAGGCGGAGCCCAAAAATCCGCGGATATCCACAGAAAATCCCACCACGGCCAGGAAAAGCATACCGAAGAACAGTCCCAGGTTCAGGGCCCCGCGAAGCTTACGCACCGCCGGGATCTGGGCCACCAGGATGGACAGGGTGGAAATCAGCAGGATCCGTCCCGCACTGGCAAAGTCCGCGCTGAAGAAGCCGGACAGCTTAGTGGAAATGGCAACTACGGAGGTAGCGATCGCCAGAAGAATGGCAATGTCCTTAATGCTCCACTCCTCCGTAGCCATCAGCTCGCTGTGATCGCCTTCACCGGCCAGCTCTTCTTCCGTAAAGCAGTAGGGCCATAATTTCTGGAAGGCCTTGGAGGACTTCATCAGCGTCGGCGCCGCAAACATCAGCACCAGAGAAGGCATGCCCACCACATAGTCTGCCGCATTGGCCGCCGCGATGGTGGAGGCGGAGGCATTCAGTCCTGTGGCGATGGCCGTCAGATTGCTGCTTCCGCCGGTGTAGGTGCCCACAAACATTCCGGCCACCTTCCAGCCCTCATCGATCTTTCCCGCCAGCAGCGTGCCGAACACCACAGCCACCAGGCTGACGCAGCACACCGCCGAGGCGATGGACAGCAGAGGCTGTCTGGACATCTTTACAATCTTTTTAAAGTCTACATTTAACAGATACAGGGAGACGGAAATGGGGATACAGTATACCTGAATGGTACCGTACAGCTCACAGCTTCCCGTCACGACTCGAAAATTAACCAGAATAATGCCCAAAATAATGATAAACAGGGCAGGTCCAAGCATCTTGAATACCTTGAATTTCTGCACCCAGAAGGCCAGGGCTACCATGCAGAGCATTACTGCCAGCATACTCTCTGATGTCTGAAAAATTGGAAACATAAAACACGCTCTCCTTTGTCTTATTCTTGCCGTATTTCCTTAAAAGGAAATCTCCAGTCCCAGGCCGGGCTTATCCAGCAGGCGGAACATATCTCCATCCCGCTCAAAGCCGCCTGGCATACCGTTATCTGCATCCTTGTAATAAAGGAAGCTGTCACAGTCCGCCTCGGTAATGTTCTTTCTGGCTGCCACCAGGCTTAAGCCTGCGGTGATGGCGATTTTGGTCTCCATCATGCACCCAACCATACAGGTCATTCCGAAATTCTCTGCCAGGGTGCTGATCTGGCCGCCCCGGTATAAGCCGCCGCATTTCATCAGCTTGATGTTCAGGATGTCTGCCGCCCCAAGCCTGCAGGCTCTTGCCGCATCCCGTGTGGTGTGAATGGACTCGTCCAGCATCAGCTGGATGCCGCTTACCTTTTGCCGAAGCATCGCCGCACCATCTAAATCCCAGTCGGGAAGGCACTGCTCCACAGCCTCCACGCCGTATTCCTTCATCCCCTCCAGGGCAAAGACTGCCCGGTTCACGGTGTAGCCCTGGTTAGCGTCCACACGAAGCCGGACCTTAGGGCCCACGGCCTCACGGATCAGGCGGATGGCCCGGATATCATCCTTCGGGTCAATACCAGCCTTGATCTTTAATATCCGGTATCCCTTGTTTTCCACATAATCTCTGGCGGACTCTGCCATCTTTTCCGGATCGTTGATGCCGATGGTTACATCATTCTGCACGATGCCCTGATAGCCTCCTAACACCCGGTACAAGGGCTGTCCCATGACTTTTCCCTTAATATCGTGAAGCGCAATGTCCACAGCACATTTGGCGGAGCCGTTTCCATGAACCAGGCCGTCCATCATGGCGTGAATCTGCTCAATATCCAGAGGATTCTTTCCAATCAGGCCCTGGCGAAACATGTTCAGCACGGCCAGGCATCCCTCCGGCGTCTCTCCGGTAACCGGAGCAAAGGGAGCTGCCTCGCCGTACCCCTCATATCCTTCATCTGTGGAAATCTTCAGGAGAATGCTGGTGGAGTGGGTTACCTCGGCAAAGGCCACCCGGAAGGGCTCCGTAAGCTCGATCTGAAAGATTTCCGTTTTTACATCCGTAATCTTCATGATACTATTTTCCTTTCATAAATAATAAAATTTTTGTGACTAAATTTAATAAAATTTTACTATTTATGAAAATTTTTGTCAATGTGCAGAGAACAGGAAGTGATTTCTTTTTTCTGTTTTTTGGTGTACAATGAAAAAAGCTTAAGAAATGTCCGCGATACTTTACTTTATTAACCGTAACGATTGAGGTGAACTATGCTGAAAATCAGAGAATACAGAAAACAAAGAAAGCTGACCATCAAGGAGCTGGCCTCCAGGGCCGGGATGTCCATCAGCTATATCTCCCAGATTGAGCGGGGCGAGATCGACCCCTCCCTCTCCGCCCTGCGGCGGATTGCGGCGGTCTTTCAGATTCCCCTTTACCTGCTTCTCGACGATGTGGAGGTTATGGAGGACATGACCCTGCGGAAGGAAAAGCAGCTAGTGCGCCGCTCTGAGGATGGGGCCATCACCTACCGCTTCCTTTCCCCTCTGCCCTCCCCCTCCTGCTCGCCGGAGGCTCTGCTGATGGCCTTTGAACTGGCGCCTGGATCTCAGGACGTCCAGGAGCCGGTGCGCCATTACTCAGAGGAAATTCTTTATGTTACTGAGGGAGTCCTGACGGTACAGATCGGGGATACCGACATTGTATTGAACCCGGGAGACAGCACAGTGATCCAAAAAAACCTCCCCCACATCTGCAAGAACAACGGGGATTCCCTGGTAAAAGGCATATCCGCCATCTCGCCGCCGGTGTGGGGGAGGATGGATCTGGCTAATGGTGGGAAGGATTAACGAAAAAAGATCACGGCAAAAAGCGGACGCTTTTCGGAAACCCGAAAATACGTCCGCCTCTTTACAAACAGAGAAAACATTTAACGTTCAAAACAGCTTTTTCTATACCGCGCTATTTCTCTTTTTGCAAAAGGCGTTTATATGTTAAATCAATGCCTATCGCTCCTAAAGGTGCGGTTATCAAAATAGCAAGTACTGCAACAGAAAGTACAATTTGCCCGCAAGGCAGTCCCATGGCTAATGGCACAGAACCAATGGCTGCCTGTACTGTGGCTTTGGGCAGATAGGCAATCACGCAAAACATTCGTTCTTTCCAAGTGATTGATGTTCCTAAAAGACAAACAGCAACACCGATTGAACGGAAAATAAGCCCGATAAAAATCATTAATACTGCGGCCAAACCAGCACTTAACGTGTATCGAACATCAACGGCAGCTCCTACTAATACGAACAATATAATCTCTGCGGCAAGCCACAGTTTTCCAAACTTTTCGGATAACCTCTTTGTTACAAATGTAATACTTTTTACTTTAATGACACAGGCCATACTAACAACAGCCAATAATCCCGAAACAGAAATAATCCCTTTAAGCCATGTTTCTACAGCCATAAGCATAAAAGAAACGCCTAAAACAATAATCACTTTCATGCTGTTTCTGACACAATGCTTATGCGCATAAGCAGTTTCAAAAAACAGGCTGAGTATATATCCTGCCGCTGCCCCCAATATAATCCCCAATACAATAGAAACAGGAATATTGATAAAGTCCATAATATGTGCGCTGCCTCCCTGCGCCATATTCACAAAAGTTGTAAACAATACAATGACAAAAATATCGTCGCATGACGCTCCCGCCATAATAAGTTGAGGGATGCTTTGGGCCGTACCATATTTTTTCTCCATGAGCTGTACCATACGCGGAACAACGACAGCTGGAGAAACCGCACCAAGAACGGCACCCATAACCGCAGCGTCAATTCTTGTCACTCCAAGGATATAAGGCGCAAATAATAAGAATCCCAGAATTTCGCAGCTGGCCGGAACGCATGACATCATCATCGCTGGCCGTCCAACTTTTTTGAGGTCGGACAGATTAAGAGATAGTCCTGCCTTTAATAAAATAATAATTAAAGCCATTTGTCGAAGATCGGCAGAAATCGATAAAATAGAGGGATCAAGCAAATCAAGAACATAAGGGCCTAATATAATACCTGTAACTAACATACCGATAATGCGCGGCAGGTTTAGTTTTTGACAGATTGCTGCCATAGACAGTCCAACAAGAAAAATGTAAGCAAGCGATGTAAGCATGATAAAACCTCCTAAAAATAATTTATACTTTTTTGCTGTTGATTTAGAGGTTTTATGGCAGAAAAAAACGATACCTCCTGCTCAACCAGCGAAACAGAAAATATCGGCTTTCGGATTACTAATGTATTTTCCAACAAATAAAAAAGCTGATAATTTCTGCGTCATACAGAAGTCATCAGCCCATTGGCGGTTTAGGCATTAGCCAAGGGAGAACTTCATTCCCTTTGCTCATTATATTACCAAACCGTCCGTTTGTAAACGGTCATTTTCAAATTTATTTTGTGGAACAGCGGCCTTAACAGCGGGTCATTTCTCCATCCCGCGTTCCGAAAACCGCCTTCCGGTAAACCACCAGAGAAACCGCCGCTGTCACCGCCTCGGTAATCCAGAAGGCATGCCATACGCCCTCCGGGCCCATCAGGCGGCTTAAAAGCCACGCGGCGGGGATGATGATGAGCGTGTAGCGGAACAGGGAAATCACCAGAGAAGGCGTCCCCTTTCCCAGCCCCTCCAGTGCGCCGCAGGAGGTGACGGATACGGCAGAGATGATAAAGCCGCCGCTGATTATGCGAAGGGCTCTGGTTCCGTCCAGGATCGTCTCTGCATTTCCGGTGAACATCCCCATCAGCGGCCCGGCAAAGCCCACGCAGATCACCGTTCCCAGAATCATGATGGAGCCGGTCATAGCCAGGGTCACCCGGTAGATCTTTTTCACTCTTCCCATCTCACCGGCACCGTAATTGTAGCCGATCACCGGCCGCATTCCCTGGATAATGCCGTTGGCAGGCAGGTAGAGGAAGGTCTGCAGCTTATAATAAATCCCCAGAATTACAATATAGCTCTGGGAAAATGCCGCCAGAATGGTATTTAAGGAAGCTATCAGCAGAGAGGGCAGGGCCAGATTCAGCACTGCCGGGATGCCGATGGAGTAGAGCCGTCCCGCCATGGCCTTATCCGGCACAAGGTAACGGCGGCTTATGCGCACCGGAATGGGGCGGAACCGGTAGACTGCAAGATAAATCACCAGGCTTAAGGCCTGTCCCAGTCCCGTAGCCAGGGCAGCTCCCTCGATTCCCATAGCTGGGAAGGGGCCGATTCCAAAAATCAGGAAGGGATCCAGGATGATATTGGCAATGCAGCCGCTCATCAGCGCCGTCATGGTGGTTTTCATATTTCCCACTGCCTGAAAAATCTTTTCAAAAGACACCCCCAGAATATTGGCCAGGGAAAAGAGAAAGACGATTACCGAGTAGCGCATACCCAGATCCGCCACCGCCTCCGATTCCGTAAACAGCCTAAGAAAACCCGGCATAACAAGAAGGCTCACAATAGTAATCACTACTCCGTGAAGGGTAGAAAGCCCCAGGCCCATGGTAGCTGCCATGCTGGCCTGCTCCTTTTTCCCGGCGCCCAGCTGCAGAGAGATCATGGCGTTGATGCCGATACCGAAGCCGATTCCCAGAGCATTAATCAGATTCTGCACCGGGAATACCAGGGAAAGGGCAGTCATGGCATCCTCGCTGATTTGAGCCACGAAAAAGCTGTCCACGATATTGTACAGGGAATTGACCAGCATGGAAATCACCATGGGAAGGGCCATGGAAGCAATCAGGGGGACTACTGGTTTTTCTTTCATAAATGTTTCATTCATCGTTCTGACTCCTTAGAAGGTAA
>JAGHER010000004.1 GCA_017889125.1 Lachnospiraceae bacterium
ATTGCCACTGCCTGTGATGCAATATTGGTCACAGAAGCGCTGTAAAATGGAATTTTCCCCTGCCGCAATAATTCAGCAGTCAGATTATGTACCAACAGCGAAGCCAGCTTTTTCCCTCGAAATTCTCGCTGAACATCAATCCCAACTTCTCTAAGGCAGCACGGATTACTCATCCTTTCCTTAGGGGCTTCGGTGAATGTACACAGATTTTGAGGTACGTAGGACGCTCCTGCCAGTGCAATAATCTGTTCATCCTTTTTCGCGTAAAGGACAATACACGTGGACATATTGCCATTCTCATCAAAGGATAAGGAATTGTCAAAGCCCTGAATCCCCTTTAATTTTTTTATTTCATCGCCTGCGAGTAATTCAAAGGTATACCCTTCTGGGAACGGCCACGGCTGCATCTGATTGATATCCGGAACATAGTGCAATGTCTGGCCAAATACATAATCGCTTTCATATAGTTCATCTCGATTTTTTCCGTCAAGGTGTCTCGTGACTTCAGGAAATAAATCTGAAGATATCGCAACAATATTGGTGTCTTGTACACTTAAAATTTTGATATACTTGGGCGGTTTATTGCGCGCCTCAACAAAAATAGTCCCTCCGGCATATAAATCCTTTACCCTGCAATTCATCTGTTCCGAAATATATTGGTAAATGCTCTCTTGTATCTCCCGCCGCCTCATCATAGTTTCCCTCCCAATTTTAAATCGTCATCCTTCCAAAAACAATTTTTGCGCCACATAAAGAAACCGATGGGTTCTTCCCGCGATTACTCCGTTCCTTTCTAACAATTCCTGCGCACGATACAAATTTGCCAAACATTCCCTTACATCAAAATCAGGAAATTCCCATTCAATAATATGCGCAAACCAAACAAGCGCGCCTACATTCCAAAATTTAATTGAGCCGTATACTTCCTCTCCTCTAAGCGTTGTAAAACCCACTTCCTGAAATGCTTGTTGTACGATATGCAAATATTGCTTCGGGAATGGTAATGGCGGTACATCGTTTAACAATAGTTCAACAAGTTCTCGATCATTTTCTGCCCCTACCTGCTGCGTAATAAAAATTCCTTTGGGCTTTAATACCCGCCATATCTCCTTTTCGTTAAATGCTCCATGACGATTTATAACAAGATCAAAGGTTTCATCAGCAAAAGGAAGTTTTTCTAATCCATCTGCTTCCCGAAAATCCACTCCCAATGGAAGTAATTTCTCTTTGCACAATTCAACATTGGGCGGGTATGCTTCTGTTGCACTCAGATAACGTGCAGGGTGTTTTAATGAAAGAAGAAACTCACCGCCGCCTGTATCAATATCTAATAGCTTCATTTCCGGCAATAAATAATGACGAACAATTTTTCTATAGTCCCAAGGTATATCGTTTCCTTCTTCGTATCTTCCATGTATGTGAGAAAAATCCCATCCGTGAATATGTGCTGCCTTTTCCTCTTCTAACCATTCCTGTAATAACTGATCTTTATTCATTGTATAACTACTCCTTTTCGTATTGGTGTTATTGTTTTACGATCGGGTGCAGTTAACTGATAACATAAGTCTTTATCCTCGGTGCAACCTGTTACCAGATTTACAACTGCACCGAGTAATTACCTCGAATAAATTGCATAATTGTTTCACCGCCTTCCTTTGCTCACAATAGTTCCTCCAAATCTTATGTCGCTACTTTTTCACACCGTCAGTAAAATCTATTTCATATCGTGTTCCATGTGAGAACAAAACGCCATCTGTTAATTTGATGCATAAAATAATCGTATTTTCATCATCAAAATTATTGTGACCGTTATCAATCCACTCCCGAAAAACCTGCCTCAGTTTTTCTGCAATTCTTTTGTTTTCTTCTTTGCAGAACCAACCTAAATTTATCCCTTTTCCATGTGCAGTAAACCACTCTCCGCTTATTCCCACATTCGGATTGATTTCCATCTGCTTCATTTTGTTTGATAATGCATAGGTAATGATATAAAACGCTCCATCTTCATAATACGCATTTACCGTCCGTACATTTGGAAATTCACCATTGATCGTTGCAAGGGCAATCAGCGTATCATGGCCAAATCGTTCATTCATGATTTCCTGTGCCTTTTTTGGAAAAGCATCATTCATATAACTGTCTCCCAGATTCATTTCTATTTCAGCCAGCTGTCCTTCTCCATCTTCAAATACGCCTTAAAAATCTCCAAATCATCCTTCGTCGTCAATTTAATGTTCTTATCCGACCCGGCGGCAAAATAAAGAGTTTCCCCCAGATCCACCATCATGGTATTGGCGTAGGCCGAGCCGTAAATGCCAATCTCCTTTTCAAAGGCCTCGTGATAAGCCCAGTCCAGCTTCCCAAAGCGGTAAGCCTGAGGCGTGGATACCCGGCGCAGAGTCTCCCGGGGAATGTACTCACAGGTGGAAATCTCATCCTTTACCCGGAAAATCTGCTCATTGTAAGGCATAGAGGTGACTGCGTTTCCGTACTGGCGGCACTTGATAATCACGTCCGACAGCACCGTATCATCCACCAGCGGCCGGATTCCGTCATGGATCACCACAATGTCATCCTCACTGCAGATTCCTTCCAGATGAAAGACGCCGTTGCGGATGGACTCCTGGCCTGTACTGCCTCCGGAAACCACCCATTTCAGCTTGTCAATATTAAACTGCTTGGCGTAAGCCTTTAAAATGTCATGCCAGCCATCCAGGCACACCACCTCGATGGCGTCGATCTCCGGATGGCGCTGAAAGCCCTCCAGGGTATAAATAATCACCGGTTTATCATATACATTAATAAACTGCTTGGGGATATCCTGGTGCATCCGGCTGCCGCTTCCCCCTGCAATAATTACCGCAACATTCATTTCCTTTCCTCCTGCCTGCAATTTTCCTTTCCTGTCATTTTCCTGCCCTGCTAGTCTGCTTTCCTGCTTGTTTCCTTCACTGCCGTTTCATCTTCCACTTAATCCTCTTTCCCACAGGTACGCTTTCCTTCTTCCGCCCGACAGGCGCCAACCCCTTTATAGTAAACCCCCCGGTATTTCTTATATCCATTCTCCAGATCCACAAAGACCGCATCGTGCTTGGGAATCTGCTTATCCTCCGGCGGAAGCTCCATATAGTCCCCAAAGGCCATGGTCAGATAGGTATCATACCCCAAAGGAATGGGGAATTTCTGCCCTTCAAACTCCTTAAATACCGCCTTTTCAAAAACCCAGTGGGGATATTCATTTACCATATACTGATACCGGGAGCAAAGCTCCGTGGTCTTTGTGCACCGGTCAAAGGCGTAGCGGCTCATCAGCCGTTCCATCAGCCGCCATACCCTGACGCGCCCCTTCTGAGAGGGCACCAGAAACAGCATGGCCCGGCCAATCCACTCCAGCGCCTTTCCCTTGCTGGTGGGCGCCTCCTGCAGATTGAAAATCTGGAAGGTCAGGGCGCAGAGAATCTGGAGCTTCCGCAATACCCAGTTATCCGGGCAGCCGTCCAGGGGCAGGATTTCCAGCCGCACCCCATGGCTGATGTCCAGATCCGCCTGCCGCTCCTTGATAAAGGTGGTCTCCTCGTCGGAGATGGCCGTCAGCATGGAGCGCAGAAAGGTATGGGAACCGCTGCGGCAGAAGGCATATTTTGTGCCGCCCATTTCCCCAGTCCACAGTTTCTTAAGCCGCTCGTAATCGGGCCTTGGCATAAATACGTCAATATCATCATCCCAGGGAATAAACCCTTGGTGCCGTATGGTTCCGATACAGCAGCCGCCGCAGAGAAAATACCGCAGCTTATGTTTTCTGCAGAACCGGTCAAAGACCTTGAGGATTTCCAGGGACTTTAACTGAAGGGCCCGAATCTCCTCCCTGCTGGTTTCTTTCATCTAATCCTCCCCTTTCTGGGATAAAATTTATGGCTGAGAATCAGGGCGCCTCCACAGCAGATCACAAAAGCAGCCCAAAACTGCATGGTCAGCACAAACTGGAGAAAGCCCGTGGCCTCCGCCCTAGGAATCAAAAACAAATTGGTCATGCACAGCAAAATGATGGAAAACAATACGGCATTTTTCCCTGCCAGCCGCGGCGCGCAGACCAAAAACAGACCCAGGATCAAGCTGAACACCACAATCCCCAGATAGCCGTAATCGGCAAATACCTCCAGCAGATAGGAGGAGCCGCAGCCATGGCCTGCCAGATACTCATCCCCCAGTAGAATGTAGGACAAATGATGGGAAAAATTATTCCCCATCTGGGCCTTCAACAGGCTGTTGGAGGAGCCCAGGCTCACCGCCCCGAAAAACCTCTGGGCAATGCTTCCATTGCAGAAATAGTCAATAAAGCTTCCAAAGGTATAATTGGTAAAGCCATTGTGAGGCAGAAAGGGCATGGCCCCGTATCCCAAAGCCAGCCATTTAAAGCTTACCCCCTGCTTGTAAAAAAGATCGGCAATAATGGCCGCCGGGTTCATCCCGCCTTCCATCCCCTGGCCCTCGCGAAGGTAATTCATGGCCCCGAGAAGGATCAGGCCCAGAGGGACGGCAAGAAGCAGAGCGCCTTTTTCCAGGATGCCCAGCCAGGGCTTTTCCGACTGCCCGGGCTTTTCCGGCTGCCCATCAGCGAAGTCGACTGTACGGGAGTTGACTGCATTCGCGTGTCCATCCGTTTCCCTCTCCACCCGGAAAAAGTCCCGAATCACATAATAAGACAAAGCAAATATCGCATTCAGCACAATCGGGTTCCGCTCCCCCACAATCAGCTCCGGCACCGCCGACAGCACATACAGCGCCAGCACCGGAAAAGCCAGGCTCTTTCTCGGCATGCAGGCCAGGAAAAAGCAGAGACTGTACTTGGTCAGCGTAGAAAGCTCGTACACCACATAGGGAAGCTGGCTCTTAAAGTCAGAAAAATACTCATAATAGGTGTGGGTCTGGATGTAAACCACCTTTTCCATCCCCAGCATAAAGGTAAAGACCAGGGAAAGGTAAAAGATAATCTGCGAAACCCAGCCAAAGTAATAGCAAAAGCCCTTCTGCTCCCAAAGCCCCCATCCGGCCGCCTCCCGCCTTCGCAGGCTCCACTGGTTCCCCAAAAGGGCACCCAGATGAAGAAATACAAGGGTAAGGATCAGGCTCATCAGCGCAAACATCACATTTTCATGGCCGTAATCCCACCACAGCTCCCCCCGAAGAGCGCCGATCACCGGCCGCCCGATAAGGAAAGTAAACAAGGTCACATGGAACCAGAAAAAAAGGATCCTCTCCCGCAATTTTTCCAGGGCATAAACCATGTTGGCCCCCCACAGGCAAAGGACGGCAAAAAGCATCCCGCCATAGGGCTGACTGGCCGCCAGGGCAGCAAAACCGCCGCCAAATGCAAGAAACAGCAGACCATATCGGATCAATGATGCCATCCTTATCCCTCCTTCTGCCCGGTTCCGGTATTTTCTCTCGGTGCAGTTGCAGCCTCTCTCCCTGCCTCAGCATTTTCCATCTTCCCGGCGCTTCTCCCGACTTCACCAGCTTCTCTGGTTCCAGCACTTCCCCGCCCCAGGATTCCCTTTATCCGCAGCACCGCCAGGCGCATCTGCTCCGGCTCCAAGATCCAGTTCACCAGCAAAACAAGCGCCGCTGAAATCCCACCGCAGATCACCGCATTCGCCATCCAGCCGCCGTAGCCTGCCGCCGGGAATTTCGGAAAAACAGCCCAGATTCCCAGGCTTGCCGCCGCAGCCGCGCCATTGCCCGCCAGACGGCGGAGGGAGCGCTTCCACACGCCTTTTACCAGATGGCGGCTGTTGTAAAAAAGCACGTCAAAGGTACGGTAGCTGTAGGAAGCCAGCGTCCCCAAAAGCACACCCACGATTCCCAGTCGGTTCACCAGGGCGATGGACACGGTAAGATTGATGGCCGCCTCTGCCACAGCCCGCCATCTGGTTTCCTCATAATGGCCGGCGGCGCAGATCATGGTAAGACCGGGAATGCGGATATTCTGCAGAAGTCCCAGAAGGGGAAAAAGCATCACCAGCTCCGGCCGCAGGTACCGCACATCCGTCACATCGCTGGTATAGATGCGGACGAAAGACGCCAGAAGCCCCGCCATGCAGGTATAGCAGATGAACAGAAGCATATCATACAAAAATTCATAGGCCTCATAAGCATCCTGAAGCCGCTCTTCCTCATGGATGGCAAAAAGCTCGCCAAAGCCCGATCCCAGGCTGTTTGAAAAAGAACTGACCACATTGGAAAGATTGTAGGCCACCATATTGTAAACGGAGTAGACGCTGACCTCCAAAAGGGAATCTCCCTTTAAAAACAGAGTCAGCAGTACAAGGTCCGTATTATTCACCACAATGCTCACTACCTGGTGGAGAAGCACCGACCATTTCTGGGCCAGGGGCT
Organism: Lachnospiraceae bacterium; assembly: GCA_017889125.1. Classification (GTDB taxonomy): domain Bacteria; phylum Bacillota; class Clostridia; order Lachnospirales; family Lachnospiraceae; genus Caccovicinus. Next base: position 6,397 of record JAGHER010000004.1, read on the forward strand.
TTTTATTGGGAAGCACATGAAAATCCAGATAAGGGTAATGGCGGCGGACATACCGGTAAATCAGAATGCTTCGCATCACGTACACCACCGTTGCCACGCCGCGGGCCATGGCAATGCCAAAGCCCATCTGAATCAGGGCAATGGAAACCACCATGTTTACTACGGTTCCCAGGCACTGGATCAAGGTAACCACATACCCATGCTGATCTGCATTCAACAGCACCCGGTATTTCCCCAGGAAAAAATAATCCACCAGATTGCTGAAGGAAAGGATCATGATAATCGCTCTGGTCGTACTGGCCGCCACCTGCCCTTCCACCAGGAAGGGATATCCCAAAGTAAGGCACGCCACCAGAATAAAATACAGCACCCCTGAGCGAATATAAAATTCCCTGGCCGCCGCCAGGATGGCATTCACATCCCTTTCATCCTTTCGGGAAAGTGGCCCGTAGAGAGCCACCGCCGAGGCACTGCCCACCCCGGCCTCCACAAGAGTTAAGTAAGACATAAACTGCCCCACCGAAGAAACCATGCCGTTCATGGCCGACCCGTAGGCCAGAAGATAAAAACGCGGCAGAATCAGACCGCTTGCCGCCGTTACCAGCTGCAGCAGAAGATTCGCCGTCACATTTTTCATGGCCTGCCTTCCTCGCATCCTGTGTCTCTCCTTTCTTGTTTTCGAGTATTTTCCTCTATTTTCCGGTGTGCGCCCCGCCAGCAATTCCATCCGACTGCCAGGACGTCATATTCAACGTCCCGGTCGCCTCACTGCTCTCATCGATCTGACATTTCCATCGCGTTTATCGTTCCCGACCACTCCACCGCTCTCATCATTCTGGCCGTTCCACCACCTTCACCACCCGCGCCGGTGCGCCAACGGCGACACACCGGGGCGGAATATCCCCGGTCACCACGCTTCCAGCACCGATCACGCTCCCGTCCCCGATAGTCACCCCGCGGGTAATGACCGCATTTGCGCCGATCCACACATGATTTCCGATAGTCACCGGCGATGACACCATATCCTCCAGGCTGCCTTGATAATCATGGTCATGATCCACGATCACCACATTATTGCCCAGCTTGCATCCCCGGCCGATAGAAACCGCCTGGAGACAGGTGATGGACACTCCATGGTTGAGAAATACGTGATCGCCCACCTTAAGCTCTCCTCCGTCCACCAGCACGTATACGCCGCTCCGGGTAATCAGGCCGTCTCCAATGGAAATTCTTCCCCGTCCAGTCAGTTCAATCTCCACATTCTTTCGGATTTTCCAGCCTTTTCCCATGGAAAACCGCTTCCCGTAAAAGGCCCGCCACCAAATCCGCCGCCAGGCCGTGCGTCCCGTCAGCGCCGCCTTATAAACCGCCCGTTTCAGCCAGTACAAAAAAGCACCTCCCTAACGCCGCGTCTTTTCTTTCTTTTTCTTTCTTCCTCTTCCGGCCATGGCCCGGTAATACCGCTCCAGCTTTCTGGCCGCGTCCGACACATCGAAACCAGCTTCCTTCACCAGAATGGCCCCTTCCGGCCGCCAGATCTCCCGCTCCGGGTCACGGCTTACCGCCTGGATCTGTCTGGCCCAGCGCTCCGCAAGCTTCTGGGCAGACTCCCTTTTTTCCGGAGACTCCACAGGAAGATAGGTCATCTGCCCCGTCAGTTCCACCTGCCTGGTAATCCGGTCGCTGGCCACACAGGGAAGCCCCGAGGCCTGCGCCTCCACCAGCACTAAAGGCAGTCCCTCAAAAAAGGAGGACAAAAGAAAGCAGTCTGCTCCCATAAGAAGCCTCGGCACATCCTCCCGGCTTCCCAGGAAATCCACCCGCGAAGAAATCTCCAGCTCCTCCGCCAGCTCCCTGAGGGCCGTCTCCTCCGGCCCCTCTCCCACAAACAGCAGCCGAAAACGGGCTTCCTCCTGCCCCGAGGGCGTCTTCATCCGCTGGATCAGCGCCTTTAACACCAGAAGGAGAAATCCGTAATTTTTCTCCGGCGCCAGCCTTCCCACCGTGCAGAGAAGAAAATCCCGTGAATCCTCCGCCCCAAACTCTTTTCGCACCTGCTGCCGCACCTCAGGAGAAAAGCGGAAATCCTCCACGGAAATGCCGTTGGGGATCATCACTACGCGGCCGCCGACCTGACCTGCACCGCCGCCCAAACCGCCGCGAACTCTCGTACCACCCAGGAATCCCGCACTGCCAAACAATCCGAAACTGCCGCGGGATCCCCCTCTGGCCCGACCACTGCCAGTCCTCGCCCGGCCGCCGCCAGTCCCTGCGCCCCAGCCGCCGGTTCCAGCCGCCGCCCAGCCATTTTTCAGCAGTCTGGCCGGAAACATCCACCTGGCCGCCTCAGCAGAGCAGGTTAAATACCCATTCGTCCAAAGAGGAAGAAGCTGCTTAAAAATCCGCTGCTTCACCGCCCCCTTTTTCCCCGACTGGGTAAAAGCACTGTGAGAATGGAGGATCCGTCCCCGGATTCCTGCCAGTCCCGCAAAAATCAGAATCAGGCTGCGGCCGGCATTTTCCGTGTGCACATGCACCAGGTCATACCGGTTTTCCCGCATCAGCCTGTAACAGAAGGCCACCTTATGAAGGGTGTAGGCCAGCCGGTTCTTCTCCCGGCAGGCTGCGGCGATGGAATAAATCCTCCCGCCCCGCTCCTCAATCCGCCTGCGGATGTGGTCGGGCACCTTCTCATCCCCCACCAGGAAGTCAAAGCTTACCTGGGAGGGATCCATATGTTCATATAAATTCAGCATAATGGCCGTAACGCCGTCGGTTTTCAATGCATACTTAAACTGAAGTGCGCGAATCATTGTTGTGGATTTTTCCTTTCTTCCCCGGCACACAATAATACTTCCCCTTATACATCCGGTAGCTGTGATGGCAGTCCAGAAGGACGGCATCGTGCTGAGCCACCTGCTTTTCCTTGGGCGGAAGCTTATGGTAATTGCCGAAAGCGATGGTCAGATACTGGTCATAGCCCACAGGGATGGGCATTTTCGTGTCCTCGAAGGGATGCATCAGCGCCTTGCGGAATGCCTCCCTGGGATACCAGTTTTTCATATAGCCCGGTCCGGCGCAAAGCTCCGTGATGCCGCTGCATTTCCCGATTGGGTACCGGCTCATCTGCTTTTCCGCAAAGCGCCAGATGCGGTAACGCATTCCCTGAAAGGGAACCGCCGCCAGGCACAGACGCCCGGCCAGAGAAAAGAGCCGCCCATGATTCACCGGAACCACCTGGGAGCAGTACAGAGAATAAACCATGGCCCATATCACCTGCAGACGCCGCTGCCAGGGTGAATCCGGATAGCCGTCCAAGGGAAAAATATCAATCACCACACCGTGGGCAATATCCATCTGGGCCTGGTATGGCTTAATCAACGTGGTTTCCCTGTCCCGCAGAGTGGTAAAAGCATTGTGATCCTGGTAATGGCGTCCCGGCCTTGCCAGGGCGTAGCGCTTCTTGTCCCCGTACTTCTGCCACAGCTCCATCAGCCGGTCATAATCCTTCCGGGGCATAAAAAAATCCAGATCATCATCCCAAGGGATAAATCCTCCATGCCGCACCGCCCCGATGCAGCCGCCGCCGCAGAAATAACACAGCAGATGGTGGCTGCGGCAGAAATCCACAAAATACTGGGCCATATTTAGACTGACCTGATGGAGGTCCTTTAATTCCTGTTCGGTGTAATTCATGAGGTGACTTCCCCTTTCTGGCACTCCGGCACGCTGGTATTGGCAATTCCGCCACTGGCACTTTCCCGCATTCTCCCTTTCGCCTCAGCCCCCGCAGCCAATCCCTTCACCGTCCCCAGCCCATAGCTCACATGAAGCGCCAGGAAAAGGAAGGGAAGCAGAATGGTCAGCGGCTTTCTGGTGCGGATCAGACTTGCTCCAGTCATAAACCCGCACAGCCCCCCATAGGCCGCCCACATCAATTTTGCAGGCCAGGAGCGTTTCCCCAGAGAAAGAATCCCCGTCCCGGCGATGCCGCACACAAACAAAAAGGGCACAAAATGATAGGAAGAAAGGCAGCCCGGGCATTTCCAGGCCGTAACTCCGATCCAGTAGCCGTTCTCATACTTTTGCTTAATCATCTTCCGAAGAGTGGGCCTGGCATACTGATAAGAACAAATTTCCGGATCGAAGCACAGCCGGTATCCGGCCTTTCTTATCCGGTAATGGAACTCATTGTCCTCCGTGCGCCCAAGGGATTCATCCATCAGTCCCACACGCTCCAGCACTTCCCGTCGGTAGCAGGCGTGGAACATGGACTTCACATACCGCCGCCCCACATCCCTCCGGCAGGGGGAAATTCCGCCGCCGAAAAGGGAATTTTCCGCCTCCAAAAGAAGCTCCCGCCAGGGATTCGGATCGCGGATCAGGCAGGGGCGCATTCCCCCGGTGACCATCTCCCCCTCCGCAAGAAGAGCCGCATTCCGGGCAAGGAAATCCTCGGGAATCTTTGTGTGGGCATCAATCCGCGCCAGCACATCCCCCCGGAAATTCCGGATAGCCACATTCCAGCCAGCCGCCTGGATCCGTCCCGGATTGTCCAGCACCTGAATGCCGAAAAAGCCCCGCTCCCGATCCCGGAAGGCCTCCATGAGCCGCCTTGTCCCATCCTCCGAACCGCTGTCCACCAGCACCACCTCGATCTTTTCCCGGGGATAGGTCTGGCGGCAGATATCTGCAAATAAGGATGGCAGATACTTCTCCTCATTATACGCAACCACACAAAATGAAATAATCATCGCTATCATCCTTTTCAAAAGGTCCCTGCCCTATCGCAGAATCCTTACCGCACTACCGCAAGCACCGTTTCCACCATGGTCAAAAGCTCCCGTCCCAGGCTGAAATTCCGCAGGGACTTTAAATTCCAGGCCATTTTCATGGGCAGCACCCGTTTAACATAAATCTGATCCACGTTGCCGCCCTCCTGGAAATACTTATCCTCATCCTTAAAGCGGATGCTGGCCTGGGAGGTAACCCCTGCTGGCAAAAGGAGGGTAGCATACATTTCCGGCGTGTAGTGCCTCACATACTTTTCCACCTCCGGCCGGGTTCCCACAAAGCTCATTTCGCCCTTCCAGATATTGATTAACTGAGGAAGCTCATCCAGGCGGCAGCCTCTGAGCTTTTGTCCCACAGCGGTAATCCGGCTGTCCCCCGATGCCGTAATCAGGCTTCCTTTCTGCTGGGCATCACTTACCATAGTGCGGAATTTATAAATCTTAAAGCGCCTGCCGTACTGGGTCACCCGCTCCTGCCGGAAAAATACCGGTCCCGGCGAATCCAGCCGGATCCACAGGGCAATGCCGGCCATCACCGGCCACAAAAGCAAAAGCAGCAGACCAGACAGCACAAAATCCAGCCACCGTTTCCAGAAAAGCTGCCCTCTCCTGGCCGCCAAACGGCAGTAATAGGGATAAACCGCACTGGTCTGCATATATGGAGGAAGGTCCTCCCATCTTCGAAATTCCATCTTCTATACCTCTGCCTTTCTGGGGATTTGAACTCACAATTCCTCACATCTTACGTTTGTTTTCAAACATCTGGAACTCGGTTTCCAAGCATCTTGCACTCTCTTTCCAATCCTTTGTCCTCTGTGAGCCTGCTCCGCGTCTTTTTCATTCCGCTCCGTCTCCCGTTTCCTTAATTCCCCCGGCCCAGAAAACGTTTATCAGCCTTTCTCCAATTCCTTGTAGCAGCGATGAAAGCAGGAAATCACATACTCCACCTGTTCATCCGTAAGGCAGGTGTGCAAAGGCAGCGTAATCTCATTCTCAAACAAGGCCATAGCATTAGGGAAATCCCGGAAATCAAAGCCCAGATTCCGGTAAGCCGTAAGCAGGGGCAGCGGCTTATAATGCACATTAGCCGCAACTTCCTCCGCCGCCAGCCGCTCAATCAGCCGGTTCCGAAACTCCTGCGTCTTTCCCGTAAGCCGCACTAAAAACAGATGGCCGCTGGAGGAAAAGTCCTCCCCATAATGGCAGAAAATCTCCACAGGAAGATCGGCCAATCCCTTCTCGTACCGCGCAATAATCGCCTTTCTCCGCGCAAGAAGCGCCGGATACCGCCGAAGCTGCACCAGGCCGATGGCCGCCATAATGTCCGTCATATTGCACTTGTAGGCCGGAGACAGGATGTCATACTCCCAGGCCCCCAGCCGCGTCTTTGCCAGCGCGTCCTTGGACTGGCCGTGAAGGGAAAGAAGCATGTACTGCTGGTAAATCCAGTCATCCTCGATTCCCGGAATACTCCGCCAGGTCACCGCTCCGCCCTCCGCTGTGGTCAGATTTTTCACCGCGTGAAAGGAAAAGCAGGTAAAATCCGCCGCCTGGCCGCACATTTTCCCATGAGCCCGGGCGCCGAAGGCATGGGCCGCATCGGCCATCACCAGAATCCGCCCCAAAGCCTTCTGCACGGGGCCTTCTGGCCGAAACAGTCCCCGCTTTTCCTCCACAATCTGGAAAATCCGCTGATAATCACACATCCGCCCAGCCAGATCCACCGGAATGATCACCTTCGTCCGCTCCGTCACCGCTTCCGCAAGCTTCTCCTCATCCATCTCCCAGGAATCCCGGCCCGTATCCACCAGCACCAGCTTTGCCCCCACGTGACAAACCACGCTGGCCGTGGCGGTGTAGGTATAGGCCGTAGTAATCACCTCGTCCCCTTCGCCCACGCCAAAAAGCCGCAGAGTCAGCTCCATGCAGGCCGTGGCCGAATTTAAGGCTGCCGCATGGCCGGTTCCCAGATATTCCCCGATCTGCCGCTCAAACTCCTTTGTCCTTGGCCCGGTGGTAATCCACCCCGACCGAAGAGCCTCCCCTACAGCCTCAATCTCTTCCTCCGTAATATCCGGCGGTGAAAACGGTACTTTCATTTTCTCTCGCTCTCCTTCTTAAGCTTCTCTCCCAGGGCTTCCAGATGGGGGAATACCTCATCCTCCTCGATCTCCCTGGGCTCCGCGCAAAGTGTACATGCGGTTTCCCGCCTGTCCTGGCCTTCATCCTCCCCATCATAATGATAGGTAGGCACAATCTTTTTCACCTCCTGCCGGATCATCTCCGAATCGCGGTTTGCCACCTGATACAGATGCACCAGCTGCCGGCAGAATTCCTCCTCGTCAAACTCGATGGGCCGTCCAATGTGAATCAGCTTGTTGGGCGTATCCTGAAGCCCTTCCTCGCTCATCAGAAGCTCCTCATAAAGCTTCTCTCCCGGCCGCAGTCCGGTAAACACAATGGGAATATCCACATCCGGCGTATACCCCGAAAGGCGGATCAGATTCTTTGCCATATCCAGAATCCGCACCGGCTCTCCCATATCCAGGACGAAAATCTCTCCGCCCTTTGCGTAGGCCCCCGCCTGCAGCACCAGGGCCACCGCCTCCTGAATGGTCATAAAATACCGGATAATGTCCGGATGGGTCACCGTCACCGGCCCCCCTTCCGCGATCTGCTTCTTAAACAGCGGAATCACCGACCCGCTGCTTCCCAGCACATTTCCAAAGCGTACCGCCACAAAATCCGTCTTTGAGCGGGTATTCATCATCTGAATCACCATCTCGCACATCCGCTTGGAAGCGCCCATGATGTTGGTGGGATTCACCGCCTTGTCCGTGGAAATCAGCACAAAACGGCTGACTCCGTATTTATCCGCCGCCACCGCCGTCTTGTATGTACCAAATACATTGTTCTTAATGGCCTCATCCGGCGAATCCTCCATTAACGGCACATGCTTGTGAGCCGCCGCATGATACACGATATCCGGCCGGTACTTGGCAAAAACCGACTCAATCCGGTGGGTATTGCGCACCGAACCGATCAGCACCACCAGATCCAGCCGCGGGTAATCCCGCTTAAGCTCCTGCTGCAGCTCGTAAGCATTGTTCTCGTAAATATCAAAAACAATCAGCTGCCGCGGCCGGTGCCTGGCAATCTGGCGGCAAAGCTCGCTTCCGATAGAGCCGCCTCCACCGGTCACCAAAATCACCTTTCCGCAGACGTAATCCATGATCTCGTCCATATTTACGCGGATGGGTTCACGGCCCAGAAGATCCTCAATCTGTACATCCCGCAGCTTGGCAATACTCACCTCGCCATTTAACAGCTGATAAATCCCCGGCAGCGTCTTTAGCTTACAGCCCGTCTCCCGGCAGATTTCCAGAATCTCCCGCCTCTGTTTAGCCGTGGCTGAGGGAAGGGCCACATAAATGGCATCCACATGGTGTTTCTCCACCAGCTCCGGAATCCGGCTGCGGTTTCCCTCCACCAGCACGCCCTTCAGATATTTTCCAATCTTATTGGGGTCATCGTCCACCACGCAGACCACCCGGCCCTCTGTCCGGCGGCTGATGGCAAGCTCATTTAAAATCGCCATCCCGGCCTTGCCTGCACCCACCAGAAGGATCCGGTCGCCATCCTGGCTCTCCGGCCCCACGATCAGCGTCTTCCATATCCGATAAGACAGGCGGATCCCCGTCTCACAGATAAATAAGGAAAAAAAGCAGATCCAGTAATAGCTTCTGGGAACCGCCCGCTCCAAAAGGGTCATCCCAGAAATCTGTACCAGCGTGCTCAAGACGCAGGCCGAGAAAATCTTAAACACCTCCGGAATCCCGGCCGCGCTCCACATAATCGAGTACATATGGAAAAAGAAAAAAATCAAAATGGTGCAAAGGGTATAAATCCAGGCATAAGCCAGCACCGCTTCCGAATATTCCCCGGGTATCCTGGCCGGATTAAAATCAAACCGGATCACCAGCCCCATAAAGCTGCTGAACTGGATCACCAGAATATCCAGAATGGTCAGAATCACCAGCTTGCTCTTCCGCCCCTTTGGCATAAACCGCATAATCAATTCTTTCATAATACTGTCGTTCCTCTTTGTTATCTCCCATCAGCTCAGGACAAATCCCAGAATCCGGGCGCCGCAGCTCTTGGCAGCCTCTGCCTCCCGCTGAATCTCCTGGTAAGCAGTCCTCCCCTTTTCCACCACCAGAATCACGCCGTCACTGGAGGCTGCATAGCCCAATGCCTCCGGGTCCTCAGCCAGGGCCCCACCCCACTGCAGGGTTCTCTCCGGAAAAGCTTCCTTAAGCCTTCCGGCAAATTCTTTGGCAAATTCCCCGGCAAATTTTTCGGCAGAACCCCCGGCATTTCCTGACCGGCTCAGCTGGCCAAGATAAAGCTGCTTTGCCTCCGGATAATAATACCGGATCCGCGCCTCAATCCGCCGGTACACCGTCTCATCATCCGCCGCCGGCTTTTTCCCGAACATGCGGTCCACCAGCCTGTCCACACAGGAAAACCATCGTTTTTTCCGGCTGCCAAAGGTGCCAAGCTCCGGAAAGCCAAACCGCAGCTCCAGCTCGCCGCCATCTTCCGCCTTGTCCCTAAACAGCCAGAACAGGCAGGCGCAGAATGCCCCCAGCAAAACCCCCATAACACCTCCAAGGACTCCATACTTTACCCCCACAGAAAGCACAGCTCCCCGGGAACCCGGTGAAAGGCTGGGCTTTGAGAGCTGGGAAAGGGCCTTTTCCTTCTCCTCCAGACTGTCCTGGAGCGTAGTCAGCGAATCCGCCACCCGCTTCTGACTGTCTGACAGGGACAAATCCACCACCGAATCCGTAGTCTGGCTGAGCACAACCAGATCATGCGCTCCCACGCTTTCCGAAAGCTCCTCCTCCTTCTCCTCAAGACCTTCAAGGAGAAGATCAAGAAGCCTTCCGGCGGCCGCTTCATCCGTATGTGCCACCGTCACCGTAAGCACATCACTCTCCAGATCCGGCGTCACGGAAATCAGCTCCTTCAGATAGCGAAGCTCCAGGCCCATCTGTTCAGCCACGGCCTCCAGCACGCCGTCCTCCTTCAGCGACGTTCCGTAGGCCTTCACCAGCGCATCGGTATAATCCTGATTCTGGTAATCCATACCCGGCATAATCTGATAATCGGTCTTTACATACAAGTCTGCCGCCGCTGTCCCCTTCTCATAGGGACTGATCTGCATCAATACCGAGTTCTGCAGATACTCCTGCTGGCTGTCCAGGCTGTTTACCATGTTCTCAATTTCCCGCTCATAGCTCTCCCGGGCGCTTTCATACATCAGAAGATCTGCCTCATACTGCTCCTGCTGCTCGCTGGCGTACTCTGCATCCATCTGTCCCGCCAGGCTCTGGCTGGCCTTGTATCCACCCAAAAGCACAGCGCAGCCTAATCCCAGGCCAAGCACCGGCCTCCAGGCCTTCATCACGCCGTAAAGCAGCTCCTTAATATCCACTTCCTGCCCGGCGCTCACCTTATTCTTCATCCTTTTCCTCCAATCAAAACCCCTGTAAGCCGCCTGTACACTGCCTTGCTTCAGGGCCAAAAACACCTGCTTTAAACCTTAACACATAATAGCACAAAAGGATTGGCCGCACAATAGAGAAAGCCCTGCCCAGGACAATTTTGTCGGATTCTGTCCCAATTTCGCCAACCCATTTATATATCCCTATCTTAATCGCATTTCTCGATTCCTTTTCTTTACCTCTTTTCTTTGCCCCTTTTCTTAATTCCCTCTCCTTACCCCGTATATTCGACCGGCTTCTCCTCATTTCCTTTATCCATACTTTGACACATTGCTAATTTCGCTAATTTCCGGTAAAATCATACTCATGGAAAACCATTTGAAGCAAACACGGAGGAAGCACTAATGAATCACACAGAATCAACATCCCCAACATCCAGAATCGTCTATCTGGACAATGCCAAATTCCTGTTAATCTTTCTGGTAACAGCCGGGCACTTTATCCTGCCTCTGGAATCCACCCGCTTTTCCTATAATATATACTTTTTTATCTACACCTTCCACATGCCCTGCTTTATCTTCCTGTCCGGATTTTTGGCGAAAAATGCATTTCGCACCGCAGCTGCACAAAACAACGAAGACGAGCTGCCGCCTGCCGTCTTCCGCATAAAATATCTTCTCGAGCCCCTGTGGCTGTACTTCATCTTTAAGCTGCTGACACACCTGACCGAAGGGCTGATTGAAGGGCAGATCACCTTCTACATCGACTTTTTCACCGAGTCCGGCGCCCCCTGGTATCTGCTGTCCTTAAGTCTCTGGCATCTCACCCTGCCCGCGCTTAAGGAACAGAAGCCTGCAGCCGTCCTCACCGGCTCCATCATCCTGGCACTCCTTTCCGGATACCAGAGATCCGTAGGAAGCTTCCTGGCCATGGACCGTACCCTGGGCTTCGCCCCCTTCTTTTACGCAGGGTACTACATAAAAAAAGAAAGCCTTGACCGCTTTCTCACTGCCTACCGCCGCCCGCTCATCGCCAGCGCCCTGGCTCTTTCCGCCCTGATCGGCCTCACCGCCTGGGATCTTCTGTGGCCAGTTTACCGGCTGATTTTTTCCTCCAATTACAGCCACCTGGATCCCACCCTGTATCTTGCTGGGCCAGCGCTCCGCCTTATGGTCTGGGCCGCAGCCGCCCTCCTCTCTGCCGGGCTCCTGGCCGCCGTTCCCCGAAAACCGCTCCCCGTATTCACCGTCATCGGCCAGCGCACCCTGCAGATTTACATTCTCCACCGCCTGATCCGGGACCTGATGCAGTATTTCGGTCTCTATGAGCTGGTCAATGTCCACGAAAAAAGCAACGTAATCGGTCTGCTTCTTCTCGCATTCCTGGTCACGCTGCTTTTAGGAAACCGTTTCCTTTATTCCTTATTCTGCCGGGTCAAGGATCTGCCCTTCCGCACATCCAAAGCCTGATACAATGCGCCCACATGAACCGCCTGCTCCACCCGGCCCTCCCGCAGGGCCTTAAGGAGCTCCTCCTCCGCCATCAAAACCACCGCAATCTCCTCGGTCTCATCCAGTTTCTGGCCATCCACCTTCCTGACGTCTTCCGCCAGATAACACCAGGCATAGCTGCTCAAGCAGGAGGCATTGGGCGCCATCTTCCCCAGGAAGGTCAGCTCCCCGGCCTCATATCCCGTCTCCTCTAAAAGCTCCCTGGCCGCCGCAGCCTCCATGGACTCCCCCGGCTCCAGGCACCCTGCGGGCACCTCCAGAATCACCTTATCAATCGCGTGGCGGTACTGGTAAATCATCACAAACTTCTCGTCCTCCGTCACCGCCACAACCACCACAAAATCCGGCAGCTGATTTACATAAAAAGGCGCAATCATCGTCCCGTCCGCCCGCTGGCAGTCATCCGCCCGCAGGTTCACCCACCGGTCCTTTATAATCGTGCGGCTGGACAAGGTGTTCCAGCGCATGGAATCAAATCGGGAATCTGCCATGATTATCCTTCATCCTTTCCTCAGCATATTTTCTTTAACAGGGCAAGCCGGGCCTGAAACATCTCAGCCTCGCTCTCCATATCCCCAAACTTCCTCATATCCATTTCCCGTATCTGGCGAAGGCCTATGCAGGCCACAGCCTCCTCTGCCGCCTCCCGCTGGGTCAGCCTCCTTGGGAAAACCGTCTGGCATCCCGCTCCATCTAGGCGGTCATAGGCCAGAAAGCATTGATTAAAATCCATCAGCGGATAAAGGGACACATAGGCATTGGTGCGGTTATCCACCAGGAAGCCCCAGTTTTCCGGATGACGGTCTATGTTTCCCGTCAGATAATCCAAAATATTCATCCCATAATAGGTCACCGGATCAATCCGTCTGCACTCCGCTAACGTATCCAACTCATAATTGCAGGCATAGATATCAAACGCCATCTTCGACACCATGGAAACGTCCTTTGAGGTGATTATCCTGCTCCGGGTAACCGGCTCCCCATCATAAAAATATTCCGAATACTTCACCTGGGGAACATCGAAACACTGATAGATTTCGCTGGCCAGGAGCTCCCTTCTCACCGCCGCCTCCCCGCCATCCTTCAGCAGCCAGAATCCATCCTTCTGCCGGATCCATGCCTTCGGGAAGCACCCTTTCGTGGACAAATCCGGGGCCAGTTCCTGGTTCGTCACCGTCATCTGCCGCCCCCGCAGAGAAATCTCCACGGTGGCATCATTCAGCGGATGGTCATACAAATTGATCTGGGCAAAGGTCACCGTCTCCCCCCGCCGCCGCACCCAATGCACATCCGTCAGCGAAACGCAGTGATAAGAAAGAGAAATTTCCGCCCTGTCCCGGTCAGTAAGCGCCTGGGGCGCACCGATACTGTTCAATATCTCCTTCGCATATTTCCGATCCAGGGACAGCACTCTCGACGCACACCAGTGATAAAAATTGTTCAGATTATTCACCAGAATGTCAATGTCCCCGTCATCCTCCACATCAAGGTACAAATCGTAGGGCATAAACTGCTCATCCAGGATATCCACCCGGCCATTCCGTGAAATCTCCGCCACAATCCGCTCCTTGTGCATGATTTCATAGCCTTCCGCCTTCCGTCTTCCCGATGCAGTGATACTGTTCTTTGCGCCGTTGGCAAATACGCCATCCTCAAAACTCGCAACATTCCTTCCCATGCTCATGCTCTCCTAAATCACCGCGCATAAATAAGGTATACTTTATACTCCTTACCCTGCTCTTTCCCTGTGCTGGTTCTTTATTTAAGAATTATAGCCCGTTCCGGCGGGCAAGACAACTGGAAAATGTGCATAAATTCCCCCGTAAATTCGACGCATAAATTCAGGGGAGACCGTGCCGCAGCCGCGGCACAGTCTCCCCCGCCCATTTCTTCATACCATTCAGCAGCCGTTATCACTCCAGCATCTCATCCAGCATCAAAATTGCCTTCACATAGATTTCCGCAGCATACAGCAAATTCTCCACATACACACATTCATCTGGCTGATGGCCTTTCCCATGCCCCGGCGGACACGGCTTTTTCTGAAAGGACAGCCCCGGGCCATATCCAAATGCATTCGGAAGCTTTCTGGCGTACGTCCCGCCGCCCATGCAGTAAGGCGCAAAGGTTCTTCCATAAACCTCCTGACAGATATCCGTCAGCCGACTGACCGCCCGGCCAACATCACTTCGGCAATCCCCGCCATCCCTTCGATAATACCCAGGATTCTGGACAAGCTCACAGATCCTCCACCCATATCCTTCGACCACCTGCCGGGCCTTCACTTCTACCTCCTGCAGATCAGCCGTAACCGGACACCGGATATCGATACACAATCGCACACCCCCATCTTTCAGCTGCAGGCTGCTCCCCACAGCGGTAAGGCGGCCGGAAAGCTCATCCTCACATTCTACTCCAAGCCCCTTTCCATAAGCATCGGGGAAGGCTTCCCACAGAAATCGGAAAGTCTCACAATCACTCTCTTCCAGAAGCCCACAGTCACAAATAAACCTTGCCAGCAATACCACTGCGCTTTCACCGTCCTCCGGCTGAGCCGCGTGTGCCGCCCGCCCGAAGGTCTCCACCTTAATCTTCTCATTTTCTTCACCGATTCGAATAAAGTGAGGACAGCTGCCCTTCAATTCTTCTAATTCTTCTTCATGAAGTCCATCCAGCACAATCTCTGCTTTCTCCGGCACAGAATTTTCCCCATCTCCGCCCCGGAGCAGAAAAACCTTATCCGAAAGCTTTCCTTCACATACAATACGAAGCTTCCCCTTTTCGCCGATGCACACGGGGAAGGCACAGTCCGGCACCAGAGAAAATACCGGCGGTTTCCGGTGCTGCAGATAATATTCCGCATCCTTCATTCCCCGCTCCTCATCGCAGCCATAAAACTGACGCAGAGTATGCTTAAGGCTTATTCCGCTTTCCTTCAAATACCGCAATGCATATAAAACCGCCACTGCCGGCCCCTTATTATCCGCACTGCCCCGTCCATAAATCCAGCCATTTTCGATTATCGGCTCATAAGGCTTCGTCTTTTCCCAGCCCTTGCCCTCCGGCACCACATCCAGGTGAGAAAAGAATCCGATTTCCCGGCCGCTTTTCCCTTTTAGGACAGCACTTCCGCAGTAATCCTCAAGATTCTCTGCCTCCAGCCCGTAACGCTCCACCAGAACAAGGGCCCTGTGCAGCACCTTCCGGCACCCGCTCCCAAAGGGAAATCCCCCTTCTCCCGGCCTGCTGACACTTTCAATAGCCGTAAGCTCCATGACATCACCGATCATTTCCTCCCGGTGAGACTGCAGCCACTCCTTTATCTCCATACCGTCAGCTCCTTCACCGAATCCACCACCCAGCGGATCCGGTCATATGCGATTTCCGTAGGCAGGGTACAGTCAGAGCCGATAATCAGCCGCTTTCCCTGCATTTCATCCAGAACCTGCTTCGTATGCTTCAGGATATCCTCCCGGCTGCCGTCAACCAGAACGCCCTGCCGGTCAGGGAAGCCGCCCAGGATAATGCTTTCCGAAAACAACTGGCTGCCCTGTGTGAGGCTGAAACCATTTGTATAAACGCCCCAGTTGACAATCGTTGGCTTCAGCTCCACATACCGCTCAAATCCAATCCCGCTTTTGCAGATATGAAGAACGTCAAATTTCGTTCTGCTCTTTATGTAATCATAAACCCTCTTCTCATAAGGAAGCACAAACTCCTGATATTCCTCATCTGTAAAATACCGCTTTTCTCCTCCTAATGCCGCGTAAAAGATCCCTTCCGCACCAGCCTCCAGAGAGCAGTCCACAAACTCCATAAGCGTCTCTGCAATGGTCTCAAGGGCCAGCTTCATCTCCCTGGGCCGCTCTCTGCAGAACAAGGCCAGGCAATATCCCATACTGGTAAAATTCCCGGCAAACCCAGTCTCATGAAAGGCCGACGCCAGAAGGCCGTGTATGGTGGCTAAAATCGGATATTCCGCCTTTGCGCAATCGCTGATTCTTCGGATGATTTCCATCTGGTCCTGAAAGATCCGGTCCTTTCGCCCAAAGCCTCTGAATTTTCCCACATCCCTGGAGCTCATGATCTTGGTCTCACCGTCATACAGGATATTTTCATTCATTACTTTCATGATGTCCGTATCCGTCTGCTTCATAAATTCCAGGTGCGCCTTAACTGCCTGCTCCCCGTGCTTACAGGACTGGGGGAAATGGATCCAGAAGCCGGAAGGACAACGGTCCACTTCCCTTCCCTCAATCAGATTATACAGCCGTTCTCTTCTCGTCATTCAGCAGCTCCTCCATTTTCAGCCATTCACTGTACGCCATCATGCACATGGAAACCCCGTGAGCATTGTCATCCTTTACCGCCTCGCTCAAATAATACTCTGCGCTTCCATCCCGCTCATCCTTTGGGCCCAGTCCGGCACTAGCACAGGTTCCCGTAAGATGAAATTCTCCTCCGGAGACCTTCATCTTCTCCGCTTCCAGGGCTGCCAGGATTCGCGCCCCCTTCTCATAATACGCTTTGCGATCCAATATCCCAAGCCTGCATCCCTTCATCACCGCATACGCCACCATAGCGGATCCGGAGGTTTCCAGATAATTATCTTTCAGATCATCACGGTCAACCAACTGATAGAATAGCCCGCTGTCCTTATCTTGATACAGAAATACCCCCTGAATCGCTTCCTTTAGGAGTCCCCCCAGTACCGCCTGCGCATCCCCATCCTGCGAAATTTCATAGCAGTCGCAAAGGGCCAGCAGATACCATCCGATGGACCGGAGCCAGAAGCAGGGCGATAATCCAGTCTCCTTATTGGCCCAGATCATCTGCCGCGTTTCATCGTAAGCATGATAATACAGCTGCTTCTTTTCATCAAATAAATACTTTCTTACATTTCTAAACTGGTTTACGCTGTCCTTATAGTTTTTCTTCTGGTTAAACCGCCGCTCATACTCCATATAAAAGGGCTGCACCATATACAGACCATCCAGCCATACCTGATACGGATAGATCTTTTTGTGCCAGAAATTTCCGAAGCTTGTGCGGGGCTGATTCCGCAGATTTTCCATAATTCCATGGATTCCCTTCAGATACCGCTCTTCTCCCGTTTCATCATAAAGGAAGTAAAGCAGTCTCCCGCTTGCCATCAGATCCACATTCTGCTCCTCTGCGCAAAAACCCCGGATCGTCCCATGCTCATCCACATACTTCCTGCCAAAATTGAGTATCGCTTCCCGGTACTCCGCCTTCCCGGTTACCTCATACAGATATTTCGCACCAGTAAGCACACAGCCCCAGTGATAATTCCATCTCTCCATTTCCATGGAATTAAACGCTTTTAAATAATCCGAAAAATAAACTGTAAAAACCATTTCGATCCACCCTGTCAATTCGTGTTTTCCAGATATGCCTTCTGCTCCTGGGTCAAAAATTCTGCCCAATGATCAAGGGCTTCCTGGGATGTCATGTCACCCAACAGCACCGCCTGGAAATCTGCCGTCATATCCGTATTGATAAAGTTAAAGTAAGAGGACAGCCAGTAGGGATTCTGAATCTGCACAAAATTTTCATCGGCAATAATTTCCTGATAAAGGGGCATAAATTTATCATTCACAAACCAGTCATCATCGAAATTATCGGAATTTACCGCAATTCTTCCCAGCTTGCTGCCAACCTTTCCCACCACCTCTGCGCTGGAAAGGTACTTGATCAGCTCAAAGGCTCCCGCATAATCTCCATCCGCGCCCTTGGTATTGGTCACGCAGTAAATCTGCGGCTGAATGGCCGAGCTGTAATACCTTCCCTCATCATTTGCCAGAAGCTTTGCCGCGGCATAATTGCCGTCGCCCAGATTAGCCTCATGGGTCTTTCTGGAGGAGGAATTGTGGGTAATATACATTGCCGTCTGCGAGCCAAATTCAGCGACCATCTGGTTAAAATCATTATTCACGCAGTCTCCCGATACCCAGCCGTTTTTATAAATGGACGCATATGCATCTAATGCCTCTACAAACTCTGGCTTATTGAGAATACACTGGTTATTCTCATCAAAATAGGATCCGCCGTATCCTGCCCCATCTGTGTAGGTAAACAGCCAGCCCAGCAGATTATCATAGGGCTTTACGCCTCTTAAGCTGTAGAAATACGTTCCGCCGTCCGGATCTGCGTACTCCTCGCAAAGCTTCAGAAATTCCTTCTGGGTTGTGGGTACTTCCACATTGTTCTCTTCAAAGAATTTGGTGTTGTACCAGGAAATATCCTGATTGTAATTATAAGGAACGCCATAAAGCTTTCCATTTCCGATTCCTCTCAGCGTTTCCACCAGGGACGGCGTGATCTTTGAAGAATCCTCCCATTCATTAAAATAATCATTAATATCAATCAGCGCATCCTGAGCCACATAGGTCATCACGTTGGAAAAGCCCAGGCTTACCACATCCGGCATGGTCTGCGTGGCAATGGCCATGGTAAACTTGTCCGGGAAATCCTTATTGGCAAAGCCCGTATATCTGGCCTCATACTTATCCTGAGAACGGTTAAAATCCTCCATAATCTCCTCATAGAGGGCACTGGAATTTTCATCCGCCGCATGGAACCAGAATTCCACAACCTGTCTCTCCCCGGAGGTATTCTCCTGGGCCGCATTCTCCTGACCAGTACTGCCCTGGGCCGCATCTGCCGGCGCTTCCGACGCGCTCTTCTCCCCGCCGCTGCATCCTGCCAAAAGTCCCAGAACCAAACCTGCTGTCAACAAAACTCCATACCTTTTTTTCATCGCTCTCTCTCCTTTTCTTCCTTTATTTTGCTTTACTGCTATCCCTTAACCGCCCCGCTGGTGGCTCCTCCGGCCAGATTCTTCTGGATAAACGCAAAGATCACAAGAACCGGAATCAGTGCTACCACACAGCCAGCCGCAAGCCCTGAATAATTGGTGTTAAATTCCCCCTGAAAGATATTCAGCGCCAATGGGATGGTATACTTTGCTTTCTTCGTGATAAATGCCGTAGCATAGATAAATACGTTCCATGAATTGATAAATGCGTAAGCTCCGGTTGCCACTATGCTGGGCCGCATGGTGGGAAGCAGCACCCGAAATACCGCCCCCAGCAGAGAACATCCGTCTACCTGGGCCGCCTCCTCCAGAGACCGGGGAATGGAGTTGTAATACCCCATCATCATAAACAGACAGAAAGGAAGATTGGTCACCGAGCAGGTAATAATCAGGGACAGCAGCGTATTGATGAGCCGCAGCTTATTCATGGTCTCAAACAGCGGGATCATCAGCACAACTGCCGGAAACATCTGGGTAAACAAAAGCAATACATAGACCAGCCCTTTTCCCTTAAAACGATACCTGGACATGGCGTACCCGCCAATCAACGCCAGGATGCTGACAATGCAGGTAGCCGATATGGATACAATCAGGCTGTTTCGAAAATAAACATCAAACCCCAGGTCCCGAAACAAATACCGGTAATTCTCAAAGGTAAGCACCTTGGGCCAATAGGTAATGGGCCGGGCAAATACCTCCGTGCTGGTTTTTAATGAGGTCACCAGAATCCAGTAAAAGGGCGCTAAGGTAATCACAATAAAAACCGCCAGCGGCAGATGCAGCCAAAAGATTCTTGCAATCCGCCTTCTCTGTTTGACATTCATCAATACATCTCCTCCTTTCCCATCCTGCTTCCCTTAATATAGACAAATGCCACAATCATCATGATCAAGGTGGCGATTGCTGCCAGGGACGATGCGTAACCGTAATCCAGCTCACCTTTAAACTTGGACATAATATAAAGGGGCATGGTCATGGTCGCGTTGTTGGGTCCTCCGTTGGTCAGACTGAAGATTAAATCCACCGCGTTGAAGGTCCAGATAGCCCGGAGAAGAGTGGTCAGCACGATGGTATCCTTGATCATCGGAATGGTGATTCGGAACAAGGTGACGAAGGTTCCGGCTCCGTCAATTTTTGCCGACTCATAAATATCATCTGGCACACTGGAAAGGGCCGACAAATAGCTGATGGCAAAAAACGGAATTCCTCTCCAGACATTTGCCATGATGGCCGCCGTCATGGCTCTCCCTCCGCTGGAAAACCAGGAAATATTCCGGTCAATCACCCCGATTTTCTGCAGGAGATCATTTAATACCCCGTAGGTCTCCCCCAGAATCAGGCTCCAGATGATTCCTACCATAACTCCCGCCACAGCCCAGGGGGACAATACCAGCGCTCGGTAAAGGCCTCTTCCCTTAAATCTCTTATTCAGCAGGAAAGCCAGCCAAAACCCAAGAGCCGTCTGCAGAGCCACACTGACAAACACCCACACCGCAGAATTTCTCAGCCCCTTATAAAAAAGCTTATCCTGGGTGAAAATTTCAATATAATTTGCCAGGCCGATAAACGCCCGGTCTGCCGGCTTAATCACAACATAATTCTGAAGGCTCATAATAAACACATTTACCATGGGCCAAAGCATAAATAACGCCACAAACAGCACCACCGGCAAAAGCAGCAGATACGGCACCGCCGCCCGCTTATAATACAATTTGCTTTTCTTTCTCCTGTTTTGAAGGCACTGCTCTCTCTTCATGAATAACCTCCTCCCACCAACAGCTTGTTCTTTTCTTATCTGTTTTATCCATTTATGATTATATTTATTTTGCTGTTTTTGTGCAATTGGTATGATAACCAAAAAAGAACCCAGCATTTTACACAAAACATGCACAGGTTCTTTGTTGAAATTTATATCTTTCATTTATCTGTCAAATCAATCATTTACCTTTCACGCTGCAAGCTTTTTTCATTCCAGCCTGTACTTCTGCATCCGCCGTCACAAGGTATATGGCAGCTGACACAGCCCCGCTCCGGCGCGAGTGTGCGTCATGCACACATTTTCTCATTCTAATCTGTACTTTTTCATCCGCCTCCACAAGGTGGACGTGCTGATATTCAACGCCCTGGCTGTCAGAATCCGGTTGCCGTTGTAATTAGCCAGCGCCTCCTTCAGCCGCTCCAGCTCCGTATTCCCCGTCTTCCCCTTCTGTTCCTGATCAGAAAGGTCATTCTCCATATCCTTTCCATGGTAAAGCTCGTCCAGAAGATACTTCACATATTCCCCGCTGATCTTCCGCCTTCCCGCAGTCAGCACCAGCCGTTCACAAAAGGCCTCCAGCTGGATATCATTCCCTTCCCAATTGTAGTTTACCAGGATATCCTTAGCCTCCTCCGTAAGAATATGATAGCGGGCATACAAATTCATGTACTTCTTCATATGCTCATTAACCAGAACCTTAACATCCTCCTTCCTATCCAAAAAATCCGGCACTGCCAGACGGAAGGTCTGAAGCAGATAATACAGATCCTTTCGGAACTTTCCGCATTTCAGCATTTCCTGCAGCCGCTTGGAGGTACAGCCGATAATCCGCACATCCAGTTCCTGAATATAATCATTATCGATGGTGGAAATCGAGAGACGCTTCTGCCGGATTGCCTGCAGAAGGCGGTACTGGGCATTCAGCGTCAGCTTGTCAATCGCCCGAATCACCAGCGTACCGTAATTGGCCTGAATCAGGATCCCCGGCTCCTCACGTTCACCGAACAGTATCCGCAGCTGATCCTGCTCTTCTATCCCTGCCATATTAATCATCACAAACGGCCCGCCTTTTCTCAGGCTGTAATTGTGGATCCCCTGACAAAGCTCCTCCATCTCCTGTCCGGTCTTTCCCACAATCAGAATCGGGCTGGCCGACTGGGCGTAAACCTTTGCCGCATCCACCGCCGCCTTAAGGCTGGGCCTCTTTGCCGTCAGCTCATCCAGATTCCCCTTCGCCGTCAGGCCGCGCAGGAACTGCTCCTGCACATTTTCTCCCCGGTTCCAGTTCATCCGCTTTATCTTGTTGCAGGACACGATCGTTCCGGTGATGACCCCGTCCACCACAATCGGTTCAATCACCACCACCAGCGCCTGATCCTTCGTATTAATAAAGGTCGAATAATTATCCATGGTGCCCCTGAGCACGCGGTCAAAAATCTCCCGGTCAAGCCCCTCGAGAACATCCACGATATGCTCTCCCAAAACCTTCTCCGGGCGGACATCCAGAATCTGCTCCATCACCCGGTTCATCAGAAGGATTCTCCCCTCCTCGCTGGTTTTGATGATTCCATTAAAGGCGCTGTCCAGAACTGAAACAAACTGCGCATAATTCTGCCGCTCAATCAGGGACATGCGGTACAGTTTTTCTGCACTCTTTACTGCAATCCGGAGAGCCTCCTGTGTCGTATGAAACACCATTGCCGGAAGTCCCTTCTCATTGGCATACTGGACACACATTTCCCCGCTGATCAGGAAATCAACTCCCTCCGCAACCGCCCGGTCAATCATCTCATGCCAGGAATGCTCCCGGTCAAGATCCTGCCGCAGGATCCGTACTCCAAACAGCTCCTCAAAATCCTCCGTATCGCACAGCATTCCCTTCCAGAAGAAAATTCCAATCAGGGGATTCTCCTTCTTCACAATCCGCTTTGCCTTGACAATCGCCAGCCCCAGCTCCCTGGCCGTAAGCATGATCTCCACCACCGGCATATTGGTATTAATCTTAACCTCATGAGCCTGACTGCCCCTGGCAACCACAATATTCGCCCCCATGGCCACCGCCTTTTTTGTCTCCAGCACCACATTATCAATCTTGGTCTGCTTAATATAAATAATATGGTTCTCACCATGATACTCGTCATAGTCAAGCATTTCCTTTGCCTGGCGGCACATTTCTTCTTCCGGTAAAAGCAGTGCAATCCCAGCCATCTCTATTCCCCCTCTATTGTGTATGTTTTTGCCTCTCTTGTGTATATTTTGGTCTATTGTGTTAAGTTTACCAGATATTTGTATGGGATTCTGTTGACAGTTCATTCAAATCCGCAAAAATATTTACACAAAATCTGAATA
>JAGHER010000061.1 GCA_017889125.1 Lachnospiraceae bacterium
GGCTCCAAAGGCAGAATTCCCGCATATGCTTTTCGTTGTCCTTAAGCATCTTCTGGGTGTCCACATTTTTCTGCAGGACGTTCTGCACCTGCCTGCCAAGCCACTGCATCTCGTCCAGATCATCCAGCTCGCTCAATTCACCCCGGCTCTCATCCCTGGCCGCCTCTTCCTTAAATAGCTCCATGATCTGCGCAAAAGGATTGTAGGTCCGCCCGGTCAGATACCAGGAAAGGCCGAAGCCGGTGAGAATGCTTAAGAAAAGCCCGGAGATAAAAATCATACGCATCCGATTGATGTTCTGGGCAAAGGCTCCGGATGTGGTAAGCATAAGGTATGTCCAGTTGGTCTGCTCAGAATCAAGAGAGGTAACCCACAGGCTTTCTCCCGCGTCATTATGCAGATGCTGGCTGCTCTGCCGGAACCGCTCATAATCCGGTGCCTTCAGATGAAACTGGCCGTCCTCCGGCGCGATGAGCCCGCCATTTTCCGCCAGAACCATCAGCTCCACATCGCTCTCACTTCCCTTGGCTGAGGGCAGCCGCTGCTGGATCTTTTTGTAATCCAGAAGGATCCCCATAGTGGCCGCATCCGGCTCTGCGCTGCCGCTTTTCAGGCTTAACAGCATAATGGGATTTTTCGTGCCGTCCGCATTGTCGAGAATCACGGTATTATATTGATGGTGTTCCTGCAGCATAGAGCGAAAATCATCACTGGAGATTTCCGCGTTTTTCATGTACAGCTGATAATACATCTCCAGATCCATGTTCCCATCAGTGCTGACCACCTTATCCGCACCGTCAAAATAAATAAAGGCCTTCTGGATAATAGGCTCCATGGCGCTCTCTTTCACCAGCTCCTGATAGATGCTTAACAGTGCCTGGGAATATTCTCGGGAAATCTCCCCCTGGATATCCGCGATATCCTTTACATTTTCCTCCATAAACCATCGGCTTTCAAACTTGCGGGCACTTTCTAAGTAGGCGTCAATCTCATTCTGGGTCATTTTCAGGATATTCTTTCCCATGGAATCCGACTGATCCTTTACCATGGTCATGGTGAAGGAGTAAAAGAAGGCAGAAGCGATAAGGGGAATCCCCAGAATAATCAAAAAGGAAAGCAGCAGCTTCCGGTAGATTCCCGTTTTCTTCTTATATATAGTTAAGAGCTTACCCATAAGTGATCCTCCCCGGCAAAATCATTCGTAATTGAGCGATTGCCCTTCCATAGTATACTCATTTTTGCCTAAAATGTCCAGAAGCCATAGGCAAAACAGTGGATTTTGTGTGCATTTTTTCTTTTGCCATTGCCGGAGGGAAGAAAAATCGATATAGTTACTTTAGATTGACTATTGAAAAACGTTGATGCTGGAAATAACGCCAGAAAAAACGATATACTTTCAAAAGGAGAATTGCCATGCTTTCATTAAAACGACCATACGCCATACGGCCGGAAATTTGCCGGCTTGTTTCTTTACCGCAGCTGCAAAAAAAGGCCGATCTTTATCTGACCGGCCACATTCCCCACATTACCGACTGCACGTGCCCGCGCAGCCCGGGGACAATTCATGATTTTTATTCGGAGGGCGACTACTGGTGGCCAGATCCCCAATCCCCTGACGGACTGCCCTATATTCGCAGGGACGGACAGTCCAATCCTGACAACTTTACCAGCCACCGGCTGCTTATGCGCACCATGCGCAATCAGGTAAGCACCCTGGCTCTGGCCTACCGCATGACCGGCGAAGAATCTTACGGTGCCCGTGCCTGCCAGATTCTTAAGGAGTTTTTTCTTGACCCGGAAACCCGGATGAATCCCAGCCTGGATTACGCCCAGGCCATTGCCGGAATCTGCAGCGGCCGGGGAATCGGCGTCATCGACACCATCCACCTTGCCGACATCCCCTTTGCGGTGGAAGCGCTGAAATCCTCTCCATCGATGACAAAGGAGCTGTATCTTGGGCTGAAGGACTGGTTTTCCCGGTATCTGGGCTGGATGCTCTGCTCCCCAAACGGGATCGAGGAGATGAACACCGTCAATAATCACTGCGTCTGCTTCATCATGCAGGCAGCGGTCTTTGCCTTATTCACCGACAATGCGCAGATCGCCGAATTCTGCCGGACTCAGTATAAGACCCGCCTGCTGGCCCAGATGGACCCGGACGGTTCCTTCCCTCTGGAGCTTGCCCGGACAAAGCCTTATAATTACTCTGCCTTCCTTCTGGATAACCTCACCAGCGTATGCCAGCTCTTATCTACAGAAGAAGAAAATCTCTGGACCTGGGAGACACCGGATCATAAGAGCTATAGAAAAGCGCTGGATTTCCTGGCTCCCTATATCCTGGACAAAAGCCGCTGGCCCTATCCGAAAGATGTGGAGCACTTTGAAGCATTTCCCATCCGCTATTCCTTCCTCCTCTTTGCCGGACATGCACTGGGACGGCAGGAACTGATCGACTTTTATTTTCAGCTTCCTGAGGAGATTTCCGATGAGGAAGCTTTGCGAAACCTGGCGGTGCGGGCGCCGGGGCTGTGGATGGCTACCTACTCTTGACATATACCGCCAGCAGGCACACCAGCGCTGCGGCAGGCAGGAGTATCCATACAGCAGTAAGCCCGCCCCAAAGGGCAATAAAGCTGGCCAGGACAGAAGAAACCATCCCTCCGATCCGGATTACCAGAGAATATACCGACAGCATGCCTGCCCGGCACTGATCGGCAGTGGCCTGATGAAGAAGGACTTTTTCGCTGATCTCCCCTGCACCCAAAATCACATAAGCCAGGATGTACAGTGCGGCAAACAAAAGCCAGCTGCGGCACAGGCCCAGAAACAAAACTGTCCCTGGCAGAAGAAATTTAAACAGCCAGTAAATGCACCCCCTTTTCCGGGGCCTTCTGGCTATCCAGACACCGGCGAACTGGTTGCCCAGCATTACCCCCAAAAAGCCAAGGCTGCTGATCACGCCTACGCACCAGGCCATATTTCCAGGGACGAGAGAAATGAAATTCTGCTGCCAGTATACCTCAAGCACCATCTGTGCGCTCCCCACCAGGGCAGCTGCCATAAGAATAGCGGCGGCTGTCCCAAAAGACTGGCGAATCTCTCCCATCAGTTTTCCGAAAGCAAAAAGCTGCCCCCTGCTGCTCTCGTTGCCCATAAAGCGGCGTTCCTCATTTATGCAGGTAAAGGACAGCAGAAAAAGGAAAATCTCCGCGCCCAGACGCACACACAAAAGGACACGGCAGCCATCTCCCCAGGTACCAAGAACACCGCCCAAAAGAGCTCCAGCTGCCATTCCCGCACTTTCCAGCAGCAGAATCTGACTGTTTATCCGTGCCAGTCCCCGCTCTGCTTTATACTGATCAATAACCAATGCCTCCAGTGAACCGGAGGCAAATGCACTGCCCAGCCCCCGCAGGATGCTGGAAGCTGCCAGCAAAAAAGGGCCTTGGCTTTTAAGCATCAGCAGGACTCCCCCAATCTGAAACACATGGGACAGAAGGAAGGAGCATTTTCGCCCAAAAAGATCCGCTGCAACGCCGCTGGGAAGTTCTGCCAGGATAATGGTAAGGGCAAAAAGAGCAGCAAACAAAGGCAGCGTCTCAATCTCGGCCCCATGAGCTAAAAGTACCAGGGACAACACCGGGGTAAGAAGCCCCATGGATGCCGCATTAAGGAAAAACAAGAGCTGGTAACTGCCCTTCATGGTTCACACCTCCCTGCGCGGATAGGCGACCAGGGCCACCTCCCATGGAGCCGCACCTTCCTCCGGAACGCTGTGCGCCTGCTGAAATTCAAAAAGGAATTGCTTCAGTTTCTGTACGTCCTCTTCCTTCAGATACAGGACGCCGTTGCTCATCTCCCCCTTCTCTGCCTCTGCATTCCCACGGACAGATTTCATATGCCGCTTAAACCCAGACCAGACATCGTCCATCACGTAGTCCATCAGCACTTCTTTTTCAAACTGCAGGTCATCTTTCTCACTTCCTTTAAGGTTCACCTGTACAGGTACATGCCGGTAATATTTCGCACAGATGCCGTGAATCATTTCCGTGTGGTCCAGTTCCACTGCCCCCAGCTCCATCAGCTTCTTTAAGTGAAAGGTTACCGAAGAAGGAGAAATCTCCAATATCCCCGACAGCTGTTTGGGCGTCATCGACCCCCCGTAGATTTCCAGGCATTTAAGCAGACGCTGTCTCTGGGGGTTCATATAGATATCCAGTTCCTTCTTTCCTCGTATGGTGATTTCTTTAAGCATAGTAAGCGACCTCCTTTTATTACATTAATAATAACATAACATTAAATGTAATGTCAAGAAAGACACCTGATCGCAAGAAATATTTTATGCCTCCTCGATATCCACACGCTCCAGCTTAAAAATAACCGGCCTGGTGCCGTCATTGCAGCAGGCAATCATCATTTTCTCATCATTTGTCCAGCCGCCCATAATGGAGCCGCCCTGAAGGGCTGAATAAATATACCGGCTTACGCAGTCCCAGGCCTCCGCGCAAAACTTTCCATTCAGCATGCTCATGTATTCCTCCGACCCCACAAGGAACTCCTGGCCCTCCTGGAAAAATTCGCATTTTCCTGCCTTAGGATTGGCCAGATACTGCTCCTGCAGATCCGGGAAAAGCTCCCTGCGAAGTACGGTGATTTTTACCTTATGTGTCATGACATTCTCTCCTTTTCCTGATTTTATGTTATACTTACAATGATGATGTTGGGGGCAAAGAATATTTTCCCCTATGATACCGGATTGCTCCGCACTGCGTACTCCCGCAATCCTGGGAATCATGAAATTCCATGCGAAAGGAGGCTCTGCCATGAGTCAAGTTCTCCCCAGGTATTATTTTTCCGGAGAATACGCAGACCTTTACCCAAAACTCCTTACTCTGCCTCACAGAGAAATGCACGTTCAATCTGGAGACCTGCTTTGGAAGATTGGAGAACCGGTTACAAAAAACTATTACTTCCTCTCCGGTCTGGCCCAATGCTACGTGGAGCATGAGGACGGCCACCGGAAGAATCTGTCCTTTCACGGCGCCGGAACCATATTTCCCGGTGTCCAGAAGGCCGATTACAAAATCGAAAAATCCATCCTGTTAAAGGCCCTGACCAAAGTAGAGGCCGTGGCCTTTGACCGGGAAGATTTTTACTCCCTTTGTCTGGAATACCCGCCCCTTATGGCCCGGCTCTGCGAGGTGCAGTCCGCCTACATCAATATGCTGATTTATGACTCCGCACATCAGCGGTATAATGACACCTTTCTCAAGGTATGTAATTTTCTTTTTCTGATGGCGAACAGCGATAACTGGGATAAGCATGTTCTGTCCATTTCCCAGGAAACCATCGCCGACACCTTAGGTGTAGGCCGAAACCATGTGACCCAAAGCCTTTCCCGGCTGCGCCAGGAAGGAATCCTCCGGCTGCGGCGCTGCCATATTGAAATTGTTGATCTGGGCAGGCTGGCCAGTTACTGCTCCCTGGAGACCATCAAGCAGCCCCTTCGGTAATTTGAGCATCCTTTCTCCTTCACAGGATAGCAGAAAATATGTTTTTCTTCTGTTACCTAGGGAACAAAAGGGGAATATCTGTCAGACTTAATATCGAGATGAATATTCCGGGGTGGCGGAGCCACCCAAACTGGCTCGTAAGATCCAATGCTGAGACAGGGGAAAGCTACAGTGATATTTCTATCCAGACACGAGAGCAGATCGGAATCGTGATCGAACTGAAATATGCAGATGATGGGAACCTGGAGGCCGCCTGCAAAAAAGCATTAGAGCAAATCGAAGAAAAGAAATATGCGGAAGGGCTGAAGTGCCGCGGGGCAAAAAAGCTGATCAAATACGGAATCGCTTTTTGTGAGAAGGAATGTATGGTTATGATGGCGTAGTCGGTAAGAAAACAGGTAAAGCACCGCCCGGATTTCCGGGCGGTCAAGCTATCTGAGCTTGAGCAGCAGTTTGGGTAGTTTGGGTAGGAGTTTAGGTAGTTTGGGTAGTTTAGGTAATCTTTTCTGTGTCATCATCCTTTTATTTCTGAAAAATTTTCTATTTCCATATTCACTAAAAAATAATATGAACCGATGTATCTTGAACCAGATCGAAAAACAACTCATTATCAACTACTTCCGTTACTAAAATCACAGAATGGTCATTCTGTACCTTACTGTAAGTAATCTTACGAATATCCTTCCTATATTCTCCCAGATTTTCAATACTTATCTTTCCATCACGGAAAAGCTGACAAAGAATAGCATCATTGCTCTTATACGAAACCGGTACAGGTGTCCTTGAAGTAAATATTTCTCTTAAACTGTCCTCAGCTTTTCTCTGGAACGCATAAGTATCACTATCTTGTGAATATATAGTAAGTACCTCTGTTTTCGGATAATACCAAGAAACTACTTCTGCCAAAATTGTGATAGAAACTTCTCCGGCATTCTTCTTTTTTGTTCTGCCCGAAGATAACATCTGACCTGGAATCGGCCACTCGTCATAGAGCCTATTAATCCAATCCTTGTATGCATCCATGTCGAGCACATCTGCCTTTTCTACAAAACGGCGCAAATAGCTTTTAATTCTTCCAATCTGATATGTTGATGCAAGAACAATCTGATAAAGATTTCCTTCCTCATTGTTTGTAAGATTCGAATAATCTTCTTCTGCAATGCTATGTATCGTGTATCCAGACTCAATCAGTTTCTGCAAGTAATTTGACCGGCCTTCAGCATCATTGATTTCAGCCAATACCCATTCCGGAATAAGAATAAGATCATAATCTTTCAAAATACTATCTGATTGGATCCCTTTTGCCGCTAATCCCTCCATAAATGAGATAGACGATGTGTCTAAAAGGGCGATATGCTTTTTATTCTCAATATTTGTAATTCTCGTTATTGTCATTATTCGCCCTTCCTCGTAATCATCGAGATTTCTTTCATAATATTTATCAAAAATTCTTCATTATCTTTATGGTAATTAAGTTCTGGATTTTTGACTTTGCTTCTTCTTATCCGTTCCTGTAAGGACGAAACGTTGATTACATAGGATGGCTTTACCAAACTATCATCCAGACCAAGTTTCTGAAACTTCTGTGGCATATCCTCAAATTCCACGTCAAAAACTTCTTTAACTCTTTTCGCCAAAGTTTCATTTTCGCTCTGAATCGCATATTCATAAAGAGAAACCAATACTGCTTTATACGGAGCCTGAAATGCTGACATACAGTGGAATATCTTTGAAATAAAATCCATCTCAGGAAGTTCTATGAAATATCTGTCAACCTCCGCCAAAAGCATACTTGCAGCAAAACATTCAGCCTTTCGTTCCTCCATCGTGTTATCTCGTTCAATAAAATGATCAAATGACACTTGATCAAAAATAAGATGATAGATTTCATGCCATGCTGCAAAATATTGATTTGCACGCGGCAGTGCTGTATTAAGAACCGGTATTATTTTCCCGTTTTTTACAAAAATTGCTCCGCTCCAAAATTTATCTTCAATGGGCATCTGAATCAAACCGAATCCCTGCAAAATCAGCAAAGCAAGCTGCGGTCTTGATGCAACCTTCATAAGTGCAGGATTCATCTGCAATTTCATTGACTGCTCCAACACTTCATCTCTAATTTCATTATTCTTTTTTATCACTAAATCTATATTCGCAGCAGTTAGCAATTCACTCATACACGTACATCCTTAATAATATATTTCACACAAATCAATAACATCAAGAAGCAGATTATACTGTTTCTTGGCTGTTTCGCTCATTTCATGTTCCAAAGGAGCATTCTGTGAAAATACTGCTGCTGAAACCGGCGGATCAGATACAGAGTGGTAAAGCACCAACTCTTCTGCTGACATATTCAACACGTTCAAAATCTTCTGCAGATGACGATCAAATGTACTTTTGTTATTAACATCACCATTTAACAATCTATCCAATGTCGGACGTGATATATCCGACTTACCAGCAAAGGACACTTTTGTGTAACCTTTATCTCTGATACACTCTTTTAATTTTGAAGCCACCAGACTTCTTTGTTCAAATAATTCATCAAACCTCATTATGATGACCTCCTTCTATTTTTTCACTATTATTATATGCCAAAACCATGAAGTCATCAATATGGTTGTAAAATATTTTTTTACATTTTTACGTTTTGTATATCAATTCTCCGCCAGATTTTTCTTGTTGCATATTTTAAAAAAAATCCCTACGCAAAC
>JAGHER010000062.1 GCA_017889125.1 Lachnospiraceae bacterium
GCTCACCCTTAGGCCCCCGCAGGGAAAATCCTTCCGCCAGACGCTCCACCAGATGAGAATCATGGGGCACCGCGTCATCGGTCATGCAGAGAAAGATATCCGCGTCGGAAAGGCTCACTGCCAGATGCCTGGTGGCCCCGTGGTCAAATTCCTCCTTCCGGATATGACGCACCGAAAGCTTCGGATGCTGCGCCTCCCAGTTTTTCTCCCAGTATTCCTCACCTGTATTCACCACCAGAATCCGGTGCACCGGATATGTCTGCCGCTCCAGCATATTTAAAAGCCTGGTAAATTTTTTCCCCGGCTTGTAAGTGGGGATAATGATATCCACCGTCGGTCTCAGCTCTGTCTGATTCATTTTCTGCTCCATCCGCTCATCCTTTCCGTTTCCGGCGAAATTCCCGGAACACACAGAGGCCGAAGCCCGCCGTCTGCATTGCCATAAACAGGCAGTAAGCCAGGGCGCCGCCGTTGATTCCCAGCCACCTCACCAGCACCTGGGACATCACCAGCGCCGCGGCCGCCACCGCCGCGTACACAAAGAAAATGTCCTTCTGCAGCCGCATAATCACCAGGCCGTAATACAGAAGGTTTCCAAAGGCGTATACCCCGCCGCCCAGCACAATCACCGCAAAGGCCGGCACGTAATCCGTAAGGGCCCCTGCGTACCCGCTTCCCAGCACCATCTCCATGATGCTTAAAACCGGCCGTCCCAGAAGAAGGGCGCCGCCCACCGCAATCACTGTCAGCACACTGATGAGCCCGCTGATCCTTTTCATGATCGCCAGAAAGCCCCGGTAATCACCGCCATTCCAGCACACCGTCATCCGGGTAAGCACCGGCCGGATGACAAAATTTGCCACCAGGTAAATCACCGAGGTGGGCATGAAAATCAGATTAAAGTAACCGGAAGCCGCGTCATTCATCTGCAGATCGATAGCGTAGCGCGCCGCAGAAAAAATATAGAAATCCAAAAAAACCGACAAGAATAAAAGGCCGCCCTGGGAAAAAATCCGTCCTACCTGCCCTTTCCGCCGGGAAAAATCCACCCGCCCCAGCCGGTGAATCACCGAACAGTCAAAAAGAAGCACCCCTGCCGCCTGGGCAAGAAGGGCCGCCGGACAGGCCGCCAGAAGGCTTTTGGTCAGCGCCAGCGTCACCAGAAAGGTGCCCGCCGACAGGCACGTGCGGAAGGCCACCGACTTTCCTGTAAGATACAGGCAGCCCTGGCGCTGAAATTCCGATTCATACACATCCGCAAAGCCGTCGATAATCTTATACCCAGCCAGCATAAACACAGCCGCCGCCTTCTCCGGCGAGTAAAGGCCGCCGCCGTTTCGCCAGACCGCATACAGCGCCGCGCAGATCACCGCCGCCGCCGCCGTCAGCTGCCGGTGCCGGTAATATTCCCCAAAAGAATAGCCATTGCCCTCCGGCCCGCTGTCCGTAATGTGGAAGGGCCGCAGCCCATAGTAAGACACGGTAAACATCTGCTGCCCGAAGGTGCTGAAGCCGATGGCAAAGACGCCGCCCGCCTCCTCCCCGGCCAGACGGATCACCAGAAAGGCCAGAACCATATTGGCCAGGGCATAGAGAAAGCTTCCCACCGTATTCCAGATCAAATTTTCCTGCTCCAGCTGCCCCCGGCAGTGAAGCATCAGGCGGGCCATCCGCTTCATAAACATTCCTCCAAAATCATTGCGCGCTTGCTGAACTCCATCACCTTTTCCGGAAATTGACTTCTGCAAAAACTACCTCTTCCGGAAATTCTGAATCAGCAAAATGGAAATCAGCATCCGCACCATATACCTTGCCGCCACCAGAGGCTTCAAATAGCTCTCCCCCGCCAGCCGCTCAGAAATCTCCACCGGCACCTCCGCCACCCGGGCGCCCTGATGAATCAGGAAGGACACCGTATCCGGCTCCGGCCCGTAATTTAAATTCAGGGCAAATTCCCGGATCATCTGCCGGTTAAACATCCGCATGCCGGAGGTGGGATCCGCCACCTTCGCTCCCGTAGTCAGACGGATGGCCGCTGAAATCAGACGGCTTCCCAGCATCCTGGCCGACCAGTCCTTGGGCTTGTCCACGAAACGAGAGCCGATCACAATATCGTACCCTTCATCCATCTTCTGCCGGATGGCTTCGATATATTCCGGCCGGTGCTGCCCATCCCCGTCAAACTGGATGGCGTACTGATAGCCTTTCCTGTAGGCGTACTTCATGCCCGCCTGAAAGCAGCCCGCCAGCCCCAGATTCACCGGAAGGTCCAGCATATGGTAGCCCCGCTCCCGGCAGATCTGTCCAGTCCGGTCAGTGGAGCCGTCATTGACCACCAGGTAATCCAGCTGTGGGAATTTCTCCACCAGCTCACCCACCACGGTCTCTATATTTTTTTCCTCATTGTAGGAAGGTATGATTAACAAAATATCCTGCATGACTCGCTCCCGTCTCTCAATCCTTGCCGTGAATCTTTTCTTTCACTGGTCAAACGCAGGCGCTCGCCGCAATGCCCGGTCACAACACACTGCCCGGCCCGCAACACACTGTCTGACACTGCCGCAGCATCCAGCCCGCAGCGCAATGCCTGCCCCTGCGCAGCATCCGGCCTGCAACACACTTCCTGCTCCTGCTACAGCATCCGACTCGCAGCGCAATGCCTGCACCTGCCGCAGCATCCGACTCGCAGCGCCCGCTTCTCACCCTAATATAATATCACAAATTTCGTCCACAACATCCAGAGCCAGATCCGCATACATAGGCAGCGTCAGCACCTGCCGGGAAATCCGCGCCGCCACCGGCGTATCCTCCGGCGAGTACCGATCCGCATAGCAGGGATAGGCATTGACACAAGGGTAAAAATACTTCCGCGGATAAATGCCCGCCTCCGCCAGTCTGGCAAAAACCTCATCCCGATTCCATTTAAAGCCGTCAAATACCACCGGCATATAGGCATAATTCATCTTCACCCCGGGCTTTGGCTGGCACAGCCGGATTCCCCGGACGCCGGAGAGCCGCTCCATATACCGCTCGTAAACCAGACGGCGCTTCCCAATCTCCTCGTCCACATGGCGCAGATTGCACAGGCCCATGGCCGCCTGGAATTCGTTCATCTTTCCATTTCCTCCCACCAGGGCCACCGTCTCCTCATCCAGAATGCCGAAATTCTTCAGTCCATTGATCTCGTGGGCCAGAGCAGCGTCCCGGTAGGCCACCGCGCCGCCCTCAATGGTATTGTACACCTTGGTGGCGTGGAAGCTGAACATGCTGGCATCCCCAAAGGATGCCGCACTCCGGCCATCCACCTCCACCCCAAAGGTATGGGCGGCGTCATAGATCACCTTCAGCCCATGACGGTCCGCAATCTCCTGAATCTCCGCCGTCCGGCACAGATTCCCGTAAACATGGACAGGCACAATGGCGCTGGTCTCTTCCGTAATCAGCGCCTCCAGCTTCTCCGGATCCAGGGTGTAGTCCTCCTCACGGATATCGCAGAATACCGGTGTCAGGCCATTGCGCACAATAGCATGGGTGGTGGAAGCAAAGGTGAAGGGCGTGGTAATCACCTGCCCCTTTAACTGAAAAGCCTGGATGGTCATCTCCAGGGCCAGATGCCCGTTGGTAAAAAGAGACAGGTTCTCCGCATGCAGGTATTCCTTAAGCCCCGCCTCCAGGCGCTGGTGCAAATCGCCCATATTGGTCAGCCAATGGCTGTCCCACAGGGGACGTATCATGTCCACATATTCCTCAAAGGGCGGCATGGAAGACCGCGTCACCCGGATCGGCTCTCCTCTTTTTTCCATAGCTTCCAGTCCTTTCCTCTGTTTATTACTTTTTTCGGTCATAATCGTTACGATTTTACAATATTGCCATATAAAAGTAAAGCTTCTCTTGCTTTTTTCCTTTAAATATATTAAATTATTACTGGTATTCAATTTTACAAAAGCTACATCAGGAGGACGTTAACTATGTATAAACTGATACGCTATTCTGCGGCCGCTCTTTTATCCCTTACCATGGCTGCAGGTAGTATGATAACTGCATATGCAGACGAAACTGTCGACTATTCCAACGTAGGTCCCGGTTTTGAAAATCCGGCTCCTTCTGGCGACAATACAGGAAGCGGGACCGTCATCATCCGCACGGATTCCGATTCACAGCAGGCCCCAGTCCAGGAAGAGACCGCAACCGAGCAGGTACAGCCGGAGATCACCTTCTCCTCTGACGAGGAGGCCGCTATGCGGGCTTATACCCGCAGCCAGGAATTCGGCGAATCTGTCATTTATGTCGGCGCCAGCGCCATGCGCCAGGACGGCACATGGACCCCATCCTTCGTCGGCGATGACACCATCCACAATCGGGGCGAGGGCTGGTTTTCCATGCAGATGATCCTGCGCAACACTCTGGGAAATCTGATTTACCGCACCTACTCCAGCACCACCGGCTGGTCCCCCTGGGTGATGAACGGCGCAGAGACCGCCCATCTTACCGACGGCTCCCGTGTAGAAGCCGTTCAGGTGCGCATCGCCGGTGTGGTGAGCAATGATTACGATATTTACTACTGCGCTACCCTGTCTGACGGAACTACCCTTGACTGGGCCCACAATGGCCAGACCGCAGGCTCCATGGCGGAAGGCAAATGGCTCATCGGCTTCCGCATGACCCTGGTTCCCAAGAACACCCAGTTCCCCTATGCCACCGCAAAGCCCCTGTCTGCTCCCGCAGGCTATGACGGCGTACAGTTCAATGCAGGCGGACTGCCCACCTATCTGGACGGAAGCGGCAATCCTTACACCGGCTGGGGCTGGGTAAACAATCAGCGCTATTATTTCGTCAACAACCAGGCCGTTACCGGCTGGCAGTACATCGACGGATACAAGTACTACTTCGATGACTACGGCATGCTGGTTTCCGACCTGCGCAATATCCTTGGGGATGCCGGTCCTTACATGCTTCGGATCAACCGGGTAACCGACACCGTAACCGTATACGCCCAGGACGGCGCCAACGGCTACATCCTTCCGGTAGTATCCTTCGTGGCCACCACCGGTGACGATACCCCCTCAGGAACCTTTAAGATTCCGGAGAAATACCGCTGGCGTCTCATGTTCGGCGACGTTTACACCCAGTACGCTATGCGGATTACCGGTTCCTACATGATTCACTCCGTAATCTTTAACCACCAGGACAAGTATTCCCTGGATGCCTCTACATACAATAACCTGGGCGTAGGCCGTTCCCACGGATGCACCCGCTTAAAGACCGGCGAGATGAAATGGGTTTATGACAACTGCCCGGTAGGAACCACCGTTGTGATCTACGATTCCGATGTAAATGGTCCCTTTGAGGCCCCGGTTCTGGACGCCACCATTCCGGCTGACCAGAATTATGACCCCACAGACCCCACCGTTCCCGAGGCCGTAGCTGCCATGGAAGCGGCAGCTGCACAGGCACAGCAGCAGGATGCTCAGGCACAGGCGCAGCAGAATGCACAGATGTCCGTGCCGATGCCCTCTGAGCCGATTAACTAACCAGTGAGAAATTAAGAAAGAAAAGGAAGCTTGAAGAGAAAATTGAAGGCATGTTTTCGATTTTTACAGCAAAGCTTACCGCCGCCGGTCAGAAAAACCTGGCCGGCGGTTTTTCTTTGAAAGCATGTAGATTTTGAAACTGGTTTAGACCGCGGACACCTTGCAGATATTTACCGCTCACAGATGCATTCTTCGTTCAGGTATTTTGCTCTGGCAAAATCACAAAATAAATGTCATAATGATGATATATCTGCGGTGGACACAATCCACCTGCACAGCAAACCTACATGCGCCCGGCAAGCAGGTGCACCACCAATCCATGAAAGTATGGCGGGCGCATGGGGCATCCCTGAATTTATGCCGCCTATTCGGCGGCGGGATTTTCAAAGCAAACCTACATGCGCCCGGCAGACAGGCGCTCCACCAATCCATGAAAGTATGGCGGGCGCATGGGGCATCCCTGAATTTATGCCGCCTATTCGGCGGCGGGATTTTCAAAGCAAACCTACATGCGCCCGGCAGACAGGTGCACCACCAATCCATGAAAATCTGGCGGGCGCATGGGACATCCCTGAATTTATGCCGCCTATCCGGCGGCGGACGTTCAGAGTAATACAGGAAAGGATAATTAAGACAAATATTATGAAGCTTTCTATTATGCAGCCCTATTTTCTCCCCTATCTGGGATACTGGCAGCTGATCGCCAGCGCCGACACCTTTGTGATTTACGATGATGTGAATTTCATCAAAGGCGGCTGGATCAATCGGAACCGTTATCTCTACCAGGGGCAGCCCAAATATTTCAACATTACCATGTCCGGCGCCAGCCCAAACAAGAAAATCAACCAGGTGGCTCTGATGAAGGATCCCCGGTACAATCCCGGGAAAAAGCTTCTTTCCACCTTCCAGATGGCCTACCAGAAGGCGCCCATGTACCATCAGATTCTCCCCCTTCTGGAGGATATCCTTCTCTATGAGACAGACATGCTGGCCCCTTACCTGGAGCATTCCATCCGCGCCATCTGCCAGTATCTGGAGATTCCCGCTAAAATCCTGATTTCCTCTGACCTAACGGAAAAGGATGATACTCTGGCAGGCAAGGACAAGGTCATCAACATCTGCCATTGCCTGGGCGCAGACACCTACATCAACGCCGCCGGCGGCCGGGAGCTGTATCATCAGGAGGATTTCCAGAAAGAAGGCCTGAAGCTTTTCTTCATTGAGATGGACCCAGTGGAATATCCACAATTCGGCGAGCCCTTTGTCCCTGGGCTTTCGATTGTGGATGTGCTGATGTTTAATGATAAGGAAAAGGTGCAGGAGATGCTGAGGAGTTATCAGCTGAAGCCGTGATGCAGACAGGAATGGAAGGACTGGGAGTTATCAGCTGAAACGGTGATGCAGACGGGAATGGAAAGCTCGGGAGTTATCAGGGAAATCTGGGAATATGAACGCCCGGAAATACGGAAACCAGAAAGCATGGAAGCTTAGCGTTCAAAACGAAAAAAGGATATCTGGAGGTGCGATGACATGGCAGAACAATACACAGAAAGTCTGAATCAGAAAGAATACGGCGGATATATCCAGCTGGACAACTTCACCGGACAGGAATACTATCATGGCCCCCATGTACTGGCCCTGAACAGCGGCCGGACAGCCCTCCGTTTCCTTATCCGTGTCCGAAAAATCAAGAAGCTTCTCATTCCTTCCTTTTGCTGCGATACCATTCGTGAGGCCTGCGAGGCCGAGGGGATAAGCTGGGAATATTATGCCACCGGCCCGGATCTTCGTCCGAAGCTTGCGGGTATAGGCGAAATGCGTTCTGCCGGAGATGGAAGGGATGATGGAAGAGATAATTCTATCCACCCTGACCAATGGCTGTATCTGGTAAACCTCTACGGCATACTGACTGATGAGGAAATTCAGGCCATCCACAGACACTACCCGCAGATGATTGCCGATTATACCCACGCCTTTTTCCAGCGTCCTCTGCCGGATGTGGATACCCTTTACAGCTGCCGGAAATTTTTTGGCGTGGCGGATGGGGCGTATGTGTGTTTGAAGAAGGATGGGGGTGCAGAAGCGAATGTATCTTTAGAAGCGGATGGTTCGAAGATCAGAGATGGAAGGGCGGATAGCCCGGAAAGCAGCACTCTCGAAGTTGGCGCCGCCAAAATAGAAACCGCGCAAATCCTCGCCGCCTACCGTACCCTCCCACTGGATTCTTCCCACGATCGGATGCATTTCCTTCTGGGACGGTATGAAGGCCCGGCTTCAGATTTTTATGGAGAGTATGCAGAAAATAATGAGCTGTTCTCCCGGGAACCCATCAAGCAGATGTCCCCCCTGACCCGCAATCTTCTGCGGGCAGTGGATTATGAGCGGGTTCGTGAGCGCAGGACTCGGAATTTTTGTTATCTGCACGAGCGCTTAGGCGCTTTGAATCGTCTGGATCTTCCAGA
The DNA here is from genome assembly GCA_017889125.1 of Lachnospiraceae bacterium. Taxonomy (GTDB): domain Bacteria; phylum Bacillota; class Clostridia; order Lachnospirales; family Lachnospiraceae; genus Caccovicinus. The sequence continues at coordinate 7,994 of JAGHER010000062.1, forward strand.
CATTCCCGGCGCTTACGCCTATCCCTTCTGGCCGGTCAGCGGGCTTCCGGCTGGTGCAGCACTTCGGCGGGGGATGATCCAGCAAAAAGTGTATGTGCCCTGTCTTTGGCCAGAGGTCGGGGGAGATGTGCTGGAGGTAGAAAAAGACGCATCGGCAAAAAGAACAAGTATGCTGGAGGAAGAAATGGCACAAAATATCCTTCCGCTTCCCGTAGATCAGCGGTATAGTATTGATGATA
>JAGHER010000005.1 GCA_017889125.1 Lachnospiraceae bacterium
GCAGAAGGACGCTGGGCAAGACTGTATGACGCGGAGAAGATCGTCATGGACGAGGCTGTGATTTATCCGCTGTACGCACAGTGCAATGCAGAGATGGTTTCCTCCAGCGTTTCCGGAATCGAATTCCACCCCGTTGCGCTGAACCGTGTATATAAGAATGCTGTGAAGTCGGAGTAATCCGGCCTGCAATATGCCGGAATCCGGCCTGAGGGTGCTGCCAGGGAGACTTTTCTGGCGGCGCCCTCATTTCCTGTTCCCGGCCATGTGAATTTAAGGAGGAAGAACGTGAAGAAATACACACTAAAGCGTATCCTGACTTCTCTTTTTACCCTGCTGGCAATCCTGCTGGTGCTGTTCATCCTTATGCAGCTGATGCCAGGATCTCCCTTCAATGATGAGAAGCTCAATGACGATCAGCGTCTGGCCCTTTATGCCAAGTATGGCCTGGATCAGCCGGTGGTAGTCCAGTTTTTTAAATACGTGGGAAATATGCTCAAGGGCGATTTCGGCGTAAGCTACAATATTTCCAAGAACACACCGATCTCCCAGCTGATCCAGACCCGGCTTCCCGTGTCCATCTCCATCGGCGGTTTTGCCGTGGCAATCGGCGCGGTGCTGGGGCTGATTCTGGGACTGATTGCGGCCATCAAGCACGATACCATCTGGGATTCCCTGGCCACGGTGATTTCCGTCATCGGCGTCTCGGTGCCCTCCTACGTATTTGCCCTGGCCTTGAGCTATTCCCTGGGCTTTAAGATTGGATGGTTTCCCATGCTTTACAGTGCAAAGGAAGGCTTCCGCTCCAGTGTTCTTCCAAGCGTCTCTCTCTCCATGTTTACCATGGCGTCTATTGCCCGGTTTACCCGAAGCGAGATGCTGGAGGTGTTAGGAAGCGACTATATGCTCCTGGCGGAGAGCAAGGGCATATCCGGGCCGGCGCTGATTTTCCGCCACGCCCTGCGCAATGCCCTGATTCCCATTATCACTGTGCTGGCTCCCCTGATCGTGGATCTGATGACCGGCTCCCTGGTGGTGGAAAAAATCTTTGCCATCCCCGGCGTGGGAAGCCTTCTGGTGACGGCCATCCAGTCTAATGACTACAATGTGGTTATTGCCTTAAGCTTTATCTATTCGGCCATGTACATCGGCATCATGCTGGTGGTGGATATTCTGTACGGAATCATTGATCCCCGAATCCGTCTGGCAAAGGAGGGTGACTGATATGCTTAAGAAAACCAGACTGGCGGCAGCGGCAGCCGCAGAGGCGCCCTACACGCCGGTGGATGCCGACTTTGTCTTAAAGGACAATGCAGGAGAGATCGCCATTGATACCAACTTTGCTGCCCAGAGCTTCTGGCGGGATGTGCTTGTCCGGTATTTAAGGAAGACCAGCGCCGTCATCGGCCTGGTGCTGATCCTGCTGATCAGCATTATGGCAGCGGTGGGACCGGGAATGAATGGATATACCTATTCAGGACAGGAGCTGAGCCAGAAAAACCTGGCCCCCAGGGTGAAGATCCTGGAGGATTACGGGATTTTCGACGGAAGCGAGACCATGAACACCACCACCGGCTCCAAGAAGGTGAATTACTACGAAGAAAAAGAGCTGGACGATGTGTATTACTGGTTCGGCAGCGATAATTTCGGGCGGGATATCTGGACGAGAACCTGGTCCGGCGCAAGGGTATCCTTAATTATCGCCGTGGCGGCGGCCATCATTGACATGGTAATCGGCATGAGCTACGGATTGATTTCCGGATACTTCGGCGGCCGGGTGGATATGGTGATGCAGCGTATTCTGGAGGTGGCAAACGGCATCCCCAGGCTGGTGATTGTGACCCTGCTGCTTTTGGTGCTGCAGCCGGGCATGCTGACCATCATCTTTGCCCTGATGCTCACGGAGTGGGTGGGCATGAGCCGGATTGCCCGTGCGGAAATGTTGAAATTAAAGGAGCAGGAATTTGTCCTGGCCTCCAGGACCCTGGGAGCAGGAAGCTTTTTCATCATCTTCCGGGAGGTGCTGCCCAATATCATCGGCCCCATCATCACCCAGGTAATGTTCTCCATTCCCACGGCAATCTTTACTGAGGCCTTTTTAAGCTTTGTGGGACTGGGTATCCCGGTGCCCCAGTGTTCGCTGGGCTCCCTGATTTCCGAAGGCTTCAACAGCTTTACCACCCATCCCTATCAGATTGTGCCGCCCATCGTGGTGATGGCTCTTCTGATGCTCAGCTTTAATCTGGTGGCAGACGGCCTGCGGGAGGCGCTGGATCCCAAGATGAAAGAAATGTGAGGTAACCGACTATGGCAGAAGCGAAAGAAAAAATATTGGAGATCCGGGATCTGGATATCGTCTTTCAGACCACGGCAGGCCCGGTTCACGCCATCCGCGGCGTAGACCTGGATCTGTATAAGGGCGAGACTGTGGCGGTAGTAGGCGAGTCTGGTTCCGGCAAATCGGTGACCATGAAGGCGGCCATGGGAATCCTGGCATCCAACGCCCGGGTGACCAGGGGCACCATTCAGTTCGGCTACCATCACGGGGACGGTACGCCGGAGCGTGTGGATATCCTCACCAAGGACAAGAAATGGATCCGCCGGCACATCAACGGAAAGCGGATCGCTATGGTTTTCCAGGATCCCATGACCAGCCTTGACCCCACCATGACCATCGGAAAGCAGATCATGGAGGGAATGATCTGGCATTACAAGACGCCGAAAAAAGAAGCCTGGGACAAAGCAGTGCGCCTGTTAAAGGAAGTAGGCATCGAGGAACCGGAAAAACGGATGAAGAATTATCCCCATCAGCTTTCCGGCGGTATGCGCCAGCGGGTGGTAATCGCCATCGCCCTTTCCTGCAACCCGGACCTGCTGATCTGCGATGAGCCCACCACGGCCCTGGACGTGACCATCCAGGCAAAGATCATCGAGCTGATCCGCAGGATTCAGAAGGAGAGAGGAATCTCGGTTATTTACATCACCCATGATTTAGGCGTGGTGGCCAAGGTGGCCGACTACGTGAACGTAATGTACGCCGGAAAGATCGTGGAGAAGGGCTCCATCAATGAGATCTTTTACGATCCCAGACATCCCTACACCTGGGGACTGCTCTCCGCCATGCCGGATCTGGATACAGATGATGACCGGCTTTACACCATCCCCGGCTCACCGCCAAACCTTCTCCATGAGAAGACAGGCGATGCCTTCGCCCCCAGAAACCGCTATGCGCTGGAGATTGATGACAAGGCGGAGCCGCCCATGTTTAAGATTTCGGACACCCACTATGCGGCTACCTGGCTTTTGGATCCCCGGGCGCCTAAGGTGGAGATGCCCCAGGAGCTTAAGGAGCGGATTGCGCGGATGAGGAAGGAGGCCCAGGATCATGGCAGTAAATTATAATGCAGAGCCTATTCTTACGGTAGAGGGCCTGAAGCAGTATTTTAAGGTAAGCAGCAGCTTTACGGTAAAGGCCGTGGAAAATGTATCCTTTAAGATTTATCCTGGCGAGACCTACGGTCTGGTAGGCGAGTCCGGCTCCGGAAAATCCACCATCGGCCGCAGCGTGATCCGCCTGTACAATCCCACCGCCGGGAAAATCCGGTTCGATGGGACAGATATCAGCGGGAAGCTTTCCCGGGAGGCAAACCAGTCTCTGCGGACCCAGATGCAGATGATTTTCCAGGATCCCATGGCGTCCTTAAATCCCAGAAAAAAGGTGGAGGATATTATCGGCGAGGGTCTGGACATCCACCACATGTGCAGGAATGCCAGAGAGCGGGAGGAGAAAATCCAGGCCATCTTAAAGAAGGTGGGACTGGCCCCGGAGCATGCCAGCCGTTATCCCCATCAGTTTTCCGGCGGCCAGAGGCAGCGTGTGGGCATTGCCCGGGCGCTGATTATGAACCCGAAGCTGATTATCGCCGACGAGTGTATCTCAGCCCTGGATGTTTCCATCCAGGCCCAGGTGGTGAATCTGATGAAAGACATCCAGCAGGAGACGGGGACGGCCTATCTCTTTATCGCCCATGACCTGTCCATGGTAAAATACATCTCCGACCGGATCGGTGTCCTTCATCTGGGGCATCTTCTGGAGACGGGAACCACAGAGGAGATTTTCGAGCATCCCATTCATCCCTATACCAGAAGCCTTTTGTCCGCCATCCCGGCGCCGAATCCGATCGTAGAGAAGGGAAGAGTGGCGGAAAGCTACGATTACAAGACCTCCGGCATCGATTACGGAAAGGGTACAGAGCATCTGGTGGAGGGCACACATTATGTGAAGTGCACCGATGAGGAGTTTGCCAGATGGACGGGAGCCGCAGGACTGGACGCCAGTTCGGCTCAGGAATAAATTCAGCCGCCGTGAAGGGGATGCCTTAAAAGGGCTGAAAAGAAAAAGCAGAAAAAGAACTATGCGCAGAATCGGCTGTACGGCTGGCTCTGCGCATTTGTTTTACAGCACTCCGCCCAAAGGAATATGGCTGCAAACAGGTGACAAAAGACGGCAGCAGCGGTTATAATGAGATGTGGGGCGAAAATAAGCCGCCAGGAAAGCGGCGAAGATAAGCCTGCCAAAAAGGAATGGAAAGAAAGTGAGAGTAATCGAGGTAACGAATGATGATTCGATGGATTAAAGCACACCCCTATTGTCTGATTAATCTGTATCTGGTGGCCTACCTGATTGGATTTTTTGCCCTGGAACGGCTGGTGCCGGAGCCGCGGTACGTGATCCATACGGTGGTGGATGACTGGATTCCCTTTAATGAATGGTTTGTTCTGCCGTATTTTCTCTGGTATCTCTGGATGCCGGGCTTTCTGCTTTACTTTACTCTGCGGGATAAGACTGCCTTTCTCCGCCTGGCTTTTATCATGTTTGTGGGAATGACTATCTGCCTGTTTATCTATGCCCTGTGGCCCAATGGCCTTAAGCTGCGCCGGGAGATTGAGGCAGAGAATTTCTGCGCATCTATTGTCCGTTTTCTCTGGTCGGTGGACACGCCCAACAATGTGTGCCCCTCCATCCACGTTTCCAGCACAGTGGCCATCCACATCGTCATCTGCTGTTCGGCGTGCTTCCGGGAAAGGCGGTGGATGCGGGTGCTGTCTGGTTTTGTGACGGTGTTAATCTGCCTGTCTACGATGTTTATTAAGCAGCATTCGGCGGTGGATGTGTTCTGGGGATGTGTGCTCAGCGGGGGGCTGGGTGCTGCGGCTTATGGATTTTTCCCCCAGAAGGCAGCCAAGAATGCCGGGCAGGGCATTAGCGGCGTGCAGAAGAACTGATGGGCAGGGCAAAAAGCTGGTTTCAAAGAGCTGTTAGCGGAGGCGTGAGAGAAATGTGAAGGGTGGACGAAGAGAAACAGGAAGTTTGTGTAATTTTTAACAAAAATTTCTTCTTTTTTTCTGGAAAACCACAAAAAAACTAGTCAATATGAATAAAATTGAGCGTGTATCTTTTGAAAAACAAATTGTATACACGAAAAATCTGTGTTATACTTAAAAAATAACTGAAAAAGTAATAGAAAGAGGGTAAAGAGATGGGTTTGGCTACATTTAAAGGCGGCATTCATCCCTACGAGGGAAAAGAGCTGTCGGAAAACAAGCCGATTCAGGAGCTGCTACCAAAAGGCGATCTGGTATTTCCCATGTCCCAGCATATCGGCGCACCGGCGAAGCCGCTGGTGCAGAAGGGCGATTCCGTGCTGGCAGGACAGAAGATCGGCGAAGCTGGCGGCTTTATTTCGGCAAATGTCATCTGTTCCGTGTCTGGAAAGGTGAAGGCGGTGGAGCCCCGCCTGATGGTAAACGGGCAGATGGTTATGAGCGTTGTGGTGGAAAATGACGGTCTGTATGAGACGATTCCGCACTTTGGCGAGGAGCGGGATTACAGGGCGCTTTCCAAGGAAGAGATCCGGAATATCATCAAAGAGGCCGGTATTGTAGGCCTTGGCGGCGCCGGCTTCCCCACCCACGTAAAGCTTACGCCAAAGGATGAGAATAAGATTGACTACATCCTGGTAAACGGCGCAGAGTGCGAGCCGTACTTAACCTCCGACTACCGCCTGATGTTAGAGGAGCCGGAGAAGATTGTGGGGGGACTTAAGGTGATCCTGTCCCTGTTTGACAATGCCAAAGGCGTAATCGGCATCGAGAACAATAAGCCGGAGGGCATTAAGAAGCTTCAGGAGCTGGTAAAGGACGAGCCCCGCATCGAGGTTCGTGAGCTTCTGACCAAGTATCCCCAGGGCGGTGAGCGTTCTCTGATTTACGCCATCACCGGACGGAAGGTGAATTCCTCCATGCTTCCGGCAGACGCAGGCTGCATCGTGGACAACGTAGATACGGTAGTTTCGATTTATAATGCCGTATGCCTGCAGAAGCCCCTGATCCGCAAGATCATCACCGTCACCGGCGATGCCATTGCAAATCCCCAGAATTTCAAGGTAAGGCTGGGAACCAATTACCAGGAGTTAATCGAGGCGGCCGGCGGGTTTAAGACGGAGCCGGAGAAGGTGATTTCCGGCGGCCCCATGATGGGACAGGCCCTGTTTTCACTGGATCTTCCGGTGTCCAAGACCTCTTCCGCCCTTACCTGCTTTACCAAGGATATGGTGGCAGCCCAGGCGCCCACGGCCTGCATCCGCTGCGGCCGGTGTGTGGCGGCATGTCCCAGCCATCTGATTCCGCCGATGATGATGAAGGCAGCGCTAAAGAATGACTGCGAAGCCTTCGAGAAGGTAAACGGCATGGAATGCATGGAGTGCGGCAGCTGTACGTATGTATGTCCTGCGAGACGGCCTCTGACCCAGGCCTTCAAGGATCTGCGCAGGCAGGTAGCGGCCAACCGCAGGAAAAAGGCGTAGGAGGGAATAAAGAATGGAACGTTTACTGCATGTATCATCTTCCCCTCACGTTAGGGACACGGTGACAACGAATAATATTATGTACGATGTGCTGATTGCCATGATTCCGGCGGCAGCCTTCGGCGTGTACCAGTTTGGGCTTAACTCGCTCCTGGTGATTATCCTCACCATGGCAGCCTGCGTGCTCAGCGAGTACATATATGAAAAGGCCATGAAGCGGCCCATAACCATTGCAGACGGCAGCGCCCTGGTGACCGGCATGATCCTGGCGTTAAATATGCCCCCGGAGATTCCTGTGTGGATTCCCATGCTGGGCGGCGTATTTGCCATTATTGTGGTTAAGCAGCTGTACGGCGGCCTGGGACAGAATTTCATGAACCCGGCTCTGGCAGCCAGATGCTTTCTGCTTCTGTCCTTCTCCGGACTGATGAACAATTTTACGGCTTCTGGCATTGGATTTGACAGCGTTTCCGGCGCTACGCCTCTGGCCATGATCCGCTCCGGCGAGTCGGTGGACTTAGCTGCCCTGGTGATCGGACGGATTCCGGGAACCATCGGCGAGGTATCGGTGATTGCTCTTCTGATCGGCGCAGTGTATATGCTGGTGAAGAAGGTCATCAGCCCCAGGATTCCGCTGATTTACATCGGAACTGTGGCTGTATTCCTCTTCCTCTTCGGCGGGTTTGATCCCTATTACGTCCTTTGCGAGGTCTGCTCCGGCGGCCTGATCTTCGGCGCATTCTTTATGGCTACGGACTATGTGACCAGTCCCATTACGCCGAAGGGACAGGTGGTATTTGGAATCCTTCTGGGTCTTCTCACCGGGATCTTCCGTCTGTGGGGAGCATCTCCCGAGGGTGTTTCCTATGCCATTATCTTAAGCAACCTCTGCGTGCCTATGATTGAGCGGGTGACGCTTCCCAAGGCATTCGGAAAGGAGGGGAAAAAGGCATGAATAAAGGAATTTTAAAAGACGCAGTTCTTCTGTTTTTTATCACTCTGGTTGCCGGTTTTGCCCTGGGCCTTGTCCATGAGATTACCTTAAAGCCGATTGCTGCGGCACAGCTGGCTGCGGCTACGGCTACCTATCAGGAGGTTTATGCAGATGCCGCAGAATTCCGGCTCAATGATTCTCTTACGGCAGCTGTAGAGTCCAGCGCTGAGGAGATCGCAGGCCAGGGCTATGGAAATGTAAGCGTAGACGCAGTTCAGGAGGCCCTGGACGGAAGCGGAAATGTGATTGGCTACCTGATTAATTCTACCTCCAATGACGGATACGGCGGTGCGGTGAAGATTTCTGTGGGCATTACGGCAGAAGGCACCATCACCGGCGTGGGCTTCCTGGAGTTAAGCGAGACGGCAGGACTTGGCATGAATGCGGACAAGCCGGAATTTAAGGGTCAGTTCGCCGGAAAGGATGTGCAGACCTTCTCCGTGACCAAGACCGCCGCTTCCTCCGATGACCAGATCGAGGCCATCAGCGGCGCTACCATTACGTCCAGTGCGGTTACCGGCGCGGTGAATGCAGCTGTTTATTTCGTGCAGAATTGCATAACAGAGTAGGAGGCAGAGAGATGAACAAATATACCGAACGTATTTATAACGGCATCTGGAAAGAAAATCCGATTTTTGTTCAGATGCTGGGCCTCTGTCCCACGCTGGCGGTAACCACCTCCGCCATCAACGGCCTGGGCATGGGCCTTTCCACCACCGCAGTTTTGGTGGCGGCAAACTTTTTGATTTCTATCCTGCGAAATGTGATTCCCGGCAGAGTGCGTCTTCCCGGCGAGATCGTGGTAGTTGCCTCTCTGGTAACGGTAGTGGATATGCTGTTGGAAGGCTTCGTGCCCTCCATCTACAGCGCCCTGGGAATCTACATTCCGCTGATTGTAGTAAACTGTATTATCCTGGGACGGGCGGAGTCCTTTGCCATGAAGAATAAGCCCCTGATTTCTGCCTTTGACGGAATCGGCATGGGCCTTGGCTTTACCATCGCGCTGATGCTTATCGGTGCGTTCCGTGAGCTTTTAGGCGCGGGAACCATCTTCGGCGCGCAGGTGCTGCCCTCCTCCTTCCAGCCCATTTCCATCTTCATTCTGGCTCCCGGCGCGTTCTTCGTGCTGTCTATCCTGACAGCTCTGCAGAACAAGCTGAAGGCCCCCAGTGCCACCAACGGCGCTGCCCAGAAGAAGGGACAGATTACCGGCTGCAGCGGCGACTGCCTGCACTGTGCCGGTCATGATCAGGTGAAAGCGGAATAGGAGGAAAGATAGATGAAAGAATTACTGATTATTGCCATAAGCTCCGCTCTGGTGAGCAACGTGGTATTGAGCCAGTTCCTGGGTATCTGTTCCTTCGTCGGCGTATCCAAGAAGGTGGAGACTGCGGCAGGTATGGGCGGCGCGGTTGTTTTCGTTATCACCATCGCGTCCATCGTAGCCAGCGTCATCTACCGGTTCGTCCTGGATCCCCTTGGACTGGATTACTTAAAGACCATTGTGTTTATCCTGGTGATTGCTGCTCTGGTGCAGATCGTGGAAATGTTCCTGAAAAAGTGCATGGTATCCCTGTACAATGCCCTGGGCGTGTTCCTTCCCCTGATTACCACCAACTGTGCGGTGCTGGGCGTGGCCCTGAACAATGTGCAGTACGGCTACACCTTCGTGGAGAGCGTGGTAAACGGCGTGGGCACGGCTATCGGTTATACGATTTCCATCGTGCTTCTGGCGGGTATCCGTGAGCGGATTGAGGGAAATGACATTCCGGAAAGCTTCCAGGGATCTCCCATTGTACTGGTGACCGCAGGCCTTATGGCTATTGCATTTTTCGGATTTTCCGGTTTGCTGTAGAAGGAGGAGATGAAGATGAATGTAATTGCGATTATTATTGCCGCTGTTGTGATTGCGGCGACCGGTATTATTGTGGGTATCGGACTGGGACTGTTTGGAGAGAAATTTAAGGTAGAGGTTGACGAGAAGGAGCTGGCCATCCGGGATGAGCTTCCGGGAAACAACTGCGGCGGCTGCGGCTATGCAGGCTGTGACGCCCTGGCCAAGGCCATCGCGGCAGGAGAGGCTCCGGCCAATGCCTGTCCCGTAGGCGGCGCTCCCGTAGGCGAAAAGATTGCCGCCATTTTAGGAACCACCGCCGAGGCGGGGGTGAAGAATGTAGCCTTTGTCCGCTGCAAGGGCACCTGCGACAAGGCAAAGGTGCAGTACCAGTACGCGGGCATCAGCGACTGCAGCAAGGCCTCCGTGCTTCCGGGCGGCGGCCCCAAGGCATGCAGCTACGGCTGTATGGGCTATGGCAGCTGCGTGGCCGCCTGCCAGTTTGACGCCATCCATGTGATCGACGGCATCGCCCAGGTGGATAAGGAGAAATGTGTGGCCTGCGGAAAGTGCGTGGCTGCCTGTCCCAGACACTTGATCGAGCTGGTTCCCTACGATGCGAAGCATCTGGTACAGTGCGCTTCCCATGATAAGGGCAAGGACGTGAAGGCAAAATGTCAGGTGGGCTGTATCGGCTGTACCCTCTGCACCAAGCAGTGCGAGTTTGACGCCATCCATATGGATAATAATGTAGCTGTGATTGATTACAGCAAGTGTACGAACTGCGGCAAGTGTGCAGAGAAGTGCCCGGCGAAGGTGATTTTGTAGTCGGAGCAGAAGTTGAATAAGGAAATTTGAATAAGGAAAACGCCATGGGCGGTCGGTAGCAGCAGGCGATTGGCTTGCTGGAAGGACTGCCGGTGGCGTTTTTTTATTTGCTTGATTATCGGTGGCGTTTATATTGTCTTATTCAAAGAAAGTGTAAATTCTTGATACGCTGCTTGGCGGGAAATCGGGGAAAAGCGTCGGTGCAGACGGTCTGCTCTGTGACCATCTGCTGTTCCTGTCACCGAAACTGTGCGTGCAGGCCAGTGATCCAGGGGTGAGGATAATCCTGGTTTTTGATGAGGTGCCGGAGGAGAGGAAGGATGAACGAACGGAGCGGCTGACAGCGGAATTGACAAAAGCAAGCCCTCCTGGAAGGGGATCAGGAGAGCTTGCTTTTGCAAATTTATTTCAAATATTTATCAAAGAACCCAATCATCAGCTCCTTCACCGAATCCTGGAAAAATTCTCTGGTGCCGTGTCCGGCATGTTCGATCACGTAGTATTCTGTCTGCTCTTCCAGACCGGCCTCCACCAGTTTATCGTACAAACGGTCGCTGCACAGCTCGATGGGAACGATGGGATCGCTGTTGCCGTGAAGGATCTGGATGGGGCAGATGCCCGGATTAATAAAGTTCATCACATTGGCCATGGCGGAGCGCTCCACCATGGTATCGGGATCGCCGCCTAAGAGGGCGCCGCCGTGGGTCTCCTCCAGCTTATGCCAGCGGAAGTTCGGGTCGGAAAGCTTAGCCTGCTCGGCAAGCATCAGGGCGGTTACATCGGTGGGGCCGAACATATTGATGCAGGCCTGTACCTTGGAAGAATAACCTTTCCATTCCTCAGCTGCGTAGCCATCCAGATTGCATGCGGCGAAGGTGGCCAGATGGCCTCCGGCGGAGCGGCCGAATACGCCGATCTTGTCCGGATTGATTTCGTATTTTTCTGCATTGGCCCGCAGGAAGCGGATGGCGGTTAAGACATCGATAATCTGATCGGGCCAGTGTCCCTCGGCGCTGCTGCGGTAGTACATGGAGGCAACCACATAGCCTGCCCGGGCAAACTCGCTCATCTCGCCGAGCATCAGATTCTTGTCAGCGCCTCTCCAGCCGCCGCCGGGGATCCAGAGAAGGGCCGGCTTGGGGCTGTGGTCTGCCTTGGGATCGTCCTCCCCGGCAGCCAGGCGCATCTCGCTGTTGCCGTTCTGCAGCATAATGCTCATCTTTAATTCCATGGGATTTCCGTTTAAATCCTTCTGGTGGGAGTAAACGATATTGTCAATAAGATTAATGGATTTTTTGGCCAAGCCGGGGTTAATCACCTGTTTCATGGATTTATCACGTTCCTTTCTTCATAATTCGTCAGGGAAAAGCTCCATCATTCTGCAGAGGAAAACACCGCCGCCGGAAATCTGGCGGCGGTGAACTGCGTACTTTGCTGCTTTTGTTATGTATGTAGTCTAGCGAATTGTCGGGCAAATGTCCATAAGTAATGGCCACTTTTTCGCGGAATTAACCGTAAATGGGGAAGAAGAGGTTAATTCCGATAATCAGGGAAATCATCAGCAGGAGCACAAGGGGCAGGGTAAATTTCATCAGCTTAAAGGCATTGTGGTTGCCGATACCGAAGGCCATCATGGCGCCGGAACATCCGGTGGGAAGTACGATAGCAAACCATGCGGATACACAGCAGGTCAGGACAACGGCCTTTACGTTCATGCCGCCAGCCAGTGCAGTGGAAGCAGCGATGGGGCTCATGAGTGCCATGGTGCCCATGTTGGACATGAAGTTGGTCATCAGGGTGCAGGCCACACAGAATACGATGGAAACGAACAGTCCGCTTGGATTGCCGCCCAGGATATTTAATACGGTCTGGCCGATCAGCTCACCGGCTCCGGTGGCGGAAAGTGCGGTGGAGACAACGCTCATACCGGCAACCATCCATACCATGTCGCTGGTTAAGGACTTCATTACCTCAGGAATGCTTAATACGTTGAACACAATCAGGACCAGAAGGCCTGCTGCCGGGATAACGTTGGTGATATCGCTGCCCAGCTGGTTGGTAAACATGAATCCGGCCATAATGGCGATAAACACGCCGAAGATGAACATTTCGTCTTTCTTGGAAATAGGCTCCGCGTCCTTTACGTCTTTAACCTGGCCATTGTCGATGGCGCCGTTGGGAATCATGCGGTACATGAAGACGCAGTAAATGGTTCCAACAATCAGAGGAAGGATGCCAGCCTTGCAGTAGTCGGTGATGCCCAGAAGATTTTCCGGTCCTACCAGGCCTTGATAATAGGAATTGATGGTGCCGGGCATGGTTGCGCCCATGCCGATCGGGATCTTAGAGGTAGCGATGCAGTTGATGGTGGCAACCAGGAACAGCATCCGGGCCGGAGAGAATTCGCTTTCATCGTCCAGCGTCTGTAAGAACAGAAGCATTACGGAGATACAGGCAATCTGTCCCATTAACTGGGAGAGGATGATGGTCATGCCGCAGAGGCCGGCCACCAGAAGGAAACCGCTCTTGCCCTGAAGCCGGTTCATCACATGGCGAAGCCGGCGGATGAGGCTGGTCTTTCCCAGAGCACTTGCCACAACGATCATGGGGGCAATCATCAGGGTGGTGCTGTTGGACAGACCGGAGAATGCCGTCTTCAGATCCAGGATGCCGAAGAACACGAAGAGCACGCAGCAGATCATCGCTGATACGCCATAAGGAAGCTTATGGGAAAGCAGCATGACTACCAGAAATGCCAGAATGCATAAGGTAATAATAAGCTGTGTAGACATAAATAGTCCTCCATTATGAAAATTAATACAAAAAGGATAATATGCCCTGTCCTTTCATGAAAAACGGCCGCCTGGATTGTGCAGATTATCTTTTGTTTTGTTGTTACAGTTGTATTATATAGGCTTTTTTCTGCATGCGCAATCCAGCAATGGTTATATAAGATATAAGGAAAAACTATAGAAAATCGGAAAAGCATTTGACAGGAAGAGAAGAAAAATTTATGATAAAAGGAAAGAACGGCATGAGTTTAGAGGCCGCGGCAGAGAGGAGTGGACAAGGGTGGAGGTAAAGACCATGGGCTACATTACGGCCATTGCAGAGACGGGAAGCTTAAGCGGGGCGGCAAAGCGGCTTGGGGTTTCCCAGCCTACGCTGAGCGTATTTTTGTCCCGGCTGGAGACGGAGCTGGGGACAGATTTATTTTACCGGGAAAAGAAGAAGCTGATCCTTACGCCGGCGGGAAGGATTTATCTGGATGCGGCCAGAAAGATTCTTCAGGTAAAGGATCAGACCTATCAGACGATTTACCAGCTTACCCATGAGCTGCAGGAGGAAATCATCGTGGGGGCGACGCCTTTGCGGGGCTCCATCATGGTGGCTACAGTTTTTGCCCGTTTCAGCCGCCGTTTTCCCGGGGTAAAGGTGGCTATCCGGGAATCCTACATGAGTGAACTGCGGGATCTGGTGCGGCAGGGGAAGGTGACTTATGCCCTGGGGTCCTGCTATGACAGCGAGGATCCGGAATTTGACTATATTATTATTTCCAAAGAAGAGATGGTAATTGGGGTGCCTTCCTTTCACCGCCTGGCCGCCAAGGGGCTTTCAGCAGAGGGCTATCCGGACACGCTCCTTCCTATCTCCGTGGCCGAGATTGCCGACACGCCCTTTGTCCTTCTCTCGGCAGGCACCACGGTGCGCGCCATCTCAGACAATATTTTCGCCAAGGAGGGAATCTACCCCACGGTAGTTTTTGAGACCAACAACAATCTGGTGCTCAGCAACATGATCCGCCAGGGTACTGGCGCAGGCTTTCTTCCGAAATCCGCTATGGTGAGAGACGCTGAGGATATTGTGTATTTCTCCATCAGCCCCCGTTACTATCTGAATCTGTCCATTATTCTGGCAAAAAATAAGGTGCTTACCCAGGCAGAGCGGTACTTGGCTTATCTGGTGATCGGGCAGGACAAGGATAATCCTCTGTATACGCCCGCCTTAAATGCCTATGCCAGGAAACTGTGGAATGAATTTCAGCAGACTGGGGATGGGGAAAGGGAGGGGAGAAAGGGATGAATACCCAGCTTTTAGAATACGTGATTGCCATTTCTGAGGAAAGGAGCCTTTCACGGGCGGCGGAGCGGCTCCTGGTAACCCAGCCTGCCTTGAGCCAGCAGGTGAAGAAGCTGGAGAAGGAGCTGGATGCAAAGCTTTTTCGTCGGGAGAAAAATGAGCTGCTGCTTACAGACGCGGGAAAGGTGTATGTAAACGGCGCCCGGTCGGTGATGAGCATTTACCAGAAGGCGCTGGAGGAGATCAATTCGTTAAAGAGGGAAAGCCGCAGGCAGATTACGCTGATTTATAATAATGCCCTTCTTCCGGACTTTGCCTCGGCTATCCTGCCTTCCTTTAAGGAGCTGTATCCCGACGTGGTGCTGAGTACGGTCAATGGAAATATTTCTGTGGCCAAGGATTACCTCCTGGGGGGAATGGCGGATCTGGCAGTGATGGCCAGCCGTGAGCCTTCTCACAGTCTTCTGGAATTTATTCCTTTGAAAAAGGAGGAGCTGCTTCTGGTTATGCCGGCAGATGAGCCGTTAGCCAGGGATTTTGGAGAAATGGGGGTAAATTTTTCCTGTATGCAGGATATGCCCTTTATTTTGAATCAGGCCAACAGCTTTTTCCGGACGCTGGAGAGGGAGATTTTCCGGAACCATTCCGTATCGCCCAAGGTACTCTGTGAAATCAGTGATCTGGATGCTTCGCTGAAAATGGTGGAGGATCACAAGGGACTTGCCTTTATTCCCCGTTCCATGATCCGGCAGGAACAGCGGATCTGCTGCTTTTCCATGGACCCGCCGGCGGAATTTTTCGTCGTTATCGCTTACCATAAGGGGAATGTGCTGACGAAGGCGGTGAAGGATCTGATCCGGGTAATGCTGGAGGTGTATGATGGCGGGGTTTCTGTGGGGTAGGTGAGAGCGAGGGGGAGATCGAGAGAGCCGTTTTTATTGCGGGATAACCGCAACTATGTTACAATGCCTATGTTACCGCCCCGATACTGGCAACAGGAAGGGGGTGCATTACATGGAAGATGCTGTATCCTTTATTCTTACCGTTATGGCAGGTGTGGTTTGCCACCTCATCTGTAAATGGCTGGACGGTAAGAAGTAGCCGGTAATGAGCCTGCGGCGTTAAGCCCTGCCGCTAAAATCGGGAATAGAAAACCCCCAGACTGCCATCTGGGGGTTTTCGTTTTCCACATTACATGGAATAGCTGTATCCTTTTGCCTATCGGCATTATAGCATATGCAGATTTTAATTGCAAGATGCAGAATATTTTTGCCTTTGTCGCTGTAGCTGGCTCACAGAAATACGGCAAAAACCCTCGCATTTACCGGCACATCCGCATAAATACGAGGGTTTCATCGACTGGAGCATACGGGACTTGAACCCGTGGCCTCCACACTGCCAGTGTGGCGCGCTCCCAACTGCGCTAATGCCCCGAACACATGTAGTATAGCACAAAAAAATGGATTTGAAAAGTGGTTTTTGAAA
>JAGHER010000063.1 GCA_017889125.1 Lachnospiraceae bacterium
CAAAGATCTTTGAGAACGATCCATTCGCTAAGTTAGACCAGACAGGCGTAGGCAAGCTGATGGAGATGGCAATCAAGTTAGGAAAGGCCACCCGTCCTGAGCTGCACATCGGTATCTGCGGCGAGCATGGCGGAGATCCTTCTTCCGTAGAGTTCTGCCACAAGATCGGCCTGGACTATGTATCCTGCTCACCCTTCCGGGTGCCGATTGCAAGGCTCGCTGCTGCGCAGGCTGCGATCAACCAAGCCTAGTAATCAATCATAATTGATAAATTTATAGAATTTAAAAATACCCTCTGGCGAAAGCCAGGGGGTATTTTTTCGGTATGAGTTCTTGTATATCGGTATGAATTCCCGTATAGGAATTATCGTACAGTAATCGCCATATGTCAATTCCCATACAGCCTTTTCCTTACACCAGCCCAGCTATCTGCGGCAGAGCCATACTTATGGCCGGGACGTAGGTCACCAGCAGCAGGCCGATGAGGATGGCCACATAATACATGAGCATGTAGGGCATGACCTTGGCCAGGGAGGTTTTGCCTACCTTGATAGCCACGAAAAGGGTGTTGCCTACCGGCGGGGTGATGTTGCCGATACACAGGTTGTAAACCAGGATCAGGCCGAAGTGGATGGGATCCATGCCGAAGGTCTGCACCACCGGAAGGAACAGAGGGGTGAAGATCATGATGGCCGGGGTTACATCCATGAAGGTGCCTGCGATCAGCAGGATGACATTCATAATCAGCAGGATAATGTACTGATTGCTGGTAATGCCTAAAAGGGCGTCGGAGATGGCCTGAGGAATCTGGGTGAAGGCCATAACCCATCCAAGGATATTGGAAACACCGATCAGGAAGACGACCATGCCGCTCATCTTGGCGCTGTCCACCAGGATCTTCCAGAAGGATTTCCAGGTGATATTCCGGTAGCAGATGCCCAGGATCAGGGCGTAAACTACGGCGATAGCAGAGCCTTCTGTGGCAGTGAAGATGCCGGCGATGATGCCGCCGATCACCACAACGATCAGGGAAAGGGAAGGAATGGCCCGCAGGGTGGCGGTGCCCAGGTTCTTCCAGTCAAACTTTCCGGGCGTACCCTTGTAGCCCTTTTTCTTTGCGATAATGATGGCTACGACTACGCAGCAGACGGCCCAGAGGATGCCGGGAACGTAACCGGCCAAAAAGAGGGCAGCTACGGAGGTGCCTCCGGATACCAGTGAGTAAGTAATCAGCGCGTTGGAGGGCGGAATCAGAAGGCCGGAGGGGGCAGAAGCGCCGTTGGTGGCGGCACAGATGGCCCGCTCGTAGCCCTGTTCCTCCTCGCCTTCTGCCACCATGCTTCCTACTGCGGCAGCCGCAGCGGAGGCAGAGCCGGAGATGGCGCCGAATAGGGCGTTGGCGCCTACATTGGTCACCAGCAGGGCGCCGGGAAGCTTTCCCAGGATTGCCAGAACGAAGTCAACCAGCCGCTTTGCGATGCCGCCCTGGTTCATCAGGTTTCCGGCCAGGATGAAGAAGGGGATAGCGGTGAGGCTGAACTTGCTCATGCCCACGAAGGTTCTCTGGGCTGCGGTTAATACGGATACGTCCAGGGGCACAGACTGGAGAATGGCCACCAGAGAGGAGATGCCGATGGCGTAGGAGATGGGTACTCCGATCACCAGCAGCACCGCCAGTACAACAATGATAATAAGCAAAGACTGCATTGCCATGGTTTAAGCCTCCTTTCATTTGCTTTGCGGCGCGGCGGTTTCCTCGCCGGGCAGAACACGGATATTTCCTTTTACGATATCATAAATATTAATCAGAGTGTAGATGATGTTCAGCACGCCGCTTAAGGGCAGAACCACGTAAAAGATGCCTACGGCCACGCCCAGAGAAGAGGTCATCTGTCCCATGGCAAGGCTGGTGATCTGCACGCCGCCAAGCACAAGGATAACTGCAGCAAAGATGCAGGCGATGACTTCCGCAAAAATGGAGAAGAACTTCTGGGCGCCGGGGCCCATCCGCTCCACCACTACCGGGATGTTCATATGTCCCCGCTCACCTACCACGATGGAGGCGCCAAGGAGGGCCATCCAGGCAAAGAGGTAGGATACCAGCTCTTCTGACCAGGAAGAAGGATTCTGAAGGACGTAGCGGGTGAAAACCTGCCAGCAGGTCAGTACAACCATGGCCAGGAAACTGATTCCGGCCAGAAATTCAAGAATCCGGTCTAAAATATTTCGTAACTGCTTCATGCTTTTCCCCCTTATTCTGACTGTGAATACTGTGCATTGTAAGCCTGAATGGCGTCATAGGTGCTCTGAAGGTCGGGATTGTTTGCCAGCATGGATTCGTGGAGCGGCATGCAGGCATCCATGAAGGGCTGCACATCGGGATAGATGAATTCCACATGCTGTTCATTCTGTGCCCGGCTCTTGGCATTTTCCACGGCCTTTGTCCATTCCTCCCGCTGCACGGTGTTAATCAGCTGGAAGCCTTCCTCAAAGATGGCCCGTTCCTCGTCAGTGAGGCCTTCCATGAAGGCATTGTTTCCAATCAGGATATCGGGAACCATCTGGTGCATATCGTAGGAATAATATTTGCACACGTCGCCGTGGCCATTGTCCGTAAGGGCCATCTCATTGTTCTCAGCGCCGTCGATGATATGGGACTGGAGGGCGGTGTACACATCGCCGAAGCCCATGGGCGTGGCGGAGCCGCCTAGAAGCCGCATCATTTCGATATTCGTCGGCGACTGCTGAACACGGATCTTTAAGCCCTTTAAATCGGCAGGACTGTTGATGGGGGTGTTTACCGTATAAAAATTCCGTGTTCCGGCATCTAACCAGGTAACGGCAGTAAAGCCGGCCTTTACGGTAGAATCAAAAATGGGGTTGGTGAGGCTCTCATCATCCATGGCTGCGTGGTAGGCCTCCGCGCTGGAGAACAGGTAAGGGAGATTGAAAATCTCGTAGTTCTTGCTGAAGGTCTCCAGGATGGCATTGCTGGCCACACAGAAGTCGATGGCTCCCGTCTGGGTCAGCTGAACCATGTCTGTCTGAGAGCCCAGAAGTTCACTGGGATAGACCTCTACCTGGTACTTGTCTCCCAGACGGTCATTGATGAAGGTCTGGAATTCAGTCAGGGCAATGTGGGTCGGGTGATTGGTGGACTGGTTGTGGCCGATTCGGACGATCCGGGTGCTGTCTGCACTTTGACAGCCGGAGAGAACCGCACAGACGGCGGCTGCAGCCAGAAGAAGAACACCTCTTTTCCTGAAGTTTTTCATTGCTTATCCTTCCTTTCTTTGATGAATATACATGCATGTCAATATTATCACAATAAAAAAGGAAATGTAATAGACAAAATTGACAAAAATCATAAAATATCACATAATTGGAAATGAAAACTGGTATAATTCGACAAAACAAGTCAAAGCATCCCTTGACAAGAGCACACAAAATTTAGTTGCGATATTTATGTAGTACGATCTTTTCGTAATTGCTTTTCCTCTAACAGATCATTTTTATCAATTTTTCTATCTTTATAATAATAGAGAGAATCTTTTTCTCCAATTTCCCGGATAACCCTACAGGGATTTCCGGCTGCTACAGAATTTTCTGGTATATCATGTATGACAACACTCCCGCCCCCAATCACACTGTTTTTCCCGATTTTAACTCCAGGCAGAACCACAACATTTGCGCCCAGCCAGCAGTTATCCCCTATTTCTATCGGTGCGGTATACATATATTCCCGCATTTGCGGATTAATCGGATGCCCTACAGTTGCAAGGGTAACTGCCGGGCCAAATAACACATTTTCTCCAATTTTAATTAAACCATCGTCAATAAAATTGCAATTCATATTGATGTAGGTTCCTTTCCCTACAGAGATATTTTTTCCATAGCAAAAATAAAATGGCGGTTCAATCCAGGCATTTGTCTCTTTCCCGAAAATTTCCTGCAGCAGCATTTGGCGTTTTTCCACATCTTCCGGGCTGGAATCATTAAAGGCTTTCATACGTATCTTTGCTTTTTGCCGTTCTTCCGGAAGACCTTCACATCCATCCGTAAATAATTTACCTTGCAAAATTCGTTCTCGCATTGTCATAAGCGTTCATCCTTTCTACTTTGAAATAGTTATCACTGTATTCTGTATGCACATGATGGTCTGCTGATATAATTGCTCTCCATTGACGAATTTTACCCTAATGATTATAATTATATCGTATATATTTTGGGACTTCTATCAATTATTCGTGAAAAATGATAACAATTCCGTGAGGTTTGCGTATGAGCGTATTAATAGAATTAACTGCTGACAAATCGGAAAAGGTGGTTTACGATTATTTTGGCTATCCATTTTATGTCCGCAAAGGACGTCTTTCCAGCCATCCTAATTTTACCGCGCCAAACCATTGGCATGATGCCATCGAATTGATTGCTGTGATAAGCGGAAAAATGGACTACAATGTAAATGGTGCAGTTTCGCATCTTTTCTCTGGTCGAGGAATTGTGGTAAACGCAGGACAGATGCATTTCGGGTATTCCGAGCAACGCACAGAGTGTGAATTTATATGCGCTCTTCTTCATCCTATGGTATTGTGTTCAATTCCCTCTTTCCAGCAGGATTTCATTGAACCGGTTATTTCGAATACGCAAGCGCCTTTTCTATATCTATCTTCGGAAATTCTTTGGCAAAAGAATATCTATGAGCGGATTATTTCTATTTACAAAAACAGGGAAAGGAAAACGGCACCGCTCCAGATTTTGTCTGAATTTTCGGCAATTTGGTCATTGCTAGTTGAAAACATGCCGCCAGATAATGAAAAAAATCAGCGTCAGAACCAGGAGTTATTCGTGATAAAAAACATGGTACAGTTTGTTCAAAAAAATTATACTGAAAAAATTACCCTTTCCGATATTGCCAGGTCTGGAGCTGTGGGGGAGAGCAAATGTTATAAGCTGTTTTTAAAATTTTTTTCTCAGTCACCCAATGGATATCTTACCCAATACCGCCTGCATAAAAGCATTGAATTATTGCGGACTACGGATATGCTTATCGTTGAAATTGCTCTTTCTGTTGGATTTCGCGGAGCAAGCTATTATTCGGAAACCTTTCGTAAATGGATGAATAAAAGTCCTACAGAATTTCGTAAGGATTTATATCGGGATATTGCGAAATAGATCTATATTATTAAGGAGAGAATAGTAGTATAGTTCAAGAAAAAGCAGCTGAAAGAATTTTTCGGGAAGATGCGGTGGTGCTTTTCGAGCGGGAGTGCCGGGAGCGGATGGGAACCTGTTCTCTCTTGCGGAAGGGGAGAGAAGCGGAGCAGAGGATAATTCACAAATTTTTTAAGGACAAGGAGAGGAAATCATGGTATGATAAGAAGGATGACCATAAAATGACTTTTTGTCCTCCGGACAGAAAAAATCTGAATTCCAAAGAAAAAGGAACGATAGGCAATGAGACAATTGAAAATAACAATCAGGCACATCAGACTGCGGGCGGCTGCTCTGGCGGCAGGCCTTGCTGTGGCCATGGAGGCCTTTGTATTTCCTGTGTACGCAAAGCCGGTGTGGCCTTCGGATACGGGAATCCAGGCGGAGGCCGGCATCGTGGTGGATCAGGAGACAGGGGCTGTGATTTTTGGCCAGAACATCCATCTGCCCTACGCCCCGGCCAGCATTACCAAGCTTCTCACCGCCCTGGTGGTGATTGAGAACTGTGAGTCTCTGGATGAGATGGTTACCTTCTCCCATGATGCGGTTTACAATGTAGAATCGGGCAGCGGCAATGCGCTCTCCCTGGAGGAGGGAGACCAGCTGACGGTGCGGGACTGCCTTTATGCGATGCTTCTGCGCTCCTCAAACCAGGCGGCCAATGCTCTGGCGGAGCATGTAGGCGGCACACGGGAGGGCTTCGTGGCCATGATGAATGACACCATCCGGGAACTGGGCTGTACGGAGAGCAATTTTGCCAATCCCTCCGGACTAAATGATGACAATCAGTATGTGTCAGCCTATGACATGGCGATGATTGGTCGGGCTGCTTTTGCCAATGAGACCCTGCTGGAGATCAATGCATCCACCTCCTATAATCTCCCGGCCACCTTCCACAATCCTGATGGGCTGCGGGTGAATATGGAGCACAAGCTTCTTATCACCACCGATGAGAGCAGCGACACCTATTACCCGTATGCTGTGGCGGGGAAGACCGGATTTACCTCCATTGCCGGAAACACCCTGGTGACCCTGGCGGATAATGGCGATCGAAGCCAGGTAGCCGTGATTTTAAAGAGCAACTGGACCCATTATTCCGATACCATCGCCCTGATGGATTTCGGCTTTTCCCGGTTCCAGAATCTGGATGCCGCCGGTGATGAGGCCACCCTTTTTGATGAAAGCGGAAGTCTGACGGTGGAGGGGGAGACCTACCGGCAGGATCAGCTGGGAATAGATGGGGTGCAGAAGGTGACCGTGCCTTTAGAGGCAGCGCTGACGGATACAGACCGGACGCTTGTTTCCGGGGAGGCCATGGGGGCCGGAGCGCCGGAAAAGGCGGTGGCGCAGGTGCGCTATACCTATGATGACCGGCTGGTGGGAAGCTACTATCTGGTGGATATCCGGACAGAGGAGGAGATGGCTCCTGCCAACAGCCAGACAGTAGACGGCGAGAATGCTCCTGCTGATGAAGAGAGCCCGGAGGACGGCCAGGAGACCGGTTCACCGGCGGCAGGCTTTGCCATTCCCCGGCAGGTATTTCTCATTGGCGGTATTGCTGCCGGATCTGCAGCGCTGATTATTCTGCTGGCTGCGGTGATTCACCGGAACCGTGAGCAGGAGCGCCGGGAGATGGAGGAGCGCCGGGAGAGACGGCGGAAGCGTCTGGCGGAGATCGGGTGCTCCGAGGAGGAATTCAGACGGCTTGTGGAAGAGCGGTATGGGAATACGGATGAGGCGCGGGATCAGGATGCAGAGGAAGCGTATGATAGAGATGCAGAGGTAATGGATTATGGAGATACAGATAAGAAGCCGGAGGAAGAGGCGGCGGATAAACAGCAGGGGGAGTAAGCAATGGAGAATCTGATTTTCTGCCTGAATGCCACCATCCCTATCTTTCTTTTGATGATTCTTGGCCTGCTTTTTAAGAGCAGAGGGATGTTTGATGACCAGTTTATCGGCCGGATGAATACCTTTGTGTTTAAAATTGCTCTCCCGGTGCTTTTGTTCCGGGAGCTTTCCGGGGCGGATTTCCTGGAGGTGTGGGACGGCCGGTTTGTGGCCTTCTGTTTTGCGGCTACGGTGATTTCCATCCTTCTTTCCATGGGAATCGCCCGCCTTCTGCCTGACGGGGCTGTCCGGGGGGAATTTGCCCAGGCGGCCTACCGCTCCAGCGCAGCCCTTCTGGGCGTGGGCTTTATCACCAATATCTACGGGGACGCGGGGATGGCGCCGTTAATGATTATCGGCACAGTGCCTCTGTACAATGTGATGGCGGTAGTGATCCTGGCCTTTATGAAGCCGGAGCGGCAGCGGATTGACGGGGAGCTGATGAAGCGCACCCTTCGGGACATTATCACCAATCCCATTATCCTGGGCATTGCAGCGGGGATGGCCTGGTCGGTTCTCTCCCTGCCTCAGCCGCAGATCATGACTAAGACGCTTCAATATGTGGCCAATCTGGCTACGCCTCTGGGACTTATGGCTATGGGGGCGGCCTTTGACTGGCGGCTGGCTCTGAAACGATGGAAGCCTGCTCTGGGCTGCAGCGTGATGAAGCTGGTGCTTTTCTGCGCCATCTTCCTTCCTGCGGCAGTGCGGCTGGGCTTTAGGGACAGCTATCTGGCGGCGGCCCTGGTGATGCTTGGCTCGCCGACTACCGTAAGCTGCTTTGTTATGGCAA
This sequence comes from Lachnospiraceae bacterium, assembly GCA_017889125.1. Taxonomy (GTDB): domain Bacteria; phylum Bacillota; class Clostridia; order Lachnospirales; family Lachnospiraceae; genus Caccovicinus. The sequence goes on from JAGHER010000063.1 coordinate 7,898, forward strand.
AAAATATGGGCCATGAGGGCACGGTGACCAGCAGCGCCGTGATGGTAACCACGTTTCTCAGCGCGTTTACCCTCACCGGCTGGCTGTACATCCTGCGTTCCATGGGACTGGTATAAAGGAGGGGAAAGATGAAGCAGAAGCTTTCCTGGGCCAATCGGCTATTGGTGGGATTTACGTTATTTTCGATGTTTTTTGGGGCGGGGAATCTGATTTTTCCGCCCTTTCTCGGCTATTTGGCAGGGGAAAAGCTGTGGCCTGCGGCGGCAGGCTTTCTCTTAAGCGCCGTCTGCCTGCCTATACTGGGGGTGACGGCAGTGGCATTGGCCGGAGGCCTTGACAAGCTGGCCGGACGGGTCCATCCGCGGTTTTCTCTTATTTTTACGGTGGTGATTTATCTGGCCATCGGCCCCTGCCTGGCGATTCCCAGGACGGCGGGGACGGCCTATGAGATGGCCGCTCTTCCTTTCCTCGGGGAACATGCAGGAGGGGGGACGCAGCTTTTGTTTTCTGCGCTGTTTTTTGCGGCGGCGGCTCTTTTGGCCATGCGGCCGGACAAGCTGAGCGACCGTCTGGGAAAGGTGACGGCCCCATGCCTGATGATTCTCATTGCCCTCCTTCTGGCGGGATGCATCTGCTGGCCGGTGGGGCAGAGCGGCCATGCGGCAGGCGGCTATGAGATAAATGCGGTGAGTCAGGGGATCCTGGCGGGCTATCAGACCATGGATGCCATGGCTGCCCTGAATTTTGGAATCGTTATTGCCTTAAATATCCGGGCAAAAGGGATAAAGTCTGAGGGTGCTCTGGTGCGGGAGACCATTTTCTCCGGACTGATTGCCGGGGCGGTGCTGGCTCTGGTTTACTGTGCGCTGGCTTATATGGGGAATATGGGAGGCGCGGAGCTTGAGGGCGCCGGAAATGGCGTGCGGATCCTTACCTGGGTGGCTGATTCTCTCTACGGGAGAACGGGACTGATCCTTCTGGCGGGCATCTTTTTCATTGCCTGTCTGAATGTGTGCATCGGGCTTTTAAGCTGCTGCAGCGAATACTTTTCCACCATTCTTCCCGGCATTTCTGCCAGAGGATGGACGGTGGTCTTTGCGGTGGTGAGCCTTTTCATCTCCAATGCAGGGCTTACCCGGGTGCTGGAGCTGTCTGCCCCGGTGATTGAAGCCATCTATCCGATTTCCATCGTCCTGATCCTGCTGGCCTTTCTTCACCGGTGGCTTGGCCGCTTTCCGCTGGTTTATCCATTTTGCGTGGGATTTACGGCGGCGGCCAGCATTTGCCAGACGTTAGCCTTTACCTGGGAGGGAGCGCCGGGCCTGATCAAAACAGCCGCCCTCCTTCCGGGGGCGGCTGCGGGGATTGGCTGGATATTGCCTGCCATAATCGGATGTGGGCTGGGATGCCTGGTCCAGACTCTGCGGACACGCTTTTCTTAGCAGGAGAAATCCTGCGATTATCTTCCGTAATTGTAGGAATCCAGGAGCTGATTCTTGATGTGCCACAGCTCGTTGGACAGATCCACATGGACCTTGTGGGGATTCACCAGACGGAGGGACTCTTCCCAGAGTGTGGCAAGCTCCTTCTTGCAGTAAGCCTGGATCTCCATGACCTTCGGAGAATGATAAACGCACTGACCCTTCTGGAAAACGGGGATCAGCAGCTGCCGCATAGTGTAGCTGCCCGGAGCCAGGAGGGTCTTTTTCCATGTTTGCACCGGGTCGAAAAGCAGCAGGGAATTATTTTCGTCAAAGGTCTCGTCTGCCAGGCAGATTAAGTCAGCGATAATCTTTCCCGTCTCCCGGCTGTAGATCCGCTGGATGGCCTTGTCCCCGGGATTCGTAATCTTCTCCACATTTTCCGAAAGCTTGATTTTCGGGATAAATTTTCCCGTCTCCCGGTCGCGGACGGCGGCCAGCTTATACACGCCGCCGAAGGAGGGGCAATCCTTGGCTGTAATCAGATTGGTGCCTACGCCCCAGGAATTAATGGCGGCGCCCTGAAGCTTCAAGCTGTTGATCAGCTCCTCGTCCAGGTCGTTGGAGGCGGAGATCACTGCATCGGAAAAACCGGCCTCATCCAGCATCTTCTTGGCCTTCTTTGACAGATAGGCCAGGTCGCCGCTGTCTAAGCGGATGCCGTAAAAGGTAAGGGGAATGCCAGCATCCCGCATCTCCTGGAAGACCTGGATGGCGTGGGGAACGCCGGAATTTAAGGTATCGTAGGTATCCACCAGCAGGATGCAGGCGGAGGGGTAAAGCTTGGCGTAGGTGCGGAAGGCCGTAAGCTCGTCAGGGAAGCTCATGATCCAGCTGTGGGCGTGGGTTCCCTTCACCGGCACGTCAAACATCTTTCCCGTAAGTACATTGGAGGTGCCGATGCATCCGGCAATCATGGCCGCCCGGGCTCCGTAAATGCCCGCGTCCGGCCCCTGCGCCCGGCGAAGGCCAAATTCCATCACCCCGTCCCCCTGGGCGGCATGTACCACCCGGTAGGTCTTGGTGGCAATCAGGCTCTGATGGTTGATGATATTTAACAGGGCCGTCTCAATCAGCTGGGCCTCCATAATGGGCGCCACCACCTTGATCAGCGGCTCCCGGGGGAAGACCACAGTTCCCTCGGGGATGGCGTAAATATCTCCCGAAAACCGGAAGCCCAAAAGATAGTCAAGAAATTCCTCACGGAACATGCCGGTGCTCCGCAGATAATCCACATCCTCCTGGTCAAAATGAAGGTCTTCGATGTACTCAATCACCTGCTCTAATCCGGCACAGACGGCAAAGCCGTTGCCGAAGGGATTGTTCCGGTAGAACATGTCGAAAATTACGGTTTCGTTGGCGTCCTTCTCCATAAAATAGCCCTGCATCATGGTTAATTCATAGAGGTCGGTCAGTAAGGTAAGGTTTCTTTGGCTCATGGCAGCTTTCTCCTTTATCACGTATCGCAGAGGGGCAGAAAACCCTGCCCCCAAAGACTTTTCCTAAGTATAACATAAATTTTACAAATGACAATAGGATTGTTAAAAAAATGACAATATGGATTTTGCAGAAAAGGAGATAGAAAAAGCAGAATGAATCAGTAGTCTGCTTTAGGATTAATCCTAATCCATCGGAGGTGAAAGCATCCATACCATTTTCAGCGATCATGTCGGGAGAGGATTATGTTCCCTTGTGAGCATGGGAATCTCCGCAGAATGGGGGTATTCTTTGGCACTGCCTCCGCCAAGTTGCAGTAGCCAAAAGAAGTGGTTTGTGCTAAAATTTCCTCAGGGAGAGTAAAGTTTACAATAAAAGCAGCGCAGGGCAACTCAAGGTTATCGGGCATAATTTAACATGCAGAAAGGAGTTGCTTATATGTGCAGAGAGACGAACGCAGCTGCACAGGAGGAAAGAAAGGATGAGCAGGCTGCGGAGCGCAATGAACTGGAAATCCGCTATGAGCGGTACAGAGGGATTTTAAAGAATCTTACACTCATGAGCGATGTGTTCATGCGGAATG
>JAGHER010000064.1 GCA_017889125.1 Lachnospiraceae bacterium
AGGTCATGGCAAAAGGACAGATCACAATCCCGAAGGATGTCCGAGATGTCCTCGGTGTGGCAAGCGGCGACAGGGTTACTTTCGTGGTGGAAGGAAATACTGTCCGTATTGTCAATTCTGCTGTGTACGCCATGCAAATGCTCCAGCAGGAAATGGCCGGAGAAGCGGAACGCACTGGCTTGACTTCGGAAGATGATGTGATGGCACTTGTCAAAGAATTGCGGAACGAGGACGAAAAGACATGAGAGTTTTGATTGATACCAATGTCCTTATTTCTGCGGCATTAAGTGCCAACGGAGCGCCGTTTCAGGCGTATGTAAAAGCAGCTTCATATCCCAATCATGGACTGATCTGTGAGCAGAATGTTGATGAAATGAAACGAATTTTCAACAACTGGTGACTTTAGAATTAGTTCCGATTCCAACAGACGAAAACGTGACGGAAAGGCAAATCCGGGATGTAAATGACCGTCTATTCTGCGGGCAGCGATTGAGGCAAAAGCTGATGTTCTTCTTACCGGTGATAAAGATTTTTTGGAATCTGGTGTGAAAAATCCGGCGATCATGACACCGGCAGAATTTTTGAAATATTGACTGATTGCAAAAGGCGGCGGGCGGGGTGAAAGTCCCTGACCCGCCTGGCAGCGGGAAGGGTGCAGCTAATGGCAAGGGCATCATCGTGAGGTGGGGGCTGAAGAGAGTCAGAGACAAACCATATCCATGTTCAGCTCACTATCTAAAAGTACTACACACCAACATATTGATTCAAGAAGTATCCTTCGCTCTGCACGGTCAATTACTATTTCTTACTTCAACAACTCGAAGTTTATAAATCGAGTTTCATATAAATCGAAGTATCCATTGGACTATTATTATAACTTTCTATCTCGTAAAAACCAAATTTCTTGTACATGTGTATTGCACTTTGCAAAAATGGCAATGTATCTAATAACATATAAGAATATCCGATTTCCCGTGCATCCCCTATAATTTTTTCAATCAAAATATTTCCCAACTTTTTCCCGCGAAATTCTGGTCTTACATATAGACGTTTCATTTCACAGTTCTGATTATCAATTTTTCTTAAACCTATACAGCCTGCTAATTTCCCATCACAGTAAACTAAATATAACCGTCCATCAGGCATACCATATTTTGATTCTAAATGCTTGACTTCTTCATCATAGTTTTGCAGGTCAAGGTATTGTTTGAATGATTCATCATTTGTGATTAGCATATTTACATATTCGGAAAATAATATACGAATTTCCTCACGATGTTCATAGGCAGGTACTATTTTTATATCCATGACTACTCCTCCGTAACGTAAAATTTATTTTATCCCCATTATCCCTACTTGCATATTTGATAACCAAAGTATTTCACTATATCGAAAACCGCAATCTGTCAGAATTTTTATGTGTTCATCAATAGTAATAGGAAAATAATCTTTTCCATAACGTTGAAGATGTCTGTCTACTTCTTCTTGCGGTTTTCCTTGTGAAAGCTGATAGGCTTTCCATCTTTGAAAATATAGTGGCAGGAGAACCTCGCTTTTAGGACGGAAATTTTCAAAATAGATAAAAATCCCATCCTTGCAGAGGGCATTTAGACAATTTTTTATTGCCGCTATTCGTTCTTCATAGGATAGATAATGCAGCACCTGTATTGCTGTGACAATATCAAAGCAATCTTTTTCTTTAATATCAAGAACGGAAATATTCATAAACTCTGAGCATGGCTCAGTATGTTGCTTTTTGACCAGTTCAATCATTTTTGGAGAATTATCACAAAATACGAAACGTTTAACGGCTACATTATGAAATACTTCATCTGCCATCCGTCCCGTTCCACACCCTACATCAAGCCAACACAATGGATTTTCTGTTTTAGCTTTAACAACAGAAATTACTTGTTTATAAAACTCATCATAATAGGGAATCGTTTTTCGGATTTTAGCATTGTATTCAAGCGAATTAAAAGCAGATACATTATCGCTCATAAATACCTCCCCCTAAATTCAGTCTTGTTTTTCCGGCATCCTCAATATAAAAACTCCAAAAAAGTCTTCAACGCCGTAGACGGATTCCCCGGATGGAAGGCGAAGCCAATGGTGCGCTTATGGATCGGAATTTCCAGAGGAATCTCCACCAACCGTCCGGAATCCAGCTCCTTCTGCACCAGCTCCTTGATGACGCAGGCCACGCCCAGGCCGATCTTGGCAAATTCGATGAGCAGATCCATGGTGGTTACCTCCAGCACCTGCTTCGGCTGAATCTGGTTTTCGGCCAGGTATTCATCTACGTGATGGCGGGTCATGTTGCTCTGGTCTAAGAGCATGATATTGCCGCAGGCAAAAAGGTCGGCACCGGATCCCTCACGCAGGTACAGATTGTCCAGGTAGCTGCGGGTGGACACGAAGATATCCTGAATGTCCATCACCGGGATGAAGGAAAGGCCGGAGCGGAGAGAGGGCTCTGCCACCAGTCCTAAGTCCAGGGTACTCTGATCCAGCTTGGTGATGGTCTTTGCGGTGGCCTGGCTCTCGATGGTGATCTTGATGTGGGGATACTGCTCGATAAAATTCTTCAGGTAGGGAAGGAGGATATATTTGCACAAAGTGTTGCTTACGCCGATGCGCAGGTGGCCGATGTTAAATTCCCGGATCCGGCGAAGCTCCTGCTCGCCCTGATCCAGGGCCTGAAAGGCGGCCTGGGTGTGGGAAAAGAGAAGCTCTCCCTCAGGGGTCAGCTGAACGCCCCGGGAACTGCGGGTAAAAAGGCTGACCTTCAGGCTGTCCTCCAGCTTGCTGATCGCCTTGCTGATCGCTGGCTGGCTGATGTAAAGCTCCTTTGCAGCGCGGGAAATGTTCCCCGCCTTGGCCACCTCGTAGAAGATTTTGTACTGGGCCAGATTTTGATCCATGGAAGGCCCTCCTTTCATTATAACTGGATTTTATGGATTGTATTCTTATTATGTATTTTTATTATAACAATACTTATGCTAAAATGTAAAGCAATGATTGAAGCAATTAAGGAGGATATTCGATATGGGAATGACAATGACCCAGAAGATTTTGGCGGCCCATGCAGGCTTAAGCGAGGTTAAGGCCGGACAGCTGATCGAGGCAGATCTGGATCTGGTGCTGGGAAATGATATCACATCGCCGGTGGCGATTAATGAAATGACGAAGATGACAAAGCAGACGGTATTTGATAAGGATAAGATTGCTCTGGTTATGGACCATTTTATCCCCAACAAGGATATCAAGTCCGCAGAGAACTGCAAGTGCTGCCGTGATTTTGCCTGCCGTCATGAGATTTCCAATTATTTTGATGTGGGCGAGATGGGCATCGAGCATGCCCTGCTCCCGGAAAAAGGCCTGGTGGTGGCTGGCGACGCGGTGATCGGCGCCGATTCCCACACCTGTACCTACGGAGCCTTGGGCGTATTTTCCACCGGTGTGGGCAGTACCGATATGGCTGCCGGTATGGTGACGGGAAAGGCCTGGTTTAAGGTTCCCTCTGCCATCCGCTTTGAGCTGGTGGGAAAACCGGCCAAGTGGGTCAGCGGCAAGGATGTGATCCTGCACATTATCGGCATGATCGGCGTGGATGGCGCATTGTATAAGTCCATGGAATTTACCGGCGAGGGCATCAAGCATCTGACCATGGATGACCGTTTTACCATCTGCAACATGGCCATCGAGGCAGGCGGAAAGAACGGCATCTTCCCGGTGGATGACCTGGCCATCCAGTACATGAAGGAGCATTCCAAGAGAGAATTTACCGTATACGAGGCGGACGCGGATGCCGAGTATGAGGAGACCTATACCATTGATTTGTCCCAGTTAAAGCCCACAGTGTCCTTCCCCCATCTGCCGGAAAACACCAGAACTATCGATGAGGTGGGTGACATTGCCATCGACCAGGTGGTGATCGGCTCCTGCACCAACGGGCGCATGGACGATATGCGGATTGCGGCCCAGGTGATGAAGGGAAGAAAGGTAGCGAAGAATGTGCGCTGCATCGTGATTCCGGCTACTCAGGCCATCTACCTGCAGTCTTTGAAAGAAGGCCTGCTGGAAATCTTTATCGAGGCCGGTGCGGTAGTCAGCACCCCCACCTGCGGCCCCTGTCTTGGCGGCTACATGGGAATCCTGGCGGCGGGAGAGCGCTGCGTTTCCACCACAAACCGGAACTTTGTGGGACGTATGGGCCATGTGGATTCGGAGGTATATCTGGCAAGCCCGGCAGTGGCGGCGGCAAGTGCGGTGACCGGAAAGATTTCCTGTCCCTGCCAGCTGGATTAAGGGAATCAGTGCTTCCCCAATAATAGCGAAAAGCAAGGAGGACAAAATGAAAGCAACAGGACATGTGTTTAAATATGGCGACAATGTAGATACTGACGTAATCATCCCGGCCAGATACTTAAATGCCACCAAGGGCGAGGAGCTGGCCAAGCACTGCATGGAGGATATTGACAAGGAGTTTGTGAATAAGGTGCAGAAGGGCGACATTATTGTGGCAAATAAAAACTTCGGCTGCGGCTCTTCCAGAGAGCATGCGCCTCTGGCCATCAAGTGTGCTGGGGTCAGCTGCGTGATTGCCGAGACCTTTGCCCGGATCTTTTACCGGAATGCCATCAATATCGGTCTTCCCATCATCGAGTGCCCTGAGGCGGCAAAGGCCATCGAGAGCGGCCATGAGGTGGAAGTGGATTTTGACAGCGGCGTGATTACGGATAAGACCACCGGCCAGAGCTTTACCGGCCAGGCATTTCCGCCGTTTATGCAGAAGATTATTACCGCTGGCGGCCTGGTGAACTACATTAACGGCCAGTAAGAAGAGCATCAGCGATTGGCTGAAAGTGTATCAGCGGCCAATAGGAAGAGGGATTTTCTCCAAAATGAGCGACAAGACAAAGACCAATGTGATGCGGATGTTAGAGGCGGCAGGGATTGCTTACGGCACATCCCAGTACCCGGTGGACGAGTCGGATTTATCGGGAAGCCATGCGGCTGATGCCCTCGGGGTGGATCATGACTGCGTGTACAAGACCCTGGTGCTGCGGGGAGAAAAGACCGGGTATCTGGTCTGCTGCATCCCGGTGGATGAGGAGCTGGATTTAAAGAAGACAGCCCGGGCGGCCGGGGACAAGAAGGTGGAGATGATTCACGTAAAGGAGCTCCTTCCCCTTACGGGCTACATCCGTGGCGGCTGTTCCCCCATCGGCATGAAAAAGAAGTTTCCTACTTATATAGAAGAAACAGCGCAGCTTTACGATCAGATTTACGTCAGTGCCGGTATGCGGGGCTGCCAGATTATCCTGGCTCCCGAGGATCTGCGCCGGATGACGGAGGGGACTTTTGCGGCGCTGATTTAAGGAAACGCGGATTAAAGAAACGTTTTCCTGGAAGGAAATGCGAATAAAATAACCTTAAAAGTTAACATAATGTATCGACGGCGGTTTTCGACCGCCGTCGACGCATGTAAAAAGTAACGGAAATGTAACATATTTGTAAAAATTATCCTCGATTTTTTTAGAATTTATCAACAAAAAATGTTAATAATTTTATGGGGATATTACAAAAAAGTGAACGGCAAATTTTTTGCCCTGGGAAAAACGCCAAAAATGAACTGGCTCCATTGACATTTTTGCACCGATTCCCATATAATGTGCCTTGATGAACCGAAAACGATGCAGAAAGTGGGGGATCATCCCTGCCTGCACCAGAAAAAATGAGAAAAGAGGCGAATGTATGTCAACATTACACTCGTTTCTTCAAACTCTTTTCCAGTTCGTTAAGGTACTGGTGGGAAATGTGTCAAAGCGGATGCACCGGAGCGCTGCGGTCCTGACTGTGGGCTGTACGGTGATTTCCGTGGTGGCCTTCAACTCCACCAGCTTTGGCGGCGGGGGCAGAAATGCGCTGGCGGCCTACGATCAGATTCATCCAGGAGATGAAGATGAGGACGAACCGGAAGAGGATCCGGACATACAGGTGTTAGGATCGGCATTCAGCGAGAACCTGTACTGCCCGGCGCCGGATGCGGAGGCTTATGAAGACGCCGTTCTGACAGCAGAGGCTGCAGCCGCTTATCCGAGAACAGGGTTTGAAGAAAGTGGATTGTTAGCAGAAGCGGAAAGCTGGAACATGACGGAAGGATCCGGAAGCGGACAGGTGCTGATTGGAAATGTTCTGGAACAGGATACCATGGAGAATGTAAGATCCGGCGATGCCCTCAGGGAGCGGGTAGTACTGCTCCAGAAGGAGGACCGGGTACGCCAGGTAGGCGATGCTGCAAAGCGTGCGGTTGAGGAAGTACGGAAAAAGGAAGAAGAGGCCAGAAGAGCGGCCCTGCGGATTCCCTACAGCGACGAGGATTATCAGGTGATGTTAAAGATCGTCCAGGCGGAGGCCGGAGGCTGCGACAGCACAGGAAAGATCCTGGTGGCAAATGTGATTATGAACCGGGTGCGGAGCGGGAAGTTCCCCAATACCATCACCGAGGTGGTTTATCAGAGATCCCAGTTTTCACCGGTGATCAATGGCTCTATTAACCGGGTAAAGGTAACCCAGGATACCATTGACTGCGTGAACCGGGCTCTGGACGGGGAGGATTATTCACAGGGGGCGCTGTATTTTATGAACAGAGGAGCGTCCCAGTCGGGAAATGTCAGATGGTTTGACGGAAGTCTCACCTATCTGTTCCAGCACGGCGGTCATGAATTTTTTAAATAAACGAAAACAGCGGTCCCAGCGGATAGGCGCGGCTGGGCCGCTGCGGGAGAAGAGGAAAACAAAAGCGGGAGGGTATTACATATGGTAAGAAAGAATGAAGGAATTGTAGTAGAAGGACTTCGGGGCGGAAAGGGACATGTTGTGCTGTACCACATCCTTACCGGAGAGGAGCTGATGGGCCACGGCCCCATGTATGCCAGAGTGGTTATCCCGCCTCACTGCAGCATTGGCTGGCATCAGCATGTGGGGAACACGGAGCCCTATTACATCATCAAGGGCCACGGCACCTTTGTGGACAATGATGAGTCCAGGACGGAGGTAGGCCCCGGGGATATCTGCACCATCGCCTGCGGCCAGTGGCACAGCATGGAGAACAATACGGATGAAGACCTGGAGATGATTGCCCTGGTGATTAACGAGGCATAACTCGGAAAAGGCAGAGCAGAAAGTCGGAAAAACAGAGCGTTAAAGCAGTACGAAAAATGCCGGGACGGCCAGTTGTGACAGGCGGTCCCGGCATTTTGGCATGCCATGATGCTTTGCGGAGCCATGACGTTTTGCGATGCTATGATGCTTTGCGGAGTCATGACGTTTTGCTATGCCATAGTATCCAGGTTATGTTGCGGCATCGGTTTCCGGCTTTTCGCCGGGGGAGGCCCCTTCATCGCTTTCCGGAACGGCTTCCTCCATGGGAAGTCCCGGCGGGAGGGAGATGCTCTTATCCAGCTCCTGCTTTTTATTCCGGATCAGGCAGCTGCCGGCGATGATGATGGCCACGGCGGCGATGGTCTGGGGAAGCCGCCTGGAAAACCAGGACATCAGATCCAGCACGCTGTCGGGAAGGCGGATGATGTCATAGGCAAAGTAAAAGATAAAATCGTTCACATTGTTTAAGATGATGGAAATGCCTAACAGGATCAGCACGGCGGCGGTCAGCTTCCGGTACTGGTTTAATAAGACGGTCTTTCCATCGGCCAGCTGGCTGGCGTGGATAAGGAAGTCATCCTGAATGGCGTAAAATTCTTCATCAGGCAGGCTGTTTAAATTATGGGTGTGGAAGAAGCTGTAAAACCAGATCACCGCACAGAAGGTGGTCAGGGGAGGGAAGATTATTCCGCCGACTACGTACACGGCCCCGAAGGCAGCCATGATGCTGATGCCCTGTTTTAAGAATCCCAGATACATTTCTCCTGCCCCCGGGATCAGGGAACAGCAGAAGGTTAAAAATTTACTTTTCTTTCTAGTCATTTGGCGTTACCTCCCGGTTAAATCGTTCAATGGAAAAAGGATTTGCAGAGTCGAAAGAGCTGCGGTGACTCTGCCATAGTTTATCTGTATAGCCCGACAGCCTGTCTGCGCTGGACAGGCCTGTGCCGGATCTGCCTGTGCCCGGGCGTCTGCGGGCTGCCAGGTCCGAAGGGCCAAGGCTTATCTGCTGGTGGATGCCGTAGAGCTTATGAAAGCTTTCGGGGAAATACCCGCCTTCCGGCCAGGTAAACAGCAGGATAATGGCGCCCACTGCGGCAGCGCTGACCTGCAGGCTGTAGCGCAGCAGCTGGATTTTGGGCGAAGGGAAGGGGATTTTGGAAGGTGCGTCGATCTGCCGCTGGCGCTCTAACACCTCCTCCTTCATATGGAAAGGAGCATTTTTCATATGGTTTTCCTGGGTATCCGCAATGAACTGCTCCATCCAGTCATCATCCTGGCAGAGCAGAGAAAGGTCTTCCAGGCTGATCCTGTCAGTCCGCGCAGTCTGCGGTGTCTGTGTTATCTGCTTTTTCATATTTGGAGATCCTCCTTTCGCATAAGGTTTCGCAGCATGCCCTTGGCCCGGTAGATCTGGGTCTGAAGGGTCTTTTTGTTTTTCCCTGTTTTCGCGGTGATCTGGCCGATGTCCATCTCATAGTAGTAATAATCCAGGGCCACCTCACGGTAGGGGGAGGACAGGCGGCAGCAGCAGTCATAGAGCTTTTGCCGTACCTCCTTTTCCAGGATATCCTTCTCCGGGGAGGAGCGGCTGTCCGGCAGAGCGGTGAAATACAGATCCTCTGTGGGAACGGAGCGGCGTCCTGCCCGCTTGAGATAGTCGATGCACTTGTTGGTGGCGATCCGGCACAGCCAGGCCTTTTCATTCTGGCCGTCAAATTCGCCGCGGTGGCGGTAGGCGGATAAAAAGGTATCCTGAGCCAGGTCCTCCGCATCAAAATAGTCACCGGTGAGACGATAGCAGATGGAATATATTAAGTTTTGGTATTGATTCATCCAGTGCTCCAGCTGCATCTGATCCTCCACGGATTTGCCCTCCTTTGCATCTTCTTACATTTATTATAACGGAATCTGCAGGAGAAAATCTTCAAAAGAGAAAAAGTTTTCTTTGGGCTTTTATGAACCGGGAAAATGTGATAGAATGAAGCCCATAATCAATAATGAAAAGGAGAGGCAGAATTGATGAAACGAGTATTTCTGATTGTGCTGGACAGTGTGGGAATCGGCGAGCTGCCGGATGCTGCAGATTTCGGGGATGCGGGAAGCAACACCATGCGGGCAGCCGCAAAAAGCCCCAGCTTTTCCATGCCGAATCTGACCAGGCTGGGCCTGTTCCATATCGATGGCATGGAATGGGGACGGAAGGCGGAGGATGATTCCTTTTCCGGGGCTGTGGCCAGGATGGCGGAGCGCTCTAAGGGGAAGGATACCACCATCGGCCACTGGGAGATTGCCGGGCTGGTTTCACCCAAGCCCCTTCCGGTATTTCCCAATGGCTTTCCTAAGGAGCTGCTGGACGCATTTTCCAGAGAGACGGGGAGAGGCGTTCTCTGCAACCTGCCTTATTCCGGCACAGAGGTGATTAAGGATTACGGCCGGGAGCATATGGAGACAGGAAAGCTGATCGTGTACACCTCCGCAGACAGCGTGTTCCAGATTGCCGCCCACGAGTCGGTGGTTCCTATTGAAGAGCTGTACCGGTACTGCGAGATTGCCAGAAGGCTGTGCACAGGCCCTTACGGCGTGGGCCGGGTGATTGCAAGGCCTTTTGAGGGAGAGTATCCCTTCTCACGCACCAGCCGCCGCCATGATTATTCCCTGGTTCCTCCGGGAAAGACCATGCTGGATGCCATCCGGGAAGCAGGGATGGATGTGCTGGCTGTGGGGAAGATTTCTGACATTTTTGCCGGTCAGGGGATTACCGATATGGTGCGCACATCCGGGAATGCGGAAGGCATCCAGCGGACCCTGGAGTACGGAAAACGGGATTTTCACGGGCTGTGCTTTACCAATCTGGTGGATTATGATATGCTTTACGGCCACCGCAACGATGTGGAGGGCTACGCCAGGGCCCTGACGGCCTTTGATGAAAAGCTCCCCCAGCTTCTGGCCATGCTGGGGCCGGAGGATCTGCTGATGATTACGGCAGACCATGGCTGCGATCCCAGCACGCCTTCCACAGACCATTCTCGGGAATATACGCCCTGGATCATTGCCGGGCCGGGAGTGAAGCCGGGGATAAATCTGGGAACCAGAAGTTCTTTCAGCGATATTGCGGCTACCATTCTGGATTATCTTGGGGTAGAGAAGACGGAGGATATGTCCGGGGAGAGCGTGCTGGAGAAAATTCGGTGAGGATTGCGCAAACGTGCAGTGTGGAGCGATCCGTCAGCAAAAGGGCGGCAGCAGACGCAACATCATAACATTAAGGAGAGAACAATGGATAAAGCGAAAATTTTAAGTATGGTGGATCACACATTATTAAGCCAGACGGCAAGCTGGGAGGAGATCCGGCAGATCTGCGATGACGCAGTTGCCTGGGGCACGGCTTCCGTGTGCATTCCTCCTTCCTATGTGAAACGGGCCAAGGAGTATCTGGGCAGCCGCATGGCGGTGTGCACGGTGATTGGCTTCCCTAACGGCTATCAGACCGGGGCGGTGAAGGTATTTGAGACCAGGGATGCCATCGAGAATGGAGCAGATGAGATCGATATGGTCATCAATCTGGGGGATGTGAAGGACGGCAATTACCAGAAGGTGGAGGAGGAGATCCGCCAGGTAAAGGAGGCCTGCGGGGAGAAAATCTTAAAGGTGATTATCGAGACCTGCCTTCTGACTGAGGAGGAGAAGATCCGCATGTGCCAGGTAGTGACGGACTCCGGAGCGGGTTTTATCAAGACCTCAACAGGCTTCTCCACGGCAGGCGCTACCTTCGCAGATATCGCGCTTTTTGCGAAGCATGTAGGGGAAGGTGTAAAGATCAAGGCGGCAGGCGGTATTTCTTCCTTTGCTGACGCGGAAGAATTTGTTTCCCTGGGCGCCGACCGTCTTGGCACCAGCCGCCTGGTGAAGCTTGCCAAGGCGGAGCAGGCGTAGCGGGAGAACGAAAAGCAGCGGGAGAATGAAAAAGGCAGGAAAATGGAAGATGCGGGAAATTCGGTAAAAACCTGCCGCGAAAAAAGACCTTGAAAAACCCATATACCTGGTGTATAATCGTTACATGAAATCACAGGAGATTTCAGAATGTTATTTGGAAGTGTAATTCCTGGGATGTTCGACACTCTTACCTTATTTGAACCTACAGTATGACATAAGGGATTCCAATATTTTTAGACGGATGTCAGGCCTCCTTCGAGTGGAAGGCAGAAGTCTAAGTGAGGTTACCCACCTAGCAAGGCTAGGCGTCAATTAGTAAGAACCGGCATTTTGGGATTTACCAAAGATAAAAGCAGCGAGAAATCGCTGCTTTATTCTTTAAGGAGAGGATTTTTTATGGAACAGAACCACAAGAAAGTGTATGTCCGATGGGGGCTGACAGCCTTCTGTGTTATCGCTGCCAGCATTGCCTTCGCCTACCTGCTGATTAAGATTCAGTGGGTGAAGGCGGCAGCCCTTACCCTGCTGTCCATCCTGATGCCCGTGATTTACGGAGCAGTGCTGGCCTATCTGCTGACGCCGGTGTACAACTGGTGCGGGAGAAAGCTGGATTCCCGCTTAAGCCGCCTTATTCCCTCAGAGAGAAGCCGCAGGAATCTGGGCAAATGTGTGGGAACAATAGTCAGCCTTCTGGTGCTGATCGTTGTGGTGGTAGGGCTTTTTTCCATGCTGATCCCCGAGCTTTTGCGCAGCGTGCGCAATGTGATGGATGCCCTTCCGGAGAACATGAATAATTTCAGCGCCTGGATAGAGGAGATGCTTAAGGCGAACCCGGAAGCAGCGATGTACCTGCAGAATTACATGAATCAGGGAATGGCATGGCTGCGGGAATGGATCACCAATGTGCTGGCGCCAAATATCAATACCATCATCAGCAGCCTTTCCAGCGGGATGTTCAGCTTTTTAAACTGGGTGAAGAATATCCTCATCGGTTTGATTGTCATGGTGTATCTGCTGAATATGAAGGACAGTCTGGTTACCATCGCAAAGAAGGTGGTGTACAGCATAGCGCCGCTTTTGTGGGCAAACCGGATTATTCAGGAGGCCAGATACATTCACCAGGTCTTCGGCGGCTTTATCATCGGAAAGCTTGTGGATTCCCTGATTATCGGCATTCTCTGCTTTATCTGCATGAGCCTGATGAAGATGCCCTATGTGCTGTTAATCAGCGTGATTGTGGGCGTCACCAATGTGATTCCTTTCTTCGGGCCATTTATCGGCGCGGTTCCTTCTGCCATTCTGGTACTGCTGGTAAATCCGATTCAGTGTGTATATTTCCTGATCTTTATCCTGCTGCTTCAGCAGTTTGACGGAAACATTCTGGGGCCCAAGATTCTGGGAGAATCTACGGGGATTTCCAGCTTCTGGGTGCTCTTTTCTATTTTGCTGTTTGGGGGACTTTTCGGTTTTGTGGGAATGATTATCGGCGTGCCTACCTTTGCGGTCATCTACCGTCTGCTGTCAGATGGGGTGAAGGCGTCCCTCAGAAGAAAGCAGCTGCCGGAGGATACGGCGGCTTATGAGGGGGTCAGCTGTATCGACGAGGAGAGCCGAAAGATTGTGCAAAGCAGACCGGATGAGCCGGCCGGGAAGGATATGCCGCAGACAAAGCAGGGCAAAGGAAAGAAGAACGAGTAAATTCGGATTTGAAGGGAAATCATGAGCAGAAAATCATTTATCATACGATTCGGGGGGATTTTTGCGCTGGTCTTCGTGCTGATCGGCCTGATTTTGTGGCTGGAGCCGGAGAAGGAAGGGATAACCAGGGCCCAGGCTGCCAAGGCGGCGGCCCTTTTCCATGTGTCCAGAGAGGAGTGTGTCCAGTATTCCCAGGAGACGGGAAGCTCTCATTTTTCGGATAAGGAAAAGAACAACTGGTACGTGATTTACATGGATTACCTCTATGATCACGGCGGTATGAGTACTGAGTATACAGAGCCCACTGCCCGGGCGGCTCAGCAGCCCTTAACCTATCAGGAGGCCAGGCTGCTGGCTGGTTTCCTGGGGGAGCGGTATGCCAGCCAGGTGAATGTGAATTCCAGCAACCGGGATGAGCCTTATCCGGCAGACCTGTGGTGGAGCATTTACGAGGAGGCTGCTGCTAAGGAAGAGGGGCCGGAGACTCTGGAGGTGATCCTTTATGGGACACCGGCCAATGTGGAGGGCGCCGGAAGCTGGATGTGCTACACCAGTGATGGGGATTTCCGCTTTGAAGGCCTAGCTTTGGATCAGTACCTGGATCAGAAGATTCAGATTTTTGTCCGGGACGGGGAGCTGGCCGGTGTGGGCAGGCTGATTTCGGAAAATGTGGTTTATGAGAATGTGTGGGTGGAAAAGGTGGAGGACGGGGAGCTGTACGTTCACGCCGGATCCATTACCAGAAGCTTTCCTCTTCCTGACAGCGAGAAGAGCGGGGAAAACGTGCTGCACAATATTGTAGATCTGACTCTGGAGAAGGGCAGGCTTTCCCGGATCACCATTAAGAAGGACCGGATCACCGGAAAGGTGCTGGCAGTGGGTGAGGATTACATAGAAATCGAGGGCTACGGCCAGGTGCCCTTAGCGCCCAGCTTCCGGGTCTACAAGGTTTACGGCGACTATGCGGAGAAGTCCAAGGCGGATATTCTGGTGGGATATGACCTGCAGGAGTTTGTGGCGGCCAATGGGAAGCTGTGTGCGGCCCTGATTGTGCGGCCCTTCCAGGCAGACCGGATCCGGGTCCTACTGATGAATGACAATTTCCAGGACATTGTCCACAGTCAGGTGACCATTACCCTGAATTGCGACGGGGTGATGATTTACGGAGAAAAGGAGGATCAGGAGGAAAAGCTTAAGTCGGGTTCTCAGCTGACCTTTACGCCGGAAGACGAGAAGCTTTCCAGCGGCCGTGTGGCGATCGTTCCAGATTCGGAGGAAGAGGGCATCCAGGTGGACAGCCTGAACCGAAGCCAGGGAACGCCGGTGTACGGCGGCCGGATGGAGATCTGTCTGGCAGAGAATGGCCTGGTGCTGATTAATGATGTGCTGCTGGAGGAGTATCTGAAAAAGGTGGTGCCCAGCGAGATGCCGGCCAGCTATGAGCTGGAGGCACTTAAGGCCCAGGCGGTCTGCGCCAGAACCTACGCTTACCGGCAGATTATGGGCAACAGCTACAGCCAGTACGGCGCCCATGTGGATGACAGCACCAATTATCAGGTGTACAATAACATTTCCACCAATCCCCGCACAGACCAGGCGGTGGATGAGACCTACGGGAAGATTCTCTGCTATGAGGATCAGCCGGTGGAAGCGTATTACTATTCCACCTCCTGCGGGCATGGCACCGACGGCAGTGTATGGGGCACCGACGGCTCTTCCACGCCTTACCTTCAGGCGGTGGAGCTTCGGGAGCAGAGGCGCACCAGGGATCTGACCTCCAATGAGGCCTTTACGGAATTTATCTGCAATCCGGATGTGCCTTCCTACGATTCCTCCTTCCCCATGTACCGGTGGACGGCTCTGTATAAGGGCAGCACCCTGGGAAATCAGCTGGGGATGGCCTGGATTGATTCTATCCGCGTAAAAGAGCGGGGGCCGGGAGGCGTGGTGAAAAAGCTGGTGCTCACCGATACAGAGGGCAATACCCGAACCTGCCAGGGGCAGATGGATGTGCGGCGGACCTTAGGAAGCAGCGAGCTTGAGATCGAGCGGAAGGACGGCACCTCGGTGGACGGCTTAAGCCTTCTGCCCAGCGCTTTTATCGCCATCCAGGAGGTGGGCACAGCTCGGGACGGAAGCAAGCTGTTTACCATTTACGGCGGCGGCTACGGCCACGGGGCAGGCATGAGCCAGAACGGCGCCCAGGGGATGGCCAAGGAGGGGAAGAGCTTTCAGGAGATTCTGGAGTTCTTTTACCAGGGGACGGAGTTAGAGGATAAAAGTCAGTAAAGGGAAACAAGGGAAAAGGAGAGTAAGGGGAAATGGAACAAGGAATGGGTAAGAATAAGGGGGCTGCAGCGGGCACACGGCAGAGAAATGCCGGATATCAGACCTTTTTTATCAGCGGGATCTGCGCCATAAGCTGCGGTGTGGTGGTCAGCCTTCTTAAGGAGCAGCTGGGCTTTGACTATGCCATGACCGGGACGCTGCTTTCCATGATGAATGTGGGAAATCTGGCGGCTGGTTTCGCGGCGGCTTTCCTGGCGGGGAAGCTGGGGATGAAAAGGAGCGTCGCCCTTTTGACGGCCGGGTATGCCGTGGGGTATCTTCTGATGGCGGTCACTGGCTGGGCAGGCCTTCTGATGGCAGCCTTTTTCCTGGTGGGAATCGGAAAGGGCTCTACCATCAACACCTGCACCATCCTGGTGGGGGATAATTCGGAGGACCGCACCAGGGGCATGAACATCATGCACAGCTGTTATGCCCTGGGCGCTCTGCTTTGCCCTTTCCTGATTTCGGCTGCGGGGATGGTGTCTCCTTCTTTTCCCATGGGGGCCCTGGCTCTCTGCGGCCTGATTCTGTGGCTGATTTTTGTCTTCACCCCTATGGAGAGGGGAGTCCGGGAAAAGAAGGGCGGCACCGACTGGAGCTTTTTGCGGAGCCGGAAATTCTGGCTTCTTACCGGCCTTCTCTTCTGCCAGAACGGGGCGGAGACCAGCGTTACCGGGTGGCTGGTGACGTATTTTAAAGGGAGCGGGATACTGACGGGAGCCTTAAGCACCTACACGGTGACGGTGATGTGGCTGGCCACGCTGGCGGCCAGGATGCTCTTTGCCTTCGTCTTTCCCATCCGGAAGGCCAGAAAGGCCATGATCTGGATGTCACTGGGCTGCATCGTCTTTTATTTTGGACTTATGCAGGCGGGAAGTCAGTGGACGGCTATTCTTCTGCTCTTTGCCTTTGCAGCGGCCATGGCGGGGATGAATCCCACGGCGGTGGCCCGGGCCGGGCGGATGACCAGCGTGGCCAGCATGGGAATCATGCTTCCGGCGGCCAGCAGCGGCGCTATCCTCATGCCCTGGGTGATCGGTCTGGTGGCGGAGCAGGCGGGAATCCGCACCGGTATGCTCTGCAATCTCCTTCCCTGCGCAGGGATGCTGATTTTAAGCCTTCTGACCAAAGAAGAGGGCGGCGCAGAATGAAATGGAATTGTGCAAACTGCTTAAG
This sequence comes from Lachnospiraceae bacterium, assembly GCA_017889125.1. GTDB lineage: Bacteria > Bacillota > Clostridia > Lachnospirales > Lachnospiraceae > Caccovicinus. The sequence continues at coordinate 16,312 of JAGHER010000064.1, forward strand.
GATAATAAAAAGACCTTGATTATTTGTGAATTTTAACGAAAATTAACATTGACTTTATCTGTGTAAATGCATATAATTGGAAGCAAATCGTTGTTTTTACGGGCGGCGGTTCTGCAGATCGCACATCTGTTTTTGCTGCATTTGTTTGGGGAAACGGTGACTGGTCAGCGTTTCCCTGAGAGTTTTGGCATTCAGCTTTAGGATGCCGGTGAAAGGAGCGCTTATGGAACAGCTTGTGTCACTCATTTACGCAGTCTCATTTTTTTCTGTACTCATTGCTTTTGCCTTTGCGGTCTATCTCTATTTCTGGGTAAAAAGCCAGCCGGTTCAAAACAAAAAAATATTGGAGGTCTCCGGTCTGATCCGGGCGGGGGCCAATACCTTCATGCGCAAGGAATACGGCGTGCTGGCGAAGTTTGCCGGTGTGGCCGCACTGGTGATTTTGATTCTCCTTCCTTCGCCCATCTGGACGGGAAATGCGGGGGATAACCTTGCCATGATGGTGGCCTATCTGGCGGGGACGGCCTTTTCGGC
>JAGHER010000065.1 GCA_017889125.1 Lachnospiraceae bacterium
CCGGGGCGGAAATCTGCTGATGAATACCGTTCCCATTCATACCGTTTCTTCCGGAAAAAGAGGAAGGAGGGGGCCCGCCTTTGCCAGAGGCTTTCGCCGGGGCCCCTCCGGCCTCACCGGCTCCCAGTTAAAGCTTCTGGCCCTCCTCTTTATGACGGCGGACCATGTGGGCCTTACCCTGGTGGAGCAGGGAATCCTGGGCGGCGCTGCCGGGACGGATTCTCCCTGGTGGTACGTGGATCTGGTTTTAAGGGGAATTGGCCGCCTGGCCTTTCCCATTTTTGTCTTTCTTCTGACTGAGGGGGCTTATTATACCAGACATGAGCGGGAGTATGGCTTCCGGCTGCTGATATTTGCACTGGTTTCGGAGGTTCCCTTTGATCTGGCTGTGTTTGGCACCTGGTTTCATCCGGGCTGCCAGAATGTGATGTTTACCCTGCTGATTGCCTATTTAAGTATCCTTGGAATTAAGCGGAACCTCCGTCACCCCATCCTGCGGGTTCTCTGCGCAGCAGCCGGGTGCGGTGCGGCGGCCCTTCTGCGGACAGATTACGGCGCCCTTGGCGTCCTGATGGCGGTGGTGCTTTACTGGTTTAGAGGAAGCCTTCTTCAGACGGCGGCCGGTGTGGTTGCAGCTGCGGTGGACAGCATTTCCTGGGCAGGAATCTCGGCCCTGGCCTTTATCCCCATTCACTTTTATAATGGAAAGCGGGGATATTTTCCGGGAACCTACTTTTTCTATGTGTATTATCCGGCCCATCTGCTGGTGTTCTGGGGGCTTTTACGCCTGATTTTTCGTTAGAAAAGACAGGATGGCCAGATAAATGGATGCTGGTTTGGTGGTCGGCGCTGGCTTTCTGGCTTGCGCTGGCTTTTTGGCGGCAGGCCCGAAACCGTGCAGAGGCCTAGAAAGGACAGATTGACATGATTTTTGATACCCATGCCCATTACGATGATGAGGCTTTTGATGCGGACAGAGAGGCGCTTTTGGCTTCCCTTCCAGAGGCGGGGATCGGCGCTGTGGTAAATATAGGCGCCAGCATGGAGAGCACCGAACGTAGCCTTGCTCTGGCGGCCCGCTATCCTTTTATTTACGCCGCCGCAGGGGTGCATCCCAGCGAATGCGGCGATATGAAGGAGGCCGATATTGAACGGCTTAAGGAAGCCGCCGCCGGGGAAAAGACGGTGGCAATCGGTGAGATTGGCCTGGATTATTACTGGGATGAGCCTGACCGGAAGATCCAGAAAAAATGGTTTGACCGGCAGCTTTCCCTGGCGGCAGAGGTGGGACTTCCGGTGATTATCCACAGCCGGGATGCGGCTCAGGATACGCTGGAGATGATGAAGGCGGCCCATGCCGGAGAGATCGGCGGAGTGATCCACTGCTTTTCCTACGGAAAGGAGATGGCCAGGGAATACCTGAATATGGGCTTTTTCCTGGGAATCGGCGGCGTGGTCACCTTTCAGAATGGAAGGAAGCTTAAGGAGGTGGTGGAGTACGCCCCACTTTCAAGCATTGTTTTGGAGACGGACTGCCCGTACCTTTCGCCGGTGCCCCTGCGGGGAAAGCGCAATTCCTCGCGAAATCTCCCCTATGTGGCGGACATGATCTGCCAGCTTAAGGGCATAGACCGGGAGACTTTGGAGAGGGTAACCTGGCAGAATGCCCTGCGTTTATACCGCCTTCCGCAGAATACCGAAAACGCAGCGTTAAAATATTAACGCTGCGTTTTCGATGAAAACAAATATTTCTGAGAGGTAACTCCCGGTACTTGATTTTACCGTACAATGGTCATCAGTCAATTGTGCGGTTTATTTTTTTGTTTATTAATTTTCCAATTTCAAATAGTATTCCAGGAGAGAAAGGCCACGTTGTAGGCGGTCTTCTGGATAGTTTCGGCTTAATTCTATGAAATGCTGAATTAGAGGAGAATCTTCGTCATGAGTATCACCTAAAATAAGATAATCCAAATAAGTATGGCAGTTATTCGTGATTCAGCATTGTCTTTCGCGAGATTCTCTAATTTTTAATTATATAGCAGAATAATTGAAAGACTATTTCTAATAGTAACAGTATATTGACTTGAAGAAATGAGTAAAGTAAAATAATAATCAGATCAAAAAATAACAGGAAATATGCGTGATTGGGATTTCCAGGGAAATTCTTTAGTCCGCGTTTTCCTGGAAGGATTAGGGGGATATGAGGATGAAACGAAGAAGAAAGCTAGCCGGACTTCTGGCTGCGGCAGTATTGATTGAATATTTGCCTTTCAATTATTGCGGAAACAGTGGGGAGGGCAGATATCCGTTGATTGCTCAGGCTGGTCAGGAAAATTTGGCAAGCAGGTCTGAGGCTGAAAAAAAGGCCACTCCTTCTCAGGTAGGAGGAAGCTGGAGCAGTGTTAAAGCCAGCCCATCACAGATCAGCCGTGCAAATTCAGTTATCTTAATGAGCGAGTTGTCTGATTTGGAAGAGGAGATGGAGCTGACCTTATTTCCTGCAGAAATTCGTCCGGGAACAAAAGAAATTCGATTTTCTATGTTAGGTTGCAGCAGCAGCACAGGGCTTCAGTTTCAGGCTGAACGAGAAGGAGAAGAAGGGGCTGTTGCGATATCGTTCAGTTCTTACAGTAATGAATATGATATCGGAGGATGGCTTGAAACAGGGGCGCTGAAAACAGGAAATTGGATTATTTCTGCAGTTATTGATGGAGATATTGTTGCAGAAGCAAATCTTAAGGTAGAAGCAGAAAATTCGGTTTTGACATTTACTTCCTACCTGACTAAGGAAATTGGTGAGGAAGATCCACAGATTCTTTACAGTAGTAATTTTTATCTGACGGATGAAGAGGGAAATACAAGCTACAAGACCTTACATCAGATTAAATTGGAAAGAGAAACAGGAGAGACATTTGGAAGCTATAAGATCACCGGAGTGACAGACACGCAGTACGATGTATACTATCCCGTAGAACAGAATGAATTCGCCGTTCTGCAGATCGAAAAGTTTGCAGCGACCGGCAAGAGTATACAGGCTTACATGGATGTGAATCAGGTTCAGGATTATTCCGTGGACATTTTTGCACAGAAGGATATCAGTGGCCAGTGGATGATTCCCAGAAATATTCAAAATATGAAGGTTACTTTGGGGCAGATGAGCGAAGGCACGGCGCAGAATATCAATGGACAGCCAGAAATTAATGGAAGTACAGTGAAGCTGCAGATTAAACGTCCAGTGACGGTACGCAATCTGTCAATTCCCTTTATTGTCAGCTCCGATAACTATCAGGATTTCCTGTTTGTGGTGGACATTCAGGCAGATTATTTGCAGGAGCACACGGAAGAGGAGATTCGAAGCTTCTACTCTTCTCATCCCTTTAATCGGGCGGGAAAGGTGACTTATGCAGAAAATCCTTCCTTTTCTCCTTATACCGCAGGACGGATTTCCGCTGAAAGCGAGGAGGACGGACTTAATGCCCTGAATTTTGTAAGGTATATTGCTGGCATAAATGCGGATGTGAAGATTCAGGACAGCTATGCCAAGCTGGCGCAGGCTGGTTCTGTGCTGAATGCTAGGACTCAGAGACTAAGTCATTATCCGGACAAACCGGAAGATATGGATGAAGAGTTTTATCAAATTGCTTACGAGGGAACAAGCAGCTGCAATCTGGCTTTGAATGGGCCAAGTATCAGCTATACCATTATTGATATGTATATGGAAGACAGCGACAGCAGCAACATTGACCGGGTAGGGCATCGGCGCTGGTGCCTGAATCCCTCTATGGGGTATACTGGATTTGGATATTATAATAAATACAGTGCGATGTATGCATTTGATGAATCCAATCTGGAGAAAGCCACGGCCGGGTATGTAAGCTGGCCGGGCAAAGTGATGCCCTATGAGTATTTTTATGGAGCATGGTCTATTTCCTTTAACGATACATCTTATTTAGTAGATGAGAATATTAAGGTTACGTTGACGAGAGAATCGGGAGAAAAATTTGTTTTTTCTGCCGAGGAATCGGATGGCTATTTTTCGCTGAGTAAAACAAGATACGGTATGGGCCCAGCAGTGATTTTCCAGCCATCTGTATCATTTGGACGGAACGAAACTATTCAGGTTCATGTGGAAGGGCTGCAGCGTCCGGATGGAACGGATGCAGTGATTGACTATACAGTAAAATTTTTCGGAATGTCTGGCAGCAGCAGTTCTGGAGGCAGCTCGGGAGGCAGCTCCGGAGGCAGTTCTGGTGGCAGCTCCGGAGGCAGCTCTGGCGGCAGTTCGGGAGGCGGCTCTGGTGGAAGTTCCGGCGGCAGTTCGGGAGGCGGCTCTGGTGGAAGTTCCGGCGGCAGCGGCGGCTCCTCTGGCCGGACAGGAACCGCAGTGACGTATTCCGGGCCGGGAAACGTGACGCTCATCACAACAGGCGTGTATGCAAATCCGCTGGCTTGGGTATATGACGGTACTTACTGGAAGCTGCTGACAATAGAAGGAACATATGCAGCAAAACAGTGGGCGCTGGTTGACGGCAAGTGGTATATTTTTGACCAGAATGGCCATATGTTGACTGGATGGCAGAATGTGGATTCCTTCTGGTACTATATGAATCCCGATGGTTCTATGGCAACAGGATGGATTTATGTAGATAACAAATGGTACTGTCTTGCACCTAGTGGAGCGATGTATGCCTCCACAACTACCCCGGACGGATATCTGGTGGATGCTTCCGGCGCATGGATACAATAAAAGTCATTATTTGAAGCAAAATAAAACACAAATAATTTTTATTACTCATAAAAATGGGGGAAGGAGAGTTACTTATATGAAAAAGAAAGTGATTGCGGCTACAGTTTGTTTATCTATTCTTTATGCGACTACCGCATATGCAGGTGCCTGGAAGACAGGAGCGGGCGAAAATGCCAGCAGATGGTGGTATGATAATGGAGATGGTAGCTATGCGTGCAATGGCTGGCAGTGGCTGGATGGTGATGGAGATGGCATTGCACAATGCTATTACTTTGATTCAGAAGGCTGGCTGTTAACAAATACTACAACGCCTGATGGTTACCTGGTCAATGAAGATGGCGCGTGGGTTGCAAATGGACAAGTTCAGACGCAGACAGTATCTCTTTCACAGAGCGACACTTCTGCCCAGGATAAATCCGAAAACGTAAGCAGAAACGGGCGCTATGTAGCATATGCCATTCAGCAAATTCGAAGCTCAAAAATTGACAGCTATAATTCGGATGATACACGTGTTGAATATTATCTGGAAGAGCAGGCTGACGGCACGATCAAGTGGAATGAGATATGGTGGGAAAAGGGCGCTGATGACATTACACGTGAAATCGAAAAAGAAAACGAACGGATCTTTACCAAAAACAGCGACAATACATATTCCTGTGTTGAACACAGAACTACCGATTATTTTTATCGAATGACGTTGGCAGATGACGGGACGATATCCATATCCTGCACATGGAACAGCCTTCGCGGGTATAATTCAGAAACCCAATCTCTTACTTACGAAGACGTAACGGAAGTTTTGTTTTTCCGCAAGGCGGAATAATGATAATAGGAACGAAAAAAGATGGTTATTTTAGCCATCTTTTTTCGTTATTATCTTCCAGTGCAGATATTCCACTATTTTGGAGCACATGGGGCATTGTTGCGGCGGAAATGTAAACGGTCTGGAGTGCTGGCCCATGCCGATTGATGCCATCAGTGGCTGTGATTATCTTCTGCTTATCCATATACACTTTGACCATGCACAGAATTTAGACTGTGCGCGTATGTTCCCAGTTCGCAATGGTGATGTGATTCGAATGGATGACATTACGATTCAAATTTTTACCGGTCGGCATTCCGAGTCCCCCAGAGGGTATCGTCCCAGCGGACGCGGATTTCGAAAGAGCGATGGTACGCGAATTTTGATCTGGGCAGGAATGACATCCTCCGACCAGAAGAATCGATTTAGAGGGATTCACCCTGATATTGCGCTGATGCATGTCAGCCCAAAACAGGATTTTGGCGAATTTGCTTCGCTGACTGCTGCGATGGGTGCCAAGATTATTATTCCACACCATTGTGACTGCACCGAGAAGCTGTTTGAAGCGGTACCTGACGCAATTATGGACATGAGTGAGGAGAATCGGTGTTGTTTCGTTGCTGATGGCAGATTTTTATTTCCACGCTATCTGGAAGCGCTGGGAATGGCATGCAAAGAGCAAAATCCTGCAGCCGAGCTGCTGATGATGGAACATCACAAGATCAACATTGTCATTTATCGAACAAGTCGCTGTGCGTTCCGGTGCGGGCCAGAGTCAGCACCAGCACATCATCCTCGATACGGTAGATGAGCAGCCAGTCCGGCTGAATGTGGCATTCCCGATGCCCCACCCAATCACCGGTCAATTCATGGTCTTTGTTCTTCTCCGGCAGTTTTTCGCCCCGTGACAAGGCCCGGATAATATCGTCCAACAGGTCAATGTTCATGTGTCGCTTAATTGCCAGTTTGTAGTCTTTTTTGAATTTTGTCGTCCAGACAATATCACGTTTCATCGTTTCAGCTCCCGGAGTGCTTCTTCTACATCGGAGTAATGCTTCACATTGGGATCACGCGCGATCCGTTCCGCCTCCAACATAGCGGCGATGGTTTCTTTGTTCGGCTGTTCCAGCCTGACTTCAAAGGGAAAGCCACCGACGCGGAGCGACTGGCGCAGGAAAACATTGATGGCGGTGGTGAGGTTCATCCCTAATTCGCCGTAAAGCGTTTCGCACTGCTTTTTGATGTCGCTGTCCATGCGGACGCTGAAATTCGTAGTACCTGCCATTGTATCAACCCCTTTCAAGTTTATTGCACTTATAGTATATTCCATTTGCATTGCAAAATCAATTCAATAGCCGCAAAAATCACAATAATTTGAGGGGGAATTGCTTATAACCGCAACCGATTATCTTGTCACTGTCAATCTTACCATTCGCCTGCCTCTGTCAAGAAAAAGAAATTTTCTTGACAACTCGATTTAATTATAGTATCATTGTCCTCAAAAAAATGTTAAAGGAGTGTTATAATTATGGATCCGTCCGGTGACGCGGTCATACAATTGTTAGTTTTACTTATTTTATTAGCATTATCTGCATTCTTTTCTTCTTCAGAGACAGCCCTTGTTACGGTGAATAAGATCCGTATGCGAAACCTGGCCGAGAGCGGGAACAAGCAGGCGGAGATAGTAATCAAGACGGTGGAGAACCAGAGCAAGATGCTCAGTGCCATCTTGATCGGAAACAATGTGGTGAATCTGTCAGCCTCTTCCTTATCTACGGTTATGGCTTCCAGTTTATTCGGAAATAAAGCAGTAGGAATCGCTACGGGTATACTTACGCTTTTGATTCTTGTTTTTGGTGAAATCACACCCAAGACCATGGCGACCTATTCCGCGGAAAAAATTTCCCTGCGGTTTGCGAAATACATTTATTTCCTCATGACAGTACTTACTCCGGTGATTTTCCTGGTAAATCTTCTTTCCGGACTGGTGCTGAAGCTCTTTGGCGTGGACACAGATGGAAAGCGTGACGCCATTACCGAGGACGAGCTGCGTACCATTGTAGAAGTAAGCCACGAGGAGGGCGTGCTGGAGACTGAAGAGAAGAAGATGATTACCAACGTATTCGACTTCGGTGAGAGTCTTGCCAAGGACATCATGGTTCCCCGTGTGGATATGACCTTTGTCCAGGTGGACGATACTTATGACCAGCTGCTGGAGATCTACCGGAAGGAGCGGTACACCCGTATCCCCGTGTATGAGGATTCCATTGACAATGTAATCGGCATCATTAATGTAAAGGATCTTCTGCTTTTAGACAGCAAGGAAGACTTCCGCATCCGGGATTACCTGCGGGAGCCCCTCTATACTTACGAATATAAGAATGCATCTGAGCTTATGGTGGAGATGCGCAAGACCTTAAATAATATTGTAATCGTCCTGGACGAGTACGGCGCCACAGCCGGCCTCATTACTCTGGAGGATATGCTTGAGGAGATCGTTGGCGAGATTCGCGACGAGTACGATGCGGACGAGGAGGAGAGCCTGGTTGAGCTTGAGCCGGGAACCTACCGGGTCAATGCTTCCATGAAGCTGGATGACTTAAATGACCGTCTGGAATTAAATCTCTCTTCGGAAGAATATGACTCTCTGGGCGGCCTGGTCATCGGCCTTCTGGATCATCTGCCGGAGGAGGGCGAAGAGGTAACCAGCGACGGCCTGCGGATGGTTGTCGAGCATGTGGACAAGAACCGGATTGAGACCATCCTCCTTACCCGGTTAAAGGAAGAGGATACGGAGGAAGGCCAGGAAAATTCTGAAATCCGGGACGCAGATTAAGTCTGGTGATTCCGGCGCAGTTAAGGCCTGACAATCCCGGTACAGACACCTGCAAAGAGAAAGGAAAAGAAAATGGCAACTTTGGGAAATCCCGGGAATACCATTGCAATTATACAGAAATATCAGTTTGCTTTTCAGAAGAAATTCGGACAGAATTTCCTGATTGATCCCCACGTGCTGGACAAGATCATCCAGGCTGCGGAGATTACCCGTGAGGACTGTGTGCTGGAGATTGGGCCGGGGATCGGCACCATGACCCAGTATCTGGCCGAGCATGCCCGCCATGTGGTGGCAGTGGAGATTGACGCCAACCTGATTCCCATCCTGGGAGAGACCCTGGCAGAGTACGATAATGTGACGGTGCTCAATCAGGATATTTTAAAGACAGACATACAGGGGCTGGTGGATACGTACAATGCGGGAAAGCCCATCAAGGTGGCAGCTAACCTGCCCTACTACATCACCACCCCCATTATCATGGGATTGTTTGAAAGCCGTGTTCCCATTGACAATATTACCATTATGGTACAGAAGGAAGTAGCTGAGCGGATGCAGGCCGGGCCGGGCTCCAAGGATTACGGCGCCCTGTCCCTGGCGGTGCAGTATTACGCAGAGCCCTACCTGGTGGCCAATGTGCCGCCAAACTGCTTTATCCCCCGCCCCGGCGTGGGGTCGGCAGTCATCCGTCTTACCAGGCACAAGGAGCCGCCGGTAAAGACCAGGGATGAAAAGCTTTTATTCCGCTTAATCCGGGCCTCCTTCAACCAGAGAAGAAAGACCCTTCAGAACGGCTTGAACAATTCGCCGGAAATCCCCTTTACCAAGGAGCAGATTTCCGCGGCCATCCAGAAGCTTGGCCTTCCTGCCGCCGTGCGGGGCGAGGCGTTGACTTTAGAGCAGTTTGCCGCCCTGGCAGATGAGCTGTCCCGGTTAAAGGACAGCCAGGAATAGAAAATTGATGTAGATATTGCTGTCTGGAGAAAAGACGGCAGAGAGATCCTTTCCATGGGCATTATGCCTGGGGGAAGGGTCTTTGTTTTTTACCCAAAAGACATATAAAAAATGACAGAGCTGCCGGAAGGGTTTTCCTCCGGCAGCTCTGTCAGATGACCGTAACATGGGGTATTACTGGTCAAACTTGGAAAGCGCTGCTTCATCAGCGATAACGATTACGTCCTTGTGCAGCTGCAGAACAGAAGCCGGCACATGGGGAGTAATCGGTCCGCGGAGTGCCTTGTAAAGGATCTCTGCTTTATCTGCGCCGCTTACCAGCAGAAGAATACTGCGGGCAGACATGATGGTCTGGATGCCCATGGTATAGGCCTGCTTCGGCACATCGTCGATGGAAGCGAAGAAGCGCTTATTTGCTTCAATGGTGCTGGGCTGAAGATCAACGCAGTGGGTGCCCTTGTCAAAGGAATCGCTGGGCTCATTAAAGCCGATGTGGCCATTGTGTCCCATGCCCAGAAGCTGCAGGTCTACGCCGCCCAGATCGCGGACAACCTGATCATAACGGGCTGCCTCAGCTGCGCCGTCAGGGTTGGTGCCGTCAGGGATATTGGTGTTGGCCATATCGATATTGATATCCTTGAACAGGTTGTTGTACATAAAATAATAGTAGCTCTGATCATTATCCTTAGTCAGGCCCTTGTATTCGTCCAGATTCGCTGTGCGCACCTGGGAAAAATCCAGATCCCCATTCTGATACCGCTCGATCAGCTGCTTATAGGTGCCGATAGGGGTGGAGCCGGTAGCCAGACCCAGTACGCAGTCAGGCTTCAAAGTAACCTGCGCCGAAATGATATTGGCAGCCTTGCGGCTCATGTCATCATAGTCTTTTGCCCGATAAAGCCTCATACCTGATATCCTCCTGAAAAAAAGAAAAAATTTTTAAAAAATCTGTTAAATACAGGATAACATTTTCGAAGCATATTTTCAATGGATATTTGCATAAAATAAAAATAAACGAGCCGTATCGGATACGGCTTCATCTGCGGCGGATTACACTGCGGATTGCCGGTTCGACGGCGGCTGCATTTGTGCCAGGACAGGAGGGTAAATATGGCGGAATATCGCAGATTGATCTCATACATATATGAGTACGAAGGAAAAACAAAAGGCAAAAATGTGGGATTTGTAAAGCTGGAAGCCAGAAACGGCATGTGCAGGCTTAATGTCAATGTGAAAAAGCTGTACATGGGCGGCGGGGATATGGGTGTGTACCTGCTTACCGGCCGCCAGGAGATTTTTCTGGGAAATATTTTTCTGCGGAATGGGTGCGGTGAATTTCGCGCCATAGTACAGGTGGCCGATGTGGAGCGGTCCGGGGAAAGGATGGACGAGTGCTACGGGCTGACTATCCATGAAAAGGATGACAGCTGGCGGTCCTACACCACTATCTGGGAGGATGCGGTGGCACAGGCGGCCCAGCTGACGCTGGAATC